>JBATPI010000249.1:0-52976 GCA_049291415.1 Paracoccaceae bacterium | reverse complement strand
GTGATAATCGCGGATCGACTCATAAAGCCGACCTTCGACATCCAGACGCGCGCCGCCATCGCGCTGCAGTGGACGAAGCGTTGTGGTCACTTCTCTACGGTCGGGCTGTCCCAAGACCCAGTTCATCGGGATGGTGATGCGCAGGCCCTTGTCAAATGAGCCTTCGCCAAATTCGACAGCGCTGGCGGTCGTTAGCGTTGCAAAGGCGCCCACCTTCACCCCATTGCCGAATTCCCGGTCCAATGAAATGGTGGCACCCGAGTCGCCTGCCAGATAGCGACCAACATCCAATTGCCCCAGATAGCCGCCGCCAAAGTCATAATAGGCCGACAGATGACCGGTGGCGATCCCATAGTCATATTCGGAAACGCCAAAGCCCCCGTCACGGTCACGCTGCATCGAATAATTCACCTCTGCACCCAATGCCAATCTGCTGTTGACAGGCTTCCACAGTACTTCACCTGAGATGCCGGCGTGCATCCGCTCCAGATAGCCCAAGGTTACCCGCGAATAAAGATTGTCGCCCGGCTTGGCATACCAGGCCAGCGTCAGGCGTTCGACCGCCGTCGTGCCCTCAACGTTGTATTGATGCCCGTCACTGCGGACATGCGGCAGCTTTGAGACATCCTCAAGTCGGAAGATATATTCGTCCAGGTTGTCGGCGAGGCCCTGATATACCGATCCCGACACGACCAACCCGGGCGTCAGCTGATAGCTGGCCGAAAAGCGCAGCCCCACCTCTCCAACCATCGGCTGGCTGATCCGAAAGGCTGGCGTCGCACTCCATTTGAACTTGGGGTAGGCATCGCCATAACCTAGGCCACCGTCCGGCACTGGCCCGGCATCCGTAATCTGTACCCGGTCCCGCAAGGCGGCATCATTCGCGGGCTGATGCTCCAGCGCTTCCAGATCTGACCGGCGGATGGTGATTTTTGATGTGCCCATACCGCGCACAACCGGAACAATCTCAAATACTTCGACCGAGGCGGGCATCACCTGGCTAAGCGCCCGTGCAGCCCGGCCAATGGCCTGCGGGCCTGCGTCAATCTGGGCGCTCTTGACGCGCAGATGCACTTTTCCGGCGGAATAGGACAGATGTTCAATCGTCATGCCATCAACTGCTAAACGCTTGGACAGTTTGGAATAAAGGATTTCACCGGCATCCGGCTGTTGCACCCAGCCGCCATCATAGGCGCCCGGATCAGAACTGCGCGACGGCCGCGTGCCCACAGCCACCGGGGCCGGACCCAGAATGCCCATCGACGGCCGCCGTTTTGGGTCAAGAACCAGATTGAAACTCAGCCCGATCTCTGAGCCATACATCGAATAAAGGCCAATGCGCATCTGATCGCCGCGCTGGTATTCAACGCCAAAGTTGAACGGGCTGTTGCGTTCAAATATCTGATGCACGCCGGATTCCAGCGCATAGTCATCCGATGAATATTCGGCCTTCGCCGTCCACCGGTCGTTGATCTTCCATTCCACCCCCATGAACGGGGCCGCCGGGCCGCGGAACCACTGATCCAACGACGGCTTGCCGCCCTGACCCAGCACGACCGGCGGGCGCGCGCCGAATGGGGTGCCGATATCGCCATACGACCCTAACCGTCCCCAGCCCAGACCGGCAGTCACCTTGACCCGGTCGGAAAACGTCTTGGTCGCAACCAGATATTCCGCCGAAAACAGCCCGGTGCCGATGAAATCCTGCAGGCCTATGGTTACCGATGGCAGATAGGCAGTTTCCTTCAGCACCAGAAACCGCAGGTCAAAACTGCGGTCGTTATAGGTTTCATACCCATCGGTATTGACCACATCGCTCCAATTCCCGTTTGAGGTGAAGCGGTAGCTGCCCGTCAGCCGTGGCGTAAACTGAAACGTCAGGGTCGTGCGGTATTGCGGCCCGATCATCGACGCGGTGATGCCGATCATGCCATCGCGCATCGCCTCGCCCGAGGGCATGTCGATCACGCCAGGCACGCCCGAAAAGGACAGCGTGGGGCGCATTTCGGCGTGGCCCGTTTCCGTTGCCATGCACAGCGCAACAACAAAAGCCAAGGCCCGGATGTGCAGGTTCATTCTGGTGACTGCCCTTTTTCTCATTGCCGACATAATGCGGTGCAACGTCGCTTTCGGCAAGAGTCGCCCCCTGCGGACGCTGAGGAATGGCCCAGCTATGTCGCGCGTGTCGCAGTCAGGATGGGCAGCGGTGCGGCCTCTTTGGGCAAAACCAGTTGCATCGTCAGCTGACGAAGGCCGGTCACATCGCCTGTGGCCATAAACCCGCCCAACTCGCGCAAGGCATGCGCCATCTCCAGCTCGGCCAGGCTTTCTTCGGCGGCGTGCAGGATCTTGGGGTGCGGCGTGGTCAGCAGGCCCTGCCCGATCAACAGCTCTTCATGCATCTTTTCGCCGGTTCGAAGGCCGATGATCGCAATCTCGATGTCGCCATCGGGATTGTCTTCATCCCGCACCGTATAGCCTGCGCCATGGATCATCTGTTCCGCCAGCTGGCGGATTTTTACCGGCTTGCCCATGTCCAGAACAAACACATCCGCCGCATGCTGCCCCGCGGGGGCGCCGATGCCGGCCTCCAGAAAAGATCCGGCCAGCAGAACCAGATTCGACGCCTCAGCAATGGTCATGAAATACCGGGTAACATCCTCATGCGTCAGGGTCACCGGGCCTCCCCGTTCGATCTGTTCGCGGAACAACGGAATGACCGACCCGGATGATCCCAGCACATTGCCGAACCGCACGATGGAAAACCGCGTGGTCATGCTGCGCTTGGCCCGGTCCTGCACCACCAGTTCGGCCAGCCGTTTGGATGCGCCCATTACGTTGCGCGGGCGAACCGCCTTGTCAGTCGAGATCAGGATGAACCGCTGCACACCGACATCGACACAGGCATCCGCCAGACTGCGAGTGCCAAAGACATTGTTCGAAATGCCCGCGATCGGGTTCTGTTCCACCAGTGGCACATGCTTATACGCCGCGGCATGAAACACCGTGTCGATCTGATGCAGCGCCAGTACCGCCCGCGTCAGCCGCGCATCGGTTACAGAGCCCAGAACCGGAACAATCTCGGTCCGGCTGTCGGGTGCCAACAGACGCAGATCGCGGTCGATGGTGTATAGCGCCGGCTCTGACACCTCATACAGCACCAGCTTGGCCGGACCCTGCGCCAGCAGTTGTCGGCACAGCTCTGAGCCGACCGATCCACCCGCGCCTGACACCAGAACCGCCCGATCACCATATCCCGTGGTGCTGGAAGCCAGCGTCGCGTCCAGATGGCTGCGGCCCAGAAAACGGCCAGGCTCAACCGGTGTCAGGTTCTCAACCAGCTGTTCGGCGCCAATCAGCTGGGCAAAGGACGGCAACGCCTGAACACTGACCCCCAGCGCCTGCAGCTTGCGCGAGATCTGGGCCTGTTTCGGCGCTGACAACGACGGCATCGCCAAAAGTATACGCCCGATATCATATTGCCGGACCAGCCGGTCCACATGCTTGGCCGGATAAATCGGCTTGCCCATCAGCCGTTGTGAACGGGTCGCCGGGTCATCGTCAACAAAGGCCACCACGGCGATGGATTCATGTGACAGCAGCGCCGACGCCAGCTGTTGACCCGTCTTGCCCGCCCCATAGATCAGCACCCGGGTCTGCGGCCGATCCAGCGCCAGCACCCAAAGCAGCACCCGCAGCATGATCACCCGCGACAGAATCGCCGCCAGAAACACCATCATCGAATAGGTAATCGTTCCGACAATCGGAAAATGCAGCCCCGGCAGCAGCGTCAGGCACAGCGTGCCCAAGCCGACCAGCAGCGCAAACGCACCGATTCCATTCGCCCCAAGGCTGGCATATGTCTTCAACTTGATCCGCGGCAGTCCTGCCGCAAGAGAAGTCAGCATCCCCAGCATGGCCAGCGCGGGAAACAGCATCGACAGCCGTTTCAGTTGTTCTACGGGCCAGATTTGACCATATACCAGCGGGATCGTCAGGAAAAAGCACAGCAATACGACCAGAGAATCTGCCAGCAGGATCGCTGCCTGCTTATGCCGTCGCGCCATCCGTCGTTCTGTGGTCAGCAACTGGCGCCGTAAAAGGTTCATTTATCAACGCCTATTCAGACAACCGCTACACCCACAATAAATACAGCCTATGATAGAAAACCAATGAAAACGCCAGCCACAACAAAGAAGATAGGCGGCCTTTTACCGACGCAGAAGAACTTGCCTCAGCGTTTTTCCCAGAATCACCAGGTCCAGACACAGGCTTTGTCGCTGCTGATAAATCAGATCCAACCGCGCCTTGCGCGGAACACATCGCCGGGCATAGACCGCATCGGTCTGATCTGCCGTAGCGCAGGCCGCCAACAGCCGCTCTTCATGGCGCCGAAAAATCAGTGTGGCCATGCCCGTCATCCCGGGACGACAGCGCAGAACCTGCGCGTAAAGATCGGGAAACCGCTCAACATAGCTGCGCAGGGGCGGGCGCGGGCCGACAAAGCTGATGTCGCCCTTCAACACGTTCCACAGCTGCGGCGCTTCGTCCAGCCGGGTGCGGCGCAAAAACCGCCCCGCCTTTGTCACCCGCCGCGCCTTGTCGCCGCCCGACACCCCCGAATCGGCACGGTCCACTGTCATGGTGCGGAACTTCCACAGCCGAAAGGGGCGGTCGGGGGACCGCATTCGCTCGGCCCGGTAAAAGATCGGCAAGCCGTCGGTGGCCACGATCCAAACCGCGATGACGACCATTGGCAGCGCCAGAATGGCCCCCAGTAGCAGCGCCAGAGCAATGTCGAACAGCCGTTTGCCCGGTGTCATGCCAGAATCCCCCGCGCCCAGGCCGCCTCGTCCGTCAACGTTGCCGCATCTGCCTGCGGCAGTGCGACCAGCGACGCCAGCCGCCTTATGGAAAGACTGGCCTCGGCGGTCACCGCCGGAGTCTCCGGGCCATAGCGCCAAGGCAGCCCCGCCGCCTCCAACAGGTCTGCCATGGGCAACGGCGGGGTGCAGGCCACATTCACGACATCTGGCAGGTCTGCCGCCATCGTCAACGCGCCCAGCACATGCGCCAGCGTCTTTGGCCCGATCCACGACCGCACCGGCCCTCCCGCCCGCCCCGGCACCGGATCCAGCACGATCTGATCCGCCCCACGCGGGCCCAACAGCGCATCGGCCCCCGCCACATTGCCCAGACGCAGCACTGTCACCGGGCACAGGCCCTGCGCGCGTAGCGCCTCTTCGGCCAGCAGCTTGGCGCGGCCATAAGGGTTGGGCGGCGCGGGCGCATCGCCTTCATCCGCCAAGGGTCCGGGGCGATAGACTGCGGCTGTTGACACAAACAGCACCCGGCGCACCGCTCGGCTGGCCTGCACCAGCGCGGGCAGCATGGCTGAGTTCTCCGCAAGCTGTCCCTCAGACCCACGCACCACCCCCGCCAGATGCAGCACAGTGGCACTTGGGGGTAGCTCAGGCACCGACCCACTCAGCATATCCCATTGAATATCATGGCCCTCTCCGCGTCCTGCCCAGATCGGCCGCAGACCCGCAACAGGGCGTTCGACCCATGCAGCACGCAGCAGGCGGCCCAATTTGCCCCCCGCCCCCGTCACGATCAGACTGGCGTCAGCGGACCTCAGCCCTCGCCCTCCAGCCGTTCGCGCAATTCCCGCAAGACCGGCAGCACGGTACGCACCCGCTCGGCCCCCAGCGCCTCGACCACTTCCCCAATCAACGGCACTACCGCCTGCACAGCCGCATCGCGCGCCGCACGGCCTGACGGGCTGATCGCCACGAACTTGCGCCGTGCATCGTCCCAATCGGGGCGGATATGCACATGCCCGGCCCATTCCAGCCGAGCCAGAGTGTTCGTCATCGCCCCGCGCGTGACGTGAAACGCCTTGGCCAACTGCGCCGGGCTGCGTTCATCGTTCACCCGCGCCAGATGGTTCAAGACCGAGAAATGCGACAGCTCCATTCCCTTGGGCAGCACCTTCGAGATCCGGTTGCGCGCCAACTGATCGGCCATGAACAGTTCTCCGAACAACGAAACTGCGATGTCTTCGATCCGGTCGGGGCTGCGGTCGGCGGCACTCATGGCCCGGTAAACTCTCGGTCATGCCCCAACGCTGGAATGCGGGCGCGGGCGGCCTCTACCTGCGTCAGATCCAGATCCACCAGCGTCACCCCCGGCTCTTGCCCCGCATCGGCCAGCACCTCGCCCCAGGGGCCGATAGCCAGCGAATGGCCATGCGTTCGCCGCCCCTTGCCATGCGCCTCGGGGTGGAATCCCGTCTGCGCCGGAGCCAACACATAGCACCCCGTCTCAATCGCGCGGGCCCGCAGCAGCGTTTCCCAATGCGCCGCACCGGTAATGTGGTTGAACGCCGCCGGGACGGTGATGATCTGCGCCCCACCTTGCGCCAGCCGCCGATAAAGCGCGGCAAACCGCACGTCATAACACACCGTCATGCCGATCTTTGCCCAGCCCGCATCGGCCAGCACCGCGTGATTGCCGGGGCGATAGCCCTGACTTTCGCGGTAAACCTCGGTCTCGGACACGTTCACGTCGAACATGTGGATCTTGTCATAGCGCGCTTTGATGCAGCCATCCGGCGCAATCAAAAAGCTGCGATTGGCAAAACGGCCATCGGCATCCGTGGTCAACAGACCCAAAGACCCGATCAGCAGCCAGATCCCCGCTTTTTCCGCTGCCGCCCGAAGGGCCGCCAGCGTCTGGTCCGCAGCTTCGGTCTGCAGCACTGCGCGCTGACGCTCGCGGCTGGACGACAGACAGTTCGTCATCTCGGGCGTCAGCACAAAGCCTGCACCCCCGGCAACCGCCCGGTCAATCAGCGCCAGTGTGTCCACCAGATTCGCCACCGGGTCATCGCTGACGGTCAGCTGGATCAGTCCCGCCCGCATCAGTCTGCCAAAAGCGGGTCAAGCCGCCCCTGATGGTCCAACGCGTGCAACTCATCGCTGCCGCCCACGGGCTGCCCGCCGATGAATATCTGCGGAACCGAGCGGCGCCCGCCGGCCCGCTGCACCATCGCCTGCCGCAAGGCCGGGTCGTGGCTGACATCGGTTTCGATATAGGCCACGCCCTTGCGCGTCAGCAGCCGCTTGGCCGCGACGCAATAGGGGCAGGTCGGGGTGGTGTAGATTTCGACTTTCTTCATAGCGCGCATCCTATGTCCGCGGTGGACTATAGGGATTTAGGCTTCCTTCGCAACGCGCGCCAGTGACAGCACGAAAACCTCTGCCGCGCCACCCTCCAGACAGGCCTCTGTCGCAGCGGCCAGCGTGGCCCCCGAGGTCATCACATCATCCACCAGCAACACAGGCCGCCCCGTGATCCACGCGCGACGGCGCGGGTGCAGCTGGAACGCCCCCCCCACATTGGCAAAGCGGTCATCGCGGCCCCGCCCCTCTTGGCTGCCGGTGTTGCGGGCGCGAATCAGCGCATCGGGGCAATGCGCAATGCCCGCCGCCTTGGCAACCGCAGCCGCCAAAAGAGACGCCTGATTGTAGCGCCGCCGAATCAGCCGCCACCAGTGCAGCGGCACCGGCACGGCCACCATATCGGGCCGCAACAGGGGTGCTGCCGCCTGATGCAGCCAATGCCCGGCGGGGCGTGCCAACTCCATCCGGTCGCCGTGCTTCAGCGCCAGGACCATCCGCCGCGCGTTGTCACGATACAGCATCGCTGCCCGCCCCTGCGCCCAGGGCCGCGCGGTGTGCAAGCATTCGTCGCACAGAACCGCGCCATCCTCCGGGTCGCCCGGCACGGGGCTGCCGCATTTGTCACATACCAGCCCGGTGATGAACGGCGTCTCACGCCAACAGACCCCACACAGGCCGAAATCCGTGGCCACCAGCGTGTGGCAGGTGATGCATTGCGGCGGATAAACGGCCGCAATCACCCTTTGCAAGCTCATCCCTGCCCCCTATGGTCCGCCGCCATGACCCAAGCCCCGCCTATGACCGACCGCGCCGCGTTGTTGCGCAACCGCGCCCGCGCCGCCGGTATGACCGCTCCAGCCAGCTTTTTGCATGAGCTGGCCATTGATGAGATCAAGGAAAGACTGGAAACCGTTAACAGAACCTTTACGGCGCCCGCAGTGGTGACGGGAAATCCGCGGCTGTGGCAACGGGCCTTTCCTTCTGCGCGGGTGGTGGCTGATGAAGACACGCTAGGCCTGATTCACGGCGCGCATGATCTGGTCATTCACGCCATGGCGCTGCATTGGGCCAATGACCCCGTCGGCCAGATCGTGCAATGCCGCCGCGCGCTGCAGCCTGACGGGCTGTTCATTGCGCTGATGTTTGGCGGCCAGACGCTGTTTGAACTGCGTGCCGCGCTGGCGCAGGCCGAATCAGAACTGACCGGCGGCCTGTCACCCCGCATCCTGCCGATGGGAGAGATCCGCGATCTGGGCGCCCTGCTCCAGCGTGGCGGGCTGGCCCTGCCCGTGGCCGACAACCTGACCCAGACTGTTCTTTACCGCGACGTCCTGCACCTGATGGCCGATTTGCGCGCCATGGGCGAGGGCAACGCCCTGTCAGCGCGACTGCGCCACCCCACGCGGCGCAGCGTGCTGCAGCATGCTGCCGAGATCTATGCGGCGACCCACGCCACAGACGGACGGATTCCCGCGACATTCGAGATCATCTGCCTGACCGGCTGGGCCCCGCATGACAGCCAACAACAGCCCTTGCGTCCCGGATCGGCACAAACCCGGCTGGCACAGGCTCTGAACACGGCTGAATTGCCGCTGACCAAAGGCCCGCATCGCGGTTGACCCCCCGGCCAAAGCGGCTATGTCCGCCAAAGACCCCAAAGGATGCGCAAGATGCCCAAGGACACCCCCGCCGATCTACCCGGAACCGGCCGCTTGGCCCATGCGCCCGCCGATCACCCGCCCGTGCGCCCGCGCAAGGTGGGCGTTCTGCTGGCAAATCTGGGCACGCCAGACGGCTATGACTATTGGCCGATGCGACGCTATCTGAACGAGTTCCTGTCCGATCAGCGCGTCATCGACTACCCCGCCTGGAAATGGCAGCCGCTGCTGCAAACCATCATTCTGACCAAACGCCCCTTCACCTCGGGCGCGAATTACAAGTTAATCTGGAACCATGATCTGGATGAAAGCCCCCTGATGACGATCACCAAGGCGCAGACGGCCAAGATTGCCGCCGCGTTGGGCGCCATGCATGGCGATCAGCTGATGGTCGATTTCTGCATGCGCTATGGCAATCCGTCGACCGAATCGAAGGTGCGCGAAATGGTTGCGGCGGGGTGTGAGCGGATTGTCTTTTTCCCGCTGTATCCGCAGTACGCGGGTGCCACTTCGGCCACCGCGAACGACCAGTTTTTCCGCGCCCTGATGAAAGAAAAGCGTCAGCCCACCGCGCGGATTGTGCCCGAGTATTTCGACCATCCGTTGTATATTGAGGCGCTGGCTGGCTCTGTCACCCGCGCCTACGCGGCGTTGGACAGTCAGCCGGACGTGCTGGTGACCAGCTATCACGGCATGCCGATCCGCTATCTGACCGAAGGCGACCCCTACCATTGCCAATGCCAGAAAACGACGCGCCTCTTGCGCGAGCGGCTGGGCTGGGACAAGGCGGCTATCGACACCACGTTCCAATCGGTGTTCGGCCCCGAAGAATGGCTGAAACCCTATACGGTGAAACATGTGGCAGCGCTGGCCAAAGCGGGCAAAAAGCACATCGCTATCATGGCCCCGGCCTTTTCAGCCGATTGCATCGAAACGCTGGAAGAGATCAACGGGGAAATCCGCGAATCGTTCGAGCATGCCGGCGGTGAAAAGTTTACCTATATTCCCTGCCTGAACGACGAAGACGCCCATATTGCGGCGCTGGTTCAGGTAATTGAGGAAAATCTGTCAGGCTGGGTTCCGGCCTGACACGTCAAAGGACACCAAAGACGGCTCCCGGAAACGAAAAAGACGGCAGCAACCGCTGCCGTCTTTTCCAAGTTTTATTCAAACTTAGTTCGAAGCGACAGCTGCGATAACCAACAACAGCAGCAACGGAACAACGATGCCACCGGCCGACGACGAGGTCGATGCCTTGACAACTTCTTCTTCCATTACCGGCGGAGCCATACCACCAGCAAAGGCGGTGGAAGCAGCGGCGGACAGCGCAGCGGCGAGCGCGATTTTCTTCATGTAAACCTCCAGTTATTGCAGTACGTCGATTTTGCAGAGGCGACGGCTGCACCCAAAACTATTCCTCGTGATCTTGTCTTAACCAGCAGTCACCGGAAAATGCAATCCGCCACGCGCCTCACATCCTCGCTGAGTGCGCATGTCGTCAAATTAGCAACACCTGTGTGCCAACTTGCGTCATTCCGAAAAGTTCTTCGATATGTTCGTTGTAGAGGCCAATGCAACCATTGGACGAACGCCGCCCGATCTTGCGCGTATCGTGCGTGCCGTGGATACGGTAATAGGTCCAGCTCAGATACAAGGCGCGGGTGCCCAAGGGGTTGTCCGCCGCCCCACCTTCGACCACATCCGGCCACTCGGGATTGCGCTCTTTCATCGAAGGCGTCGGCCGCCAGCTGGGGTTTACCACCTTTTCGACGACGTCAGTGCGACCCCGGCGAGTCAGCTCTTCAGACAAGGGCACAGAGGTCGGATACAACCGGTAAACCGATTGATCTTGCGACCAGAAATGCAGCGCGCGCGATGTGGTATCAACCAGGATCGCGCCCTTGTTCGTATTCTCGAAATAGCCACGCCAGTCCAGCATCCGAAAGCTGGAGATGTTGTTGCGGATGGTGGAAGAGGCAGAGGGAACCATCTCGGTCGATCCGTCCTGCGCCAGCGCGGGCAGCGCTGCCGCACCGAATGCTAGGGCTGCCCCGCCCAGAATGGCGCGACGATTCAGCGTGTCGGCGGTCATGTGAGTGCTCCTGCAAGATCGTCTTTTTATGGTGTCTATACAGATTCCAGCAACATTCCGCAAATCAATCCCCCGTCAACAGCTGCGCTCACGCAGACTTGCGTTTGCTCCTTACGCCCGGTTTCGGTAAAGGAAAGGTAGAACGTGCCCGAAAATGGGCCGCAGATGTGGTGATTTGAATGAATAGACGCAGCTTTGTGGTTTCCGCGATCGCTCTTTTTGCAGCTGGCTGCACCAGCACTGGTGGTGGTGGTGGCGTGCAACTGGGTGCCGATGGCAAGCCCTTGCCGCAGGTCTACCGGATCAACGCCGCAACGGCGGGCAAGATCCCGTTCCGCTTTCTGGATTCCATAAATACCCTGCGCAGCGCCAAGGCCTTGTCACCCCTGACCTACAATGCCCAGCTGAACGCCGCAGCCGAAGCGCATTCGCGCGATATGTCGGTGCAGAACCGGCCCTGGCACTTTGGCTCGGACGGCTCATCGCCGTTGGTGCGGGTGCAGCGCGTCGGCTATCCGGGCCGACTGGTGGGCGAGAATATCTCCGAGACCTACCAGACAGAGTTGGAAACCTTGGCAGCCTGGATGGCCGAGGCCGATACCCGCGCTGTCATCATGGATCCGCAGGCCCGTGAGTTGGGCTTTTCCTGGTTTCAGGAAGAAAACGGCAAGATCTGGTGGACCATGGTCACCGGCGGCTGATCTGGCACTGATCGACCGGACAAAAGGGTCCACAGGGCCCTTTTTTGCTGCCCGACCGTCGCAGCCCGACCCTAGGGCAGGATGTGGATCGGTGTGCCAGGCCGGATCATCGAGTAGATCACTTCGACCTCTTTGTCGCTGACGGCGATACAGCCCGCGGTCCAATCTCTTTGATAGATCTTGTTGCGCGGCGCGCCGTGGATGAAGATGTCCCCTCCCGGAGGCTTGCCCAGGCTTTTCGCAGTCTCGCGGTCCTGGTTGTTCGGGTAGTCCACCCGCAACGACAGATGATACGTCGAATCAGGGTTCTTGTGGCTGATCGTATAGGTGCCTTCGGGTGTTTTGCCGTCACCTTCGACCTGCTTGTGCCCCACCGGCGCAAAGCCCAAGGCCACATCATAGTCCTTCAGCACTTTGTCATTGTGCATCAGATACATCTTGCGGTCGGTCTTGTGGACCTGAATCGAGGTGACCTCTGGCCCGTTATACTTGCGAAACTTGCTGCCACCGCAGGCCGACAGGCCCAGCGCCAGCACCAGCATGACAACGATCTTGACTGCCCGCATTGTTATATCCGCCCGCATTTTTCCTATTCGGATACTCAATATCCGTACACAAGGCCAGAGCGGGTTTGCCTGTGCCCGGTCACAGCCTCGTCAGCGGCTGAAGCGCGCGGCCAGTTCCACATGGTGCGACCAGCGGAACTGGTCCACCACCTGCACCCAGTCCAGCGTGTATCCGCCCGCGGTCAGGATCCGCGCGTCACGGGCAAAGCTAGCGGGGTTGCAGCTGACCATCGCAATCACCGGCACGGCGCTGGCCGCCAGTGTCGCGGCCTGCGCTTCGGCCCCAGCGCGGGGCGGATCAATCACCGCGCCGGTCAGGCCACGCATCTCATCCGGCTCAACCGGCCGACGAAAGAGATCACGCTTTTCCACCGTGACCCGCTTTAGCCCTTGCGTCCCACGCGCGCCCCGGTCCAGCGCAGCAACCATATCCGCTTCACCTTCATAGGCCGCCACCTCGGCTCCTTCCGCCAAAGGCAGCGCAAAGGTGCCAATCCCGGCAAACAGATCGGCCAGCTTTTTCTGCGGGCCCAGAGCCTCTTTTACCGCCTCCAGCAGCGCCGCCTCTCCGGCCGCAGTTGCCTGCAGAAACGCGCCGGGGGGCAACTGCACCCGCGCCCGACCCACCGCCACCTCGGGCATGGCGCGCAGCGCCACCGTCTCATCGCCCCAGGTCAGCCGCGCCAGACCATGCGCCTCGGTCACCCGCGCCAACTCCATCCGCAGGGTCGAATCCAAGGGCTTGCCCCCCTCAACCCGCACATCCGGCCCGGTCAGGCTGCCCGTCAGCGTCAACGCCAGCTCTGTGCTGCGCGATCCACCCAAGACCACCAGCGCCTCAACCGCCGGCAGCAGCGCCATTAGCCCCGGATGCAGCAACGTGCAGCCCGGCACGGGTATGATCACATCCGAGCCACGCGCGTGAAAGCCGATCAACGCGCCGCCCTTGGTTCGCCGTGCCGCCAGCGTCGCCCGCCTCCGCGACTGCGGTGGTGAGATCAGCACCAGCGGCCGCACCACATCCGCCGACAACCCCTGCGCGGTCAGCGCGGTGCAAACCACCTCGCGCTTCCACGACGCCACGAAATCATCGGCGGCATGCTGCAACTGGCAGCCACCGCAGGCGCGGGCATGGGCGCAGGGCGGTTTGACGCGGTGCGCGCTGGGCGTGACAATCCGCACGTCCTCCAACCTGTCACCGGACACTGTTCCCGACACCTCTTCGCCCGGCAAAACGCCCGCCACAAAGATCGGCCCGTCAGGCCCCTGCACGATACCGTGGCCCAAATGCCCCAGCCGGTCGATTGTCAGCATTACGTTTCCTGTTCGTCATCAGAGCCGATAAAGCCGCCCGATTGCCGCTTCCAATAGCGGGCGTAAAGGCCGTCTTTCGCCAGCAAAGCGTCGTGGTCGCCAATCTCGACGATCTTCCCCCGCTCCAGCACGATGATCCGGTCCATCGCCGCAATGGTTGACAGACGGTGCGCAATGGCCAGCACGGTCTTACCCTGCATCACGCGGCCCAGCGCCTCTTGGATTGACGCCTCAACTTCACTGTCCAAGGCGCTGGTCGCCTCATCCAGCACCAGAATCGGCGCGTCTTTCAGGAACGCTCGCGCCAGCGCGATTCGCTGCCGTTGCCCGCCAGACAGCTTGACCCCCCGTTCACCCAAGAAGGCGTCATAGCCCTGCCGTCCGGTGTGGTCGATCATACCGACAATGAACTCATCCGCTTCGGCGGCCTTGGCGGCGGTGGTAATCTCTTCTTCGGACGCTTCGGGCCGACCATAGGCAATGTTGTCGCGCGCACTTCGGTTGAACATCGCGGTTTCTTGCGTGACCATGCCGATCTGGCGGCGCAAGCTCTCTTGGGTCACGTCGCGCAGGTCATGGCCGTCTACGGTAATCCGCCCAGCCTCTGGATCGTAAAGTCGCAAAAGCAGCGATACCAGAGACGATTTTCCCGCCCCAGACGCACCGACAATCGCCAGCTTTTCCCCCGCTCGAATGGTCAATTGCACATCCGACACGCCACCGCGTTCGCGACCATATGCAAAGCTGACATCATCAAAACGCACCTCACCCTTCACCCGCGGCAGCAGCATCGCCCCCGGCGCATCAGACAGCGCATGCGGCACCGACAGGGTGCGCATGCCGTCCTCAACCTCCCCAACCGAGGTATAGATCGCCATAAGGGTAAAGCTGACCCAGCCGGTCATCTGCGCGATCCGCATCGCAATCGCCCCTGCCGCCGCAATCGCCCCCGGTGTCGCCCGCCCTTCTTGCCACAACAACAATGTGCCGCCGATCAGGATCACCGGCAGCACTCCGGCCAGCCCCATCAGCACCAGCCGGAACCAAGCCGCGATCACGCCGTATTCTAACGAGCGGTCCCGAAACACCTCCATCGCGCTCAGCGCCACGCGGTCTTCAAACGCCGCATGCGCAAACAGTTTCACCGTCTTGATGTTGGTGATGGTATCGACCACCTGCCCCGTCACCATCGCGCGGCTGGCCGCCCGCGCGGCCGAGTTTTCGCGCACCATCGGAATGAACACCCGTATCAGCAACAGATAGACCACCAGCCAGACACCCAGCGCCGCCCCGATCCACAGATCGACCGCCAGCAGGTAAACCACCGCCGCGATCACCGATGCCAGTGCGAAAAACAGCGTATTCACGCTTTCCGTCACTACATCCGTCACCGCCCGCGCGGCCTGCATCTGCTTTTGCGCAATCCGCCCCGCAAAATCATTGTCGAAAAAAGTCAGCGCCTGGCCCAGCGTCCAGCGGTGTAACCGGCTAAGAACCAAGGGCAGCAGGTTCGGCCCCAATGTGATCTGGACCGAGGCTGACGAGGCCGCATAGGCCAAGGGTCGAATAATCAGATAAAATGCCGCCGACCAGATCATCAGCTGCGCATTGTCGGCAAAGAACGTCGCCGACTGCCCGTTGACCGCCGCGTCAATCAGCCAGCCCAGCACCACAGCCGAGACCAGTTCCGTCACCCCCGCCAGCGCCGACAGAGTTCCGGAAAACCACAGCTGTCCCCAGCTGCCCTGCAAGCACCAGCGAAAGAACGCGCCCAGCTTTTGCGGCGGGTTGCCATCTGCGGGGCGAAAGGCGTCGATCCAGCCGCCCATGCGTAACAAACCACTCATACCAAAGCCTCTTCTTCCAACCCGATGAACCCGCCCGATTGGCGGGCCCAGAACCGCGCATACAGCCCATTCGCTGCCAAAAGTGCGGTGTGAGAGCCGCTTTCCACGATTGCCCCATCCTCCAGCACAATGATCCGGTCCATCGCCGCAATGGTCGACAACCGGTGCGCGATGGCGATCACGGTCTTGCCCTTCATCACGCCATACAGCGCCTCCTGGATCAGCGCCTCGGCCTCTGAATCCAGCGCGCTTGTCGCCTCATCCAGAATCAACACCGGCGCATCCTTCAGGATCACCCGCGCCAAAGCCACCCGCTGCCGCTGCCCGCCAGACAGCTTTACCCCCCGCTCGCCCACATGCGCGTCATAGCCGGTGCGGCCTTGCAAATCCTCCAGCGTCAGAATGAAGTCATGCGCTTCGGCCCGCCGGGCAGCGTCGATCATCATCTCGTCAGATGCATCGGGCCGACCATACAGAATGTTGTCACGCACCGATCGGTGCATCAGCGACGAATCCTGCTGCACCATGCCGATCTGTCGCCGCAGGCTGTCTTGCGTCACGCCCGCGATATCCTGCCCGTCGATCCGAATGCTGCCCTGTTCGGTGTCGTAAAACCGCAACATCAGCTTGACCAACGTGGACTTGCCCGCACCAGACCGGCCAACGACCCCGATCTTCTCCCCTGGCTTGACCGTCAGAGAAACATCCCGCAATCCGCCTGACTCGCGCCCATAATGATGGCTGACATGATCAATTTCGATCAACCCCTCGCGAAATTCCAGCGGCTTGGCCGTGCTGGCATCGACCAGCGCAATCGGTTGGGCAATCGTCTCCATCCCCTCTTGCACCACGCCCAGCGCCTGCACGAGGGATGAGAACGCCCACATGATCCAATAGGTCATGTTGTTCAGCCGCAATACCAGCGCTGTTGCTGCTGCCACGGTGCCGACACTCGTCGCACCCTGCACCCACAACAGCACGGCCCATCCGGTAATCCAGACAATCAGCACGCCGTTCAGCACTGTCAGCGCCAGATCCATCTTGGTGATGATCCGCATCTCTTGCTTGAACGTCTCACGCGCGTGCTCGATCGCCTCTTTGGCGTAGGTCAGCTCAATGTCATGATGGGCAAACAGCTTGACCGAATGGATGTTGGTATAGGCATCGACGACCCGGCCCGTCACCGCAGAACGGGCGTCGGAACTGGCCTTGGCTGCCGGTCCGGCATAGCGAATCGTCCAGCGCACCAGCGCCGCATAGAGAATGAACCACACCACCAGCGGCACCAGCAAACGGGGGTCCGCCCCGGCCAGCATGATCCCGGCGCCCACAACGGTAACGCTGGCGAACGCCATCGCGTCAAAGGTCTGGAACACCGCATCGCCCGCTGCGGGCGGCGTCTGCATGATCCGGTTAGCGATCCGGCCCGCGAAATCCGACTCGAACCAGCCCACAGGTTGCCGGATCACATGCGCATGCGAGCGCCAGCGGATCATCGTGCCGAAGTTCGGCAGAATCGTGTTGTGCAACAGCGCCACATTCCCCACCAGCAGCACCGGCCGCAGGATCAGAACGCCCAGCGCAACGGCCAGAATTTCAGTGCCATAGAGCCGCAGAAAATCTCCCGGCGCGGTCGCACCTAACAGGTCAACCAGCCGCCCGACATACCAGATCAGCGCCACATCCAGAAACGCCGCCAGCACCGACAGCACCGCCGTCGCCGCAAAAACGGCGCGGAACGGCAGGATATACTCCTTCAAGAAAGGCCAAAGCCGCCGCGGCGGCGCATCGTTCTGCTCGTAAGGACCATAAGGGTCCACGAGGCCTTCAAAAAACCGAAACATCGGTGCCCCCTGGATTGCCACCGGCATATAGCGCAGATCGCGGCTTAGTAAAACCTCAGCCCAGCAATTCGGCCTTGGTCAGCCGTAAATCCGACGCAAGCCACCGCAACTCCAGCGCCTTCAGGCGGGCACCAAGGGCGGGGCCCTCCAGTGCAGGCATAAGATCGGCCGCCTCGACCGGAAAGGTGGCAGAACTTCCCCGGGCAAGCTCAAGGTTAAAGAGCGCATGCAGCGGCGCGCCTGTCAGCACTGACCGCAGCGCCATCGCATCCCAGCCGCGCTCCTCTCCCAAACGCCAACCCAGAACGGCGGCGCTTTCGGTGCTGCCAATGGCCTCGCGCAAGTCTTGCAATGTGCGCGCCTCTGCCCGCGACAGACGCAGCCGTTCAGCCACATCTTCGCCACCCAGACAGGCCAGTCGCCTTTGCCAGCGCGGCGGGCGTCCCTCTTCCAGATGAACCAAAGGGGCCAACGCTCGTGCGTCCGCCCCCGGCAGCACTTTCGCCAGAACCCCCGCCTGCGCCATCGCCGCAACCGAGGGCGCTGGGTCTACTGCGGCCAACAGCTTGCGCATTTCAGCCCCCAAGCGTTCGCGCGAAAGTGTCTCTATTCCAGCGGAAAGGGCCGCACAGGCCGCCAGACTGTCGGCATCCAACCCCGCATCCGCATCGCCATACCAGGCGTGAAAGCGAAAGAATCGCAGGATCCGCAGATAATCTTCGCGGATGCGCGTTTCAGCATCACCCACAAACCGCACCCGCCGCGCTTGCAGATCCGGCAACCCGCCCAAAGGGTCGATCAACGTGCCGTCGGGCCGCACATACAACGCATTCATCGTGAAATCGCGCCGTGCCGCGTCATCCAGCAGCCGGTCCGAAAAGGCCACCACCGCCCGCCGTCCATCGGTCTGAACATCCCGGCGAAAGGTGGTGATCTCATGCGGGATACCGCCCACAATCACCGTCACTGTGCCATGTTCGATGCCCGTCGGCACCACTTTGAGACCGGCACTTTTCGCCAAATCAGAGACGATTTCCGGCCGCGCATCGGTGGCAATATCCACGTCCGCCACCGGCACGCCCAACAGCGCATTGCGCACACAACCGCCCACTGGCAGCGCCTGCCAACCCGCATCAGTCAACACGGCGCACACGCGTTGTGTCTCTGCCCGATGCAACCAGTCGCCTGAAACCTTCATGCCCTACCCGCCCGCCAGCCCGCGCAAGATCCGCGCGGTCGCGCCCCAGATGTAATAGGGACCCCAGGGCACAGCATAATAGCGCCGAAACTCTCCGCGCCAGTGCCGGGCCTGAATGCCGTAGCTTTCCGCCCGCAAAAGATGATCCAGCGGCACCGCAAAGATCTCATCAACCTCGCCGGCCTCTGGCATCGGACGAAAGCCCGGCTCTACCAATGCCAGAATCGGCGTGACGTGAAACCCGGTAACGGTCTCATGCACCGGCAACGCGCCTAAAACAGTTACCATTCCTGCGCAAAGACCCACTTCTTCAGACGCCTCACGCAAGGCCGCCGCTTCGGCAGAGGCATCGCCCGCGTCAATCTTGCCGCCCGGAAAAGCCACCTGTCCGGGGTGGTGCTGCAGATGCGATGATCGCTTGGTCAGGATCATCTGCGGCCCGTCAGCCCGCAACCATATCGGCACCAGCACGGCCGCCGCACGCAAGGGTGGGGCAGCGGCCAGCCGAATATCGGGATTCAAGTCATAGTCGGATGAGGCGCCCATGGGGCGGTTGAGCAAGGCAAGAAGGCGGTCTTCAACCGCCATTCTTTGCCTCAAACCCCAGTGTTTCCGGGTCCAACTCATAATGCGCGCCACAAAACTGACAGTCGGCAGTGACAACGCCCGCCTCTGTCGTCATGTGGGCAATGTCTTTCTGACTGTAGATCGACATCGTGTTGCGCACCTTTTCCGCCGAACACGAACAGCCGAATCGGACCGGTTGGGCGTCAAACACCCGCGGCCCCTCCTCATGGAACAACCGCACCAACAAATCGGTCGGCGCCACGGTCGGGCCGATCAGTTCCAGATCTTCGACGGTATCCAGCAGCACATTGGCGCGATTCCAATCCTCGGATGCTGCACCAGACAGGATATCGGCATGGGTCAAAAGGCCACCGTCGCCGCTGCCCGCCTCGGCCGCAACGCCGCCGATGTGCGGCATATGCTGCAGCAACACGCCGCCGGCACGCCAATGCTCGTCCGCACCAGGTACTTTGATGCGACCAGAGATCAGCTTAAACCGGGTCGGAATCTGCTCAGACTGCGCGAAATATGTCTCTGCGCAGGCCGAAAGCGACCCACCCGCAATTGGCGTAAAGCCCTGATAGGGCACCATTCCCTCACCTTGATCCAGCATAACAGCGAAATATCCCTCGCCGATCTGACCAAAACCATCTGCCTGCAATTCCAGCCGGTCCTCATCATAGCTGGCGTAGGCCCGGATCCGCGCCGGCGCACCATCATCCTGCGGGCCATAGTAATCAGTGGCGATCAGTCGCGCTGCGCCCTTGCCGCGCACCTGCAAAGACAGTTTCCACCGCAGCTTGATCGATTGGCCGATCAGCGCGGTCAGCAGCGCCATTTCGGCCACCATCGCCTCTATTACTGGGGGGTAGTCATGCTGCTTCAGCACCTGCTCCAACACTCCGTCCAGCCGCACCACGCGACCGCGGATGCCGGAATGATCCAGCTGAAAGGGTAGGACGGTATCGTCCCAGGCAAGTTGAGTTCCTAGCGTCATCAGGTTTCCTTGGCGCGCCGCTTCTGGCATTTGGATGTATATAGTCACCAGCGGCACAAGACCAAGAGGCGAAGATGATCAGGCGATTCGGCGACTCTGTCAAAGCGGGGCAAATCTATCGCCGCCGCCAGGGCATCTATGCGGTGCTTTTGTTGGGCGACAGCATCCTGGCCACCCACCAATCCGCCCCGACACCCGAGTTTCAATTGCCCGGTGGCGGAATTGATCCGGGCGAACAGCCAATGACAGCCCTGCACCGTGAGGTCTATGAAGAGACCGGCTGGAAAATCGCCATCCAGCGCCGGATAGGGGCCTTTCGCCGGTTCACCTATATGCCGGAATATGACCGTTGGGCCGAAAAGCTGTGCAGCGTCTATCTGGCGCGTCCAGTCCGCCGCCTTGGCCCACCAAGCGAGCAGGGTCACACTGCCGTCTGGTTGCCCGCCAATCAGGCAGGGCAAATGTTGGGCAACGACGGCGACCGCGCCATGTTGGCCCGCGCCCTTCGTCAGCCACTATAATCCAGCATAACCCCTGACACATCGTCGCCGAAATGATCGGTTCCCGCAAAGTCGGAAAGATCCCAGACCAGCGCCTCCAGCAATGCCGGGCTGTCCAGGTCGCTCAGACGGGTCAGCATATCGGACAGTCCTTCTTCGCCCAGATCCAGTCCGGTTGGTCCGGGACACTCGGTGATGCCGTCCGACATCAGGAACAGCCGGTCCCCAATTCCCAGCCGCAGCTCGCTGTTGTCAAATTGGGCATCCGCGATCAGCCCGATGGGCAGGCCACCCTCACCCACCCGTTCAATCCGGCCATCGGCCCGCAGTATCATCGGATGCGGATGGCCTGCCTGGGTCAGAACCACATTGCCCGTCAATAGATCCAGAACCGCGTAGACCAACGTAAAATACTGCTCAACCTGGATCTCGTCCAACATCAAGCGGTTGAACTCCATCGCAATTTCGGCCGGCTTTCGCAGCACGCGGCCCCCGTCCGGCAGCTGACGGAACGCCAGGTTCTGATCCGGCGAGCTGCCCGACAGATACCCGGCCAGCCGTGCCGTCATCATCGCAGAGGCAACTCCATGCCCCGAAACATCAACCGAATAGACCGCAACCCGCCGCTCATCAATCTGGAATGCGCCCACCAGATCGCCGCCCACATGGCCCGAACTGCGCAGCATCAGGGACGCCGCCGCCTGCCCGAAATCGCGCTGCCGCTCTTTGACCAGCGTTTGTTGCAGCTTGCGCGCCTCCACCAGGTCACGATCCAGAGAATCATACAGCTTTTGCAGTTCATCCATATTGGCGGCGATGACGCGGTTCTTTTCCACCAACTCGGCCTGCATGCCCAGAATGCGCAAACCGGCCCGCAATCGGGCGCGCAACTCATCGCTGCCCACGGGCTTGGGCACGAAATCATCGGCGCCCGCCTCCAGCCCGCTGGCAATCTCGGCCTTGCCGGATTTGGAGGTCAGCAGAATGAAATACCCGTAATCCTCTCGCGGCAACGCGCGAAAACGGCGGCAGAATTCCACCCCGGACAGCCCCGGCATCATCCAGTCGCTGATCACCACGCCAAAACGCACCGTCGCGCACAACGCCAATGCTGCGTCGGCCGAGGCAGCCTCAAACACCTCATACCCCCACTTGCGCAGATACATCGACAGAACATGCCGCTGCGCCCGGCTGTCATCCACCACCAGCACCCGCACGCCCGCGGCGTCATAAAGATCGCCCGGAATCGTCTCTGTCATTTCCGTTTGCCCGTGCACCTGCACCACCAGACTGATTGTTCACCTGCCTTGATGCACCCCAGACGTTAAGCGCAGGTGAACCGTAAAATACCATCTTATCGGCGCGTTACGGGTTACCGTTTGTTAATGCCAAAGTGGAAACCTTGGCTATGGGTGTGTCTTAGCTGGGTAGGGTATCAAGATGATCGCGTGGGATAGGTTGGCAGAACTTCGGTCGGAAATCGGGGATGAAGATCTGGCCGAAGTCGTTGAGATGTTCCTGGAAGAGGCAGATGGCGTGGTTGCGCAAATCCGCACCGGACTGGCCGAGGCCGAAATGGAATCGCAATTGCACTTTCTGAAAGGCAGCGCGCTGAACCTGGGCCTCTCGGCTCTGGCCGATCTGTGCCAGAGCGGTGAGCGACAGGCGGCACAGGGTCTGGGTGGTGACATTGATCTTGGGCGCATTGACGCGGTCTATCAGGCGTCAAAAACTGCCTTCCTGGGTGCAATGGCGCGCGGGGATGCCGCCTGATCCGCCACCGTCAGATCAGGAATTCCGCCAATGCCTCATCATTGGTGATGTCGCGATAGGCAAATTCGGCCGCCTCCATGCGCCGGGTGAACTCGGCGAAATTGGCGGCATTCTTCGTCTCTATCCCGATCAGGACCGAGCCGAAATTGCGCGCTGATTTCTTCAGATATTCAAAGCGGGCGATGTCATCCTCATCGCCCAGCATCGACAGGAACTCACGCAAGGCACCAGGTCGCTGCGGCATCCGCAAAATGAAATACTTTTTCAGCCCGGCGTAGCGCTGCGCCCGCTCTTTCACCTCTGGCAACCGCTCAAAGTCAAAATTCCCGCCTGAGGTTACGCAAACCACCGTTTTGCCGCGGATCAAGTCAGCCAATTCCGGCAGCACATCCACCGACAGTGCGCCAGCGGGCTCCAGCACGATTCCCTCAACATTCAGCATCTCCAGCATGGTGATGCAGATGCGGTCCTCAGGCGCCAGCAGCACCTGATCGGGGTTGGCCCAGGCCAAGGCGCGATAGGTCAGATCGCCCAGACGCGCCACCGCCGCCCCATCGACAAAACTGTTGATCCGCGGCAGCTTCACCGGCCCACCCTTTTCCAGCGCCGCCTTCAGACTGGCCCCGCCCGCAGGCTCGACAAACCGATACTGTACCCCCGGCGCCACTTCTCGCAGATAGTTGGTAACGCCAGAGGCCAGACCGCCCCCGCCCACGGGCAGCACGACCAGATCGGGCGCGCGACCCAGTTGCGCCATGATCTCAACGGCAACGCTGGCCTGCCCCTCGATCACATCGGCATCATCAAACGGTGCTAGAAAATGCGCGCGCTGATCGCTGCAAAACTCTTGCGCCGCCGCCAGTGTCTGATCGAAGTAGTCGCCCATCAGCGTGATCGTCACTGCATCGCCGCCAAACATCCGCGTCTTGTCGATCTTTTGCTGCGGCGTCGTCACCGGCATGAAAATCGTGCCGCGCACCCCGAAATGTCTGCAGGCAAAAGCCACACCCTGCGCATGGTTCCCCGCGCTGGCGCAGACGAAATGCCGCTGCTCCGGCGCATGCACCCGCACCTTGCGCATGGCATTGAACGCGCCGCGCAGCTTATAGCTGCGCACTGGCGTAAGGTCTTCGCGCTTCAGCCAGACTTCGGCACCGTAGCGCGCCGACAGATGATCGTTACGCTGCAACGGCGTTTGCGGGAACAGATCGCGGATGGCGGTCGTGGCGGCGCGGGCCTGGCTAGGAAAATCACTCATGCGCGCGACCCTACAGCGCCGCCGGGCCAAGGCCAATCAGTCTTGTTCATACGGAGAAAACCCAATAGACCCCAGCCCGAGTTTCGCCTGCGGGAGACCTGCGATGCAAAAGCCCAAGAAAGTCGTCCTAGCCTATTCCGGCGGCCTGGATACCTCGATCATTCTCAAATGGTTGCAGACCGAATACGGCTGTGAGGTCATCACCTTCACCGCCGATCTGGGCCAGGGAGAAGAGCTGGAACCAGCACGCGCCAAGGCCGAGTTGATGGGCATTGCGGCGGAAAACATCCACATCATGGATGTACGCGAAGAATTCGTCCGCGACTTTGTCTTCCCGATGTTTCGCGCCAATGCCCTTTATGAGGGGCTGTATCTCTTGGGCACCTCCATCGCGCGCCCGTTGATCTCCAAGCATCTGGTGGAACTTGCGCACAAACACGGCGCCGATGCCGTGGCCCATGGCGCCACCGGCAAAGGCAACGATCAGGTGCGGTTCGAACTCTCCGCAGCCGCCCTTGACCCGTCAATCCGCGTCATCGCCCCTTGGCGGTTGTGGGATCTGACCAGCCGCACCAAGCTGTTGGAATTCGCCGAGGCGCATCAGATCCCGATCGCCAAGGACAAGCGAGGCGAAGCGCCCTTTAGCGTCGACGCCAACCTTCTGCACACCTCATCCGAAGGTAAGGTGCTGGAGGATCCGGCGATTGAAGCCCCCGAATTCGTCTATCAGCGCGTTACCCCGCCCGAGCAGGCCCCAAACACGCCCGAAATGGTGGAAATCACCTTTGAGCAGGGCGATGCCGTTGCCATCAATGGTCAGCCAATGTCGCCCGCGACCATCCTTGCCACCCTGAACGACATCGGCGGCAAGCATGGCGTCGGCATCCTCGATCTGGTGGAAAACCGCTTTGTCGGAATGAAATCGCGCGGTCTTTATGAGACCCCCGGCGGCACCATCCTGCTGGAGGCGCATCGCGGCATTGAGCAGATCACGCTGGACGCGGGCGCGGGCCATCTGAAAGACAGCATAATGCCGCGCTATGCCGAACTGATCTACAACGGTTTCTGGTTCAGCCCGGAACGTGAGGCGCTGCAGGCGCTGATCGACAAGACGCAAGAGCACGTCACTGGCACCGTCCGAGTTAAACTGTACAAAGGTTCTGCCCGCACCGTGGCGCGCTGGTCGGACCACTCGCTGTACAGCGAGGCGCATGTGACCTTTGAAGACGACGCCGGCGCCTATGACCAAAAAGACGCCGAAGGCTTTATCCGCCTGAACGGGTTGCGCCTGCGTCTGATCGCCACCCGCAATGCGCGCGTGGCAAAAAAACACTGAACCGTCTCTGACACGGCCGAAACGGTGGGCTTAACGCCCGCCGTTTTGCATTGATAAAGCAACCGTGATCCACAACCGCTCGTTTCAACGTAACGCTTGGGCTAACTGTTCCGAATGGAATTCGGCAAACAGGGAGACAGGCAATGCGCATCATTCTGACAATGCTTTTGGCGCTGGCGGCCATGACCGGTGCCGCGACGGCCAAAACCGAAAAGGCCATCGTCGCGGGCGGCTGTTTTTGGTGCGTCGAATCCGATTTCGAAAGCGTAAAGGGTGTGAAAGGCGTGGTCTCCGGCTACACCGGCGGCACCACCAGCAAGCCCACCTATGACAATCACCAAGGCCACTATGAGGCAGTCGAGATCACCTTTGACAACGCTGTCATCAGCTATGATCAGCTGATTGCCAAGTTCTTGCGGTCGGTCGATGTGACCGATGCCGGTGGCCAGTTCTGCGACCGCGGCAATGCTTACAGAACCGCCATTTTCGTCTCTACGCCGGCACAAAAGTCCTCTGCCACCGCGGCAATCGCCGACGCGCAGGCCGCCTTGGGCCAAAAGGTTGTCACCCCTGTTCGCGCCGCCAGCACCTTTTGGAAGGCCGAGGATTACCATCAGGACTATTACAAGGGCACGAGCATCGTGATTACCCGTGCCGGCCCGAAAAAGCAGTCAAACGCTTATAAATTCTATCGAAAGGCCTGCGGCCGCGATGCCCGGGTCCGGCAGCTTTGGGGCGCCGACGCGTTTTCGCACTGACCACGGTTTCGCCAAATTCCGCGCATATCCGCTGCAGAATGCGGCCTCTCACCCTTGTGATTGGCCCGGACCGCATATGCCGGACAAAATCCGAAAAAATGGGTGTGCCATGGAACGACTATCAATCTTTGCGGCGATCACGATCAGCCTGCTGTTGTCGCTGACCTTGGGAACCTTTGGTCAAGAGCCTGCGCAACACGCCAAAGCCCCCGCCGCCAATCGCGGCGAGGTTCACGCCACATTCTGACCTAGCCAACCTTGCAGGCCGCCATGACCGCCATGTTGAGAATATCGTTCACCGTCGCATTGGTTGAACAGATCTGAATGGGCTTGGTAACTCCAGTAAGAATCGGCCCGATGACCGTCGCCCCGGCCATTTCCTGCATAAGTTTGACCGAGATGCTGGCCGAATGGCGCGCCGGAACCACCAGAATATTTGCAGGACCGGTCAGGCGGCAGAACGGATAGGCGGCCTGCTGATCGGGGTTCAGCGCCACATCAACGGTCATCTCGCCTTCATATTCGAAATCCACCTTCATCGCGTCCAGAACCGCAGGCGCGCGGTGCATCTTGGTCGCGCGCTCGGACACCGGATAGCCAAAGGTGGAAAAGCTGACAAAAGCCACGCGCGGCTCTAGCCCCAAAGACCGCGCCACCCCGGCCGAACGCACAGCGATCGTGGCCAGATCATTCTCATCCGGCCATTCATGCACCAGCGTGTCGCCGATCAGCACGATTCGCCCCTTATGCAGCAACGCGGTCACGCCCACGGCCCCATCCGCCGCCGTCGCATCAAAGACCATGTTGATCAGGCTTAGCACATGCGCCGATTTCCGCGTGACCCCGGTGACCAGCCCGTCGCCATGGCCATGCGCCAACATCAGCGCAGCGAATACATGCCGGTCGCGCGCGGCAAGACGGTGGATATCCTGCCGGTCGTGGCCCTGACGCTGCAGCCGACCGTAAAGAAACTCTTTATAGCTATCCAGATGGCGTGAGTTTGCAGCGTTCACGATCTCCAACTCGCGCACCGCGTCACCCAGACCCGCCGCTTCCAGCTTTTCGCGCACATCCGCCTCGCGCCCGACAACCAGCGCTTTGCCCAGACCTGCGCGCTGATAGGCCACCGCGGCCCGCAACACCCTCGGATCATCACCTTCGGCAAAGATCATCCGGGCCTGTGCCTGCTTGGCGCGCGCATGGATGCCTTGCAGAATGCTGGCGGTCGGGTCCATCCGCGCCTTCAGTCCCGCCTCATAAGCCTTCATGTCGATGATGGGCCTGCGGGCGACGCCCGTGTCCATCCCGGCCTTGGCCACAGCAGGCGGAATCACATAGATCAGCCGCGGGTCGAACGGGGTGGGGATGATGTAATCGCGCCCGAAAGACAGCTTGCGGCCGTAGGCCATTGCCACCTCATCCGGCACATCCTCACGCGCCAGCTTCGCCAGCGCCCGCGCGCAGGCGATTTTCATCTCATCATTGATGGCGCGGGCGTGGATATCCAGCGCACCGCGGAACAGGTAGGGAAACCCCAGAACGTTGTTAACCTGATTTGGGTAATCGCTGCGCCCCGTTGCAACAATGGCATCGGGACGCACCGCATGCGCCTCTTCGGGTGTGATCTCAGGGTCTGGGTTCGCCATAGCGAAAATTACGGGGTTTTCCGCCATACTAGAGACCATTTCCTGCGTCACGGATCCCTTGGCGCTGACCCCCAGGAACACATCTGCCCCTACCATCGCCTCATCCAAAGTGCGCAGGTCGGTCTTTACCGCATGGGCCGATTTCCACTGGTTCATACCTTCGGTCCGGCCCTGCCAGATCACCCCCTTGGTATCGCACATGATGCAATTCTCATGCCGCGCGCCCATGGATTTCAGCAGCTCCAGACAGGCAATCCCGGCCGCCCCCGCACCATTCAGCACGATCCGGCAGTCTTGGATCTTCTTGCCCGACAGTTCCAGCGCATTGATCAATCCCGCTGCGCAAATCACCGCCGTGCCGTGCTGGTCGTCATGAAACACCGGAATGTCCATGATCTCTTTCAGCCGCTGCTCAATGATAAAGCACTCCGGCGCCTTGATATCCTCCAGGTTGATGCCCCCAAAGGTCGGCCCCATCAGGCTGATCGCCTTGATGATCTCATCAGCGTCCTCGGTGTCCAACTCGATATCAATCGCGTTGACGTCGGCAAAGCGCTTGAACAGAACCGCTTTGCCTTCCATCACAGGTTTGGAGGCCAGCGCGCCCAAATTGCCCATCCCCAGAATGGCCGTTCCGTTTGAGATCACCGCCACCATGTTGCCCTTGACCGTATAGTCATAGGCTGTCGCCGGGTCATCGGCGATGGCCTGTACCGGCACAGCCACACCCGGGCTGTAAGCCAGCGACAGATCCCGCTGCGTCGCCATCGGGGTCGTGGCGACAATCTCATACTTTCCCGGGCGCGGCTCTAGATGATAGGCCAGCGCGTCTTCGGGGGTGATCTTGGTACGGGTCATCGCGAGGGTTTCCTGTTTTGGCGTCTTTGGGTCTTAGACCGCGCCGGCCCCACCTGAAAAGCCTTCTTTCCGGCCTTTCCGCGACCAGCGGCGTTTTGTAGGGTCTGCGGGCCAAGGGGGACGAAATGACCGAAGACGCCGTAACGCCGATGATGGCGCAATATTTGCAGATAAAGGCGCAAAACCCCGGCGCCCTGCTGTTCTATCGCATGGGCGATTTCTACGAGATGTTCTTTGACGATGCCGTAGCCGCGGCCGAGGCGCTGGACATTGCCCTGACAAAGCGCGGCAAGCATTTGGGCGAAGACATTTCCATGTGCGGCGTCCCTTATCATGCCGCAGAAGGCTATTTGCTGACACTGATCCGCAAAGGCTTTCGTGTTGCCATCGCCGAGCAGCTGGAAAACCCGGCCGAGGCGAAAAAGCGCGGCTCCAAATCCGTCGTCAAACGCGATGTGGTGCGCCTGGTCACCCCCGGCACCCTGACCGAGGATTCACTGCTGGAAGCCCGCCGCCACAACTATCTCTGTGCCTTTGCCGAGGTACGGGACCAATCGGCGCTGGCATGGGCCGACATCTCCACCGGCGAATTCCGCGTCATGTCCTGCCCTTTGCCACGGCTTGGTCCAGAGTTGGCACGCCTTGCCCCGAAGGAAGTCCTGGTTCCAGAGGCCTCGGATGCAGAATTGGCGGGATTAGTCACTGAAGCCGGCGCTGCTCTTACGCACATTGCCCGCGCCAGCTTTGACAGCACCGGCGCGGAAAAGCGCCTCTGCGCCCTCTTTTCTGTCTCATCGCTCGAAGGATTCGGCGGCTTCGACCGTGCCGAACTGGCCGCTATGGGCGGGCTGGTCGACTACCTCGACCTTACCCAACGAGGACGCCTGCCTCTGCTTCGCCCCCCGATCAAAGAGGCTCCCGGCGGCACCGTTCAGATCGACGCGGCCACCCGCCGCAATCTGGAAATCACCGCCTCGTTGCAAGGCGGCCGCGAAGGCTCTCTCCTCTCGGCGGTTGATCGCACCGTCACCGCCCCTGGCGCACGGTTGCTGGAGCGTCGCCTCTCCGCTCCTTCGCGCAACCTGCCCACCATCCATGCGCGGCTGGAGTGCGTCCGATTTCTGCTGGAGCAGAGCCAAACACGCCACACGCTGCGCGACCACC
This sequence comes from Paracoccaceae bacterium, assembly GCA_049291415.1. Taxonomy (GTDB): domain Bacteria; phylum Pseudomonadota; class Alphaproteobacteria; order Rhodobacterales; family Rhodobacteraceae; genus Pseudogemmobacter. The sequence goes on along the minus strand of JBATPI010000249.1, from coordinate 23,712 downwards.
TGCGCCGCGTACCAGACATGGACCGCGCGCTGTCTCGTATCGCGCTGGACCGCGCGGGCCCCCGTGATCTGGCCGCGATCCGCGCCGGACTGAGTCAGGCTGAAACCATCGCCAAACTGATGGCCAACACCCCCGCCTTATTGGCCACTGCGACCGCCGCACTTGTCGGCCACACCGCTCTTGTTAATCTGCTGGTTCAGGCCCTGATTGCCGAACCCCCGCTGCTGACCCGCGACGGTGGATTTATCGCCACCGGTTTTGATCCTGAGTTGGACGAAACCCGCGCCTTGCGCGACGAGGGCCGCGGTGTAATCGGCCGCATGCAGGTCGAATACGCCAACGAAACCGGCGTCCCCGGATTGAAGATAAAGCACAACAATGTGTTGGGGTATTTCATCGAGATCACGCCCACCCACGAAGACCGTCTGCGCGCGATGCCCGAACTGTTCATCCACCGGCAGACCACCGCCGGACAAATCCGCTTCACCACCCTGGCGCTGAACCAGTTGGAAACCCGCATCCTTAACTCTGCGAACTACGCATTAGAGATCGAAAAACGTCACTACGACGCCCTGAAAGGCGAAATCCTCGCCCAATCCGGCTCCATCGGCGCAGCCGCGCGTGCGCTGGCCGAGATCGACCTTGCCGCTGCTTTCGCCGACCTTGCCAGCTCGGAAAACTGGGCCGAACCCAAAGTTGATGAAACCCGCGCTTTCCACATCACTGCAGGCAGACACCCGGTCGTCGAGCGCGCCCTGAAGCGATCAGGCCAGCCCTTCGTGGCCAACGATTGCGCCCTGACGTCTGGTGACACCCCAGCCATTTGGCTGCTTACCGGCCCCAACATGGCTGGCAAATCCACCTTCCTGCGCCAAAACGCGCTGATTGCCCTATTGGCCCAATCGGGCAGCTACGTGCCCGCAACATCCGCCCATATCGGCCTTGTCAGTCAGCTTTTCAGCCGCGTTGGCGCATCAGATGACCTAGCCCGAGGCAGATCGACCTTCATGGTGGAAATGGTCGAAACCGCCGCCATCCTGAACCAGGCCGACGACCGCGCACTGGTGATTCTGGATGAGATCGGCCGCGGCACTGCGACCTATGACGGTCTGTCGATCGCCTGGGCCACGCTGGAACATCTGCACGAGTCCAACCGCTGCCGCGCCCTGTTCGCGACGCATTACCACGAGATGACCGCCCTCGCGGGCAAGCTGAAAGGCGTCGAAAACGCCACCGTTGCCGTCAAGGAATGGGACGGTGAGGTGATCTTTCTGCACGAAGTCCTGAAGGGCGCGGCCGACCGCAGCTATGGCGTGCAGGTTGCACGCCTGGCTGGTCTGCCGCAATCGGTGGTCGATCGCGCCAAAACCGTCCTGGAAGCCTTGGAAAAGGGCGACCGTGACGGTGGCAAACAGGCCACGTTGATTGACGATCTGCCGTTGTTCCGCGCCGCACCGCCACAAGCAAAGCCGCAAAACTGCGCCGTCGCGGACCGCCTGAAAGACATCAGCCCCGACCAGCTTTCACCGATCGAGGCCCTGCGGCTGATTTATGTCCTGAAATCTCTGATCTGATTCGGCTTCATCTTGGCAAAAATACTCCGGGTGCGAGCATGGATTGCGCCATTGGTTCAAGCGAACCATGGTCGCGGGGGAGGCGCCCCGGCTGCATGCCATACGCCCCTCAGCCCGGCGTCGAAGACACCCCAACCTGTGCAGGCCGCAGCAGCCGGTCGTACAGCATGAACCCTTCGGTCATTACCTGAATGATCTGCCCCGCTTTCGTTCCCGGCAAGGGTGCTTCGAACATTGCCTGATGCACTTGCGGATCAAACAGATCCCCCAACGCGGGCGAGATCGGCACAACCCCATGCTTGGTCATCACGTGGGTCAACTCACGCAGGGTCAACTCTACTCCTTCGATCAACGCGGCCGATCCGGCCCGGCTGTCCGCAGGCACGGCATGCAGCGCGCGGGTCAGGTTGTCGAAAACCGGCAACAGGTCGCGCGCCAGCCGCGTGCTGCCATATTGCTCGGCCTCACGGCGGTCACGATCAGCCCGCTTGCGGCTGTTTTCGGCGTCAGCCAGTGCGCGCATGAATTTGTCGCGCAGCTCGTCGCGCTCGGCCTGCAGGGCCGTCAGCTCATCCGAGGCAAATTTGTCACCCATAAACTCTTCCAGATCGGGAAGGTCGGCGTTTTCTGCCGTTGCTGGGTCTTTTGTCATGTCTTCCGTTCCTTGCTTGTCGTCACACACGCCCACGGTCGGCCACCAGCCGCCCGACAAGCTGTGCGGTGTAATCCACGATCGGAACAACGCGCCCATAGTTTAGCCGCGTAGGCCCGATCACCCCAACCGCCCCGATGATCTTGCGGTCAGCGTTCATATAGGGAGAAACCACCAGAGAGGAACCCGAAAGTGAAAAGAGTTTGTTCTCTGAGCCTATGAAGATGCGAACCCCGTCGCCTTCTTCGGTCAGATCCAGAAATTCTGCGATGTCTCTCTTGCGCTCCAACTCGTCAAACAAGCCACGGATCCGGTCAACGTCGATTTCGGTCGCACCTTCCAGCAGGTTTGATCGCCCCCGCACGATCAGCCGCTCGGATGATTCCCCGGCGTTTTCCCAAACCGCCAGCCCGCTCTCCACCAGATCGTGCGCCAGCGAATCAATTTCTTGCCGCCGCCGCAGGATCTCGGCCCCCATCATGCCGCGCAACTCAGACATCGTACGGCCTTCGGCCAGCGCATTGACGAAATTTGCCGCCTCGCGCATCGACGATGGCGTTTGCCCCGGCGGCGGACGGAAGAGCCGATTCTCGACCTGCCCATCGGCAAAGACCAGCACCACCAAAGCGCGCTCAGTCGACAGGCTGACAAATTCGATATGCTTGATCGCCGCTTCATGCTTGGGCGTCAGCACGATACTGGCCCCGCGCGTAATCCCCGACAGCGCCGTTCCCACCTGATCCAGCAGCGCCGTCACATCCTGATCATTCGCCCCCAAGGTGGCATCAATCTTTTCGCGATCCGCCGTTGCCAGGGCGCCGGTTTCCAGAAATCCGTCCACGAAAAGCCGCAGCCCCTGCTGCGTAGGCACACGCCCGGCAGAGGCATGCGGGCTGTCCAGCAGCCCCAGATATTCCAGATCCTGCATGACATTGCGCACCGTCGCGGCCGAGACCTGTTCATTCAACGTCCGGGTCAGCGTGCGGGACCCGACCGGCTCACCCGTCTCCAGATAGCCCTCGACCACCCGGCGAAACACCTCGCGGGAACGCTCTGTCATATCGGTCAGCAGTTTCGAAGGGTTAGCCATGTCATAGCCCGCCAGATGTGCCTGTCTACTAAGGGCTTTGCAGCCGCCCGCGTCAATCGGGGTTGCAGGACCGGCCCGCCCCGGCTTATCACGCCCGCATAGTTGAAAAGGATGCCCCATGCGACCCTCTGGCCGAGTGCTTGACCAATTGCGCGCCGTTTCCATCGAGACCGGCATTTCCCGCCACGCTGAGGGATCGTGCCTGATCCGCATGGGCGACACCCATGTCCTCTGCACCGCCTCGGTCGAGGATAAACCGCCGCCATTCCTGCGCAACACCGGACAAGGCTGGGTCACCGCCGAATACGGCATGCTGCCCCGCGCCACCCATACCCGTGGTCGGCGTGAGGCTGCGGCAGGCAAACAGTCAGGAAGAACACAAGAAATTCAACGTCTTATCGGTCGCAGCCTGCGCGCGGTGGTTGATCGCAACGCCTTGGGCGAGCGTCAGATCGTCATTGATTGCGACGTGATTCAGGCCGATGGCGGCACCCGTTGTGCGGCCATCACCGGCGGCTGGGTTGCCCTGCGTCTGGCGATGAATGTGCTGATTAAAAAGGGCCTTGTCCTCAGCGACCCGATGCTGGATCACGTCGCCGCCATTTCCTGCGGCATCTATGCCGGGCAAACCGTGCTGGATCTGGACTATGACGAAGATTCCGCCGCCGGCACCGATGGCAACTTTGTGATGACCGGCAAGGGTCGTCTGGTTGAGGTTCAGGCCTCAGCCGAAGGTGCCCCGTTTTCGATTGACGATCTGACTGTCCTTTTGGCGCTGGCCGCCAAAGGCACCGCTGATCTGGTTGCCGCGCAAAAGGCCGCCGTCGAAGCATGAGCAGGGCATTCACAGGCGACAGACTGGTCATCGCCAGCCACAACCGGGGCAAACTGGCCGAGTTTTCGGCCCTCCTCGCGCCCCGCAACGTCGCGTGTATTTCCGCCGCCGATCTCGGCCTGCCCGAACCGGATGAGACCGAATCCACCTTCGTCGGCAATGCCCGGATAAAGGCCCGCGCCGCCGCACTGGCCACCGGCCTGCCGGCTCTATCTGACGATTCCGGCATCACCATCGACGCGCTGGATGGCGCCCCCGGAGTCTACACCGCTGACTGGGCGGAAACCCCGAATGGTCGCGATTTCGTCATGGCAATGACGAAGACTTGGGCCAAGTTAGAGACGATTTCGGCCCCGTTCCCCCGTCGCGCGCAGTTCCGCTGCACTTTGCTGCTCTGCTGGCCGGACGGGCATGAAGAAGTGTTCGAAGGCATCGCCCCCGGCACATTGGTGTGGCCCCGTCGCGGCTCTGACGGACACGGCTACGACCCGATGTTCCAGCCCGACGGCCACACCCAAACCTTTGCCGAAATGCCCGAGGCACAGAAAAACGCCATCAGCCACCGCGGACAGGCCGTCGCTGCACTGCTACAGGCCTGTTTCACGTGAAAACGGTTCAGGATTGGCAGCACGGCGGTTTCGGCATCTACATCCACTGGCCGTTCTGCAAATCCCTCTGCCCCTATTGCGATTTCAACAGCTACGTCCGCGAGGGCGTTGATCAGTCCGCCTGGGAATCCGCCTATCTCTCCGAGATTGACCGCCATGCCGATGAGATCGGTCCTCGCGTTGTCCGTTCGGTGTTTTTCGGCGGCGGCACACCATCGTTGATGCAACCCCGCCTTGTCGCGGCGATCCTGGATCGCATCTCTGCCCGCTGGACCTTTGCAAACGATATTGAAATCACGCTAGAGGCCAACCCGTCGTCTGTCGAGGCCGCTCACTTCCTTGGCTATCGCAATGCGGGCGTGAACAGGCTCTCACTGGGCATTCAATCGCTCAATGATACCGACCTGCAGCGCCTCGGACGCCAGCACTCCGCGGCAGAGGCGCTTGCCGCCCTGACCCTTGCCCGCAGCACATTTGATCGTGTCAGTTGCGATCTGATCTACGCGCGTCAACAGCAATCCCTGGCAGCTTGGCGGGGTGAGCTGGCTCAGATCCTGTCGCTGACTCCCGATCACCTGTCACTCTATCAGCTGACCATCGAAGAAGGCACGGCTTTTGGCCGCCTGTTCGCCGAGGGTAAGCTGCGCGGGTTGCCCGACGAAGACTTGGCAGCCGAGATGTATGACGAAACCACAGCGCAGTGCGCAGAAGCCGGATTAGAAGCCTACGAAGTCTCTAATTACGCCAGATACGGCGCCGAATCACGGCACAACCTCGTCTATTGGCGGATGGGCGACTACGCCGGCATCGGCCCCGGCGCCCATGGTCGGCTCAGCCTGCCGCATGGCCGCGTGGCGACAAATACTCTGCGCAGTCCCGAGGCTTGGCTAGCCGCCGTGGCGGCGACCGGCAGTGGCGAGGTTCCTCGTGAAACGCTGACAGACGAAGATCGCGCGCTGGAATACCTGATGATGTCCCTGCGCCTGACCGAAGGCTGCGATCTGGCCCGTTTTGCCAATTTGCGCGGCACGCCACTACGGGCCGATAAAATTAGCCCGTTGGTCACTGCGGGGTTTTTGAACGTTACCGACAGCCATTTGACCACCACGGCGAATGGTCGCCTGATCCTGAACCGCGTGTTGTTGGAACTGACGACGGATTAGCGGCTCTGATCCAGAGAAACACTGGAAAGCCCCTGGCACAAGCGATCAAGATCATCCAAAGTCTTGAACCGCAACGTGACCACGCCCGCCTGTACAGTTTGCATTTCGATCGACACCGCCATTCCCAAATGCGCCGACAAATCGGACTCCAGCGCGCGCGTATCTGAATCCTTATCTTGCGCTGGGTTAGAGCCTTTTACCGGCCCTTTCGTCGCCTTATCCGAACTGTCTCGCACCAGTTTCTCGGTCTCCCGCACTGACAGTCCGCGCTGCACGATCTGACGGGCCAACGCTTCTGCGTCCGGACAACTGATCAACGCCCGCGCATGGCCGGCCGACAACTCGCCCGCGCGCACCATCTGCTGAACAGAGCCGGGCAAAACCAGTAACCGCAGAAGATTTGCGATATGGCTTCGACTTTTCGACAGGGCCTCGGCAATCTTTTCCTGCGTATGGCCAAACCGGTCCATCAGCTGCCGCAATCCCAACGCCTCTTCGATGGCATTCAGATCCTCGCGCTGGATGTTCTCAATGATAGCAATCTCAAGGACTTCTGTATCATCAAGATCGCGTATTACCACCGGAACATCGTGGCTTTGTGCGATCTGTGCCGCGCGCCAACGACGCTCGCCCGCCACAATCTCATAGTCACCATCAGGCAAAGGGCGCACGATCAGGGGTTGGATCACACCTTTTTGCCGAATTGAATCGGCCAACGCTTTCAGTGCGTCGGCGTCAAAATCCTTGCGCGGCTGCAGAGGGTTTGGCCGTAACCGCGCAACCGCCACACGCGAATCTGCCCGCCTTGGGGCGGAATCGCTTGCCGTATTCAGGTTAACGTCCGACATCAGCGCCGAAAGACCGCGTCCCAGACCTTTTTTCTCTGGCTTCTTTTCCATCTTCGCCCCCGATCTAGCGCTGCAACCGCATCGCAATTTCATCTGCCAGCGCCCGATAAGCAACCGCGCCACGTGACAGCGGGTCATAAGACGTCACCGGCAGCGCATGAGACGGCGCCTCACTGACCCGCACATTCCGCGGTATTACCGTCTTGAAAACCAGCTCGCCCAGGTTTTCGCGTGCATCTGCCTCAACCTGCTGGGACAAGTTGTTGCGGCCATCATACATGGTCAATACAACACCTTCGATTCTCAGCGCGGGATTGGCTGAACGTCGGACATCACGAATGGTCAGCAACAACTGCGACAACCCTTCCAACGCAAAGAACTCACTCTGCAGGGGCACCAGCACCGAATGCGCTGCGACCAGAGCATTTACCGTCAGCAGACTTAGCGACGGCGGGCAATCAATCAGAATGACGTCAAATGCAAAGCCGTCGATCCCCGGCTGCCGCAGCGCATCGTGCAGCAGAAAGCTACGCTTCTCATTCGATACCAGTTCAATATCGGCCGATGCCAGGTCAGAATTTGCTGGAGAAATCCATAGGTTATCGATCGTTGTCTTACGCAGGACGGTGGCAATCGGCGCTTCAGAAAGCAAAAGGTCATAAGACGTTATCTTTCGATCGGCCGCGGCCACACCCAACCCGGTCGAAGCGTTTCCCTGCGGGTCCAGATCAACCAGAAGCACGCGAAACCCGCGTTCGGCAAGGCCAGCCGCCAGGTTGATTGCCGTAGTCGTCTTGCCCACGCCACCCTTCTGATTGGCAATCGCAATCACATGGCCGGGCGGCTTCGGAACGGAACGGGGTTCTTCAAGAGACACGGGATAAGTTCCTCAGCACCAACAGGGCAGCCCCCTTATGGGCCAGATTCTCGCGCGCCTCCAGATCGAACCGCCAATGACGGCGCGCATTTTCCACCTCATCGGCAAACTTCTCCCCCTTTGGGAAAAAACAAATTCCGCCTGGCGCCAAATGCCTGGCTGCCAGGCCGCACAACACGTCCAGACTGGCCAACGCCCGCGCCGAGATCACGTCTGCATTTAGTGGCTCCAACGCCTCGGCCCGCTCACTGCGGACATCCACGTTCAGCCCCAACTGCCGTGCGGCCTCTCGTAGAAATGTAGATTTTCTAAGATCGGATTCAACCAGAACTACACTGGCGCCCGGCTGCTGCTCGGCCAGAATTATAGCCACAACCAGACCCGGAAACCCTCCACCCGCGCCCAAATCGGCCCAAACTCCGATTTTCGGAAGCAGGCCATCGCACAACACAACCGAATCCAGAATATGCCTCGACCATATATCGGAAACTGTTGATTTAGCGACCAGATTGATCCGCGGCGTCCACTTCTCAACTAAGGTCTGAAGCCGCCGAAGCTGTCCCTCAATCGCGGGGGTCAAAAGAGTGTTCGGCATATGAAAAAATCAGCCTGCATTTCGTTGGCCTTGAGCTTTGCGAATATTGGCTAGGATCAATGTGATCGCAGCGGGCGTCATGCCTTCAATCTGCCCGACCTGATAAATATTCTCTGGCCGATGCCGAAGCAACTTGGCCTTCAGTTCGGTCGACAGACCAGACAAGGCCAGATAGTCGAAATCTGCTGGAATTCTCGTCGCTTCAGAGCGACGCAGGTCCTCTGCGTCAGCCAGTTGGCGTTGGGTATACTGCGCATACAGTGCTTCCGTTTCGGCCTGTCGACGAATGTCAGAGGACCACGCAAACGCAGGGACCAACAAGGCATCCAGATTCTCAGCCACGTATTCGGGCATCGCCATCAGGTCCAGCGCCGTACGCTTGGCGCCATCCTGACTTACAATAAACCCCGATTCGTGTAGATCTCTGGGTAGAAAGGTCGATCCCTCCAGGAATCGCATCGCGCCTGACAAATCGTGCATCTTCCGCGCAAACGTTCGGGCACGGCTTTCACGCACACAGCCCAGGTCCAACCCTACTGGCGTCAGCCTCTGATCAGCATTATCTGCCCGTAAGGACAGCCTGAACTCAGCGCGAGATGTAAACATGCGATAGGGCTCTGTTACCCCTCTTCGCGTTAAATCATCAATCATTACGCCAATATAGCTGTTGGTTCGACTGAACAGTACCGGATCACGATCCAGAACCTGCGCCGCTGCATTCAGGCCTGCCACCAGCCCTTGGGCCGCCGCCTCTTCATACCCGGTTGTTCCGTTGATCTGACCAGCCATAAACAATCCCGCCAGAGATTTCGTCTCTAGGGTCGTCCTAAGGCCGCGAGGATCTAGATAATCATACTCAATCGCATATCCGGGCTGGATAATTTCGGCCGACTCCAGACCAACAATTGTGCGGACGTAGGCTTCCTGAACGTCCCCGGGCAGAGAGGTAGAGATACCATTGGGGTAAACGGTGTTGTCGTCCAATCCTTCGGGCTCAAGAAAGACCTGATGGCTATCTTTATCGGCAAACCGGACAATCTTATCTTCGATAGAAGGACAGTAGCGCGGGCCCACCCCGTCGATCAGCCCACCATACATTGCCGATTTCGACAGATTTTCGCGAATTATGTCGTGCGTCTTCGCACTGGTGTGCGTAATCCCACAGGAAACTTGCGGCGCCGACGGGGCGGCATTGAGGAACGACATCATAACCGGTGAGTCGTCTGCGGGCTGCATCTCCAGTCGCGACCAATCAATCGTCTTGCCGTTCAGACGGGGCGGCGTTCCTGTTTTCAGACGCCCTGCGCCCAAACCCAAGCCACGGATCTGATGGGCCAACAGGACAGAGGCAGCATCCCCTACCCGACCGCCAGAGGAAGTTTGATCGCCAACATGCAATATACCATTCAAAAACGTGCCTGCCGTCAAAACAACCGCGCCACAGCCCAGCTGGCTGCCATCAGCCAAAATAACGCCACGGACAGTGGAAATGTGTTGGATCAGAGATGAAACTTCGCCCTCAACAATCGTCAGTAAAGGCTCCTCGGCAAGAAGCTCCTGAATGGCCCTTCGGTAGAGCCTACGGTCTGCCTGCGTGCGCGGGCCTTGAACAGCGGGGCCTTTGCGCCGGTTCAACAGCCGATATTGGATGCCAGCAAGATCCGCCGCGCGACCCATTATACCGTCCATCGCGTCAATTTCTCTGACAAGGTGCCCCTTGCCCAGCCCGCCAATCGCGGGATTACAAGACATCACACCGATGGTCGTCGCCTTCATGGTAACCAGAGCTGTGTTGGCGCCCACACGACAAGACGCCGCTGCCGCCTCAGCACCCGCATGGCCCCCGCCGACAACAATGACGTCAAAATGTTTCACGTGAAACACTCACTTCCCGATGCAAAAGCTGGAGAAAATTTCGCCCAGCAGGTCTTCAACGTCGACACGCCCGATCAAGCTGTCCAATGCGCGAATACCTTGGCGCAAGGATTCGGCCGCCAACTCCACTCGTTGTGGTCCGCCTTCTACGTCAGATAGCGCACATTCCAAAGCACTAATCGCAATACTAACTGCTTGCAGATGTCTGGCCCGATTGATTGTCGCCGCGCCAATCATTCGCATTTCCAATTCCGCACCGATGGCCTCGACAAGATCAGAAACGCCCACGCCGGTCTTGCCCGAGACAGATAGGCCTGAAGTTTCAACATTCAGGTCCGCCTTGCCCAGCACCATCAGATCGCCCTGACGCGCTGTGATCAGCGGCACGTCCCCGGCAGTATCCAACAAGAATACCCGCAAATCCGCTGACTCGGCACGGGAAACCGTTCGTTCAATTCCGATTTTCTCGATTGCATCATCTGTCGCACGCAGACCCGCAGTATCCAGCACTGTCACCGGCAGGCCGCGAATAACCAGCCGTATTTCGATCACATCGCGAGTTGTCCCTGCCATGACCGAGGTAATCGCAGCCTCTCGTCCAGACAAGGCATTCAGCAAGGTGGATTTTCCCGCATTCGGGCGACCAACCAGCGCGACCTCAAACCCATCCCTCAGACGCTCGGCCGCACCGAACCCCACAACCTGGCGGCGCAGATCTTCCGTGACACGTGAGATCAGCGCCGATACTTCCGGCACGACGTCCAGCGGAACGTCTTCATCCACAAAATCGATCGTGGCTTCCAGCAATGCCGCTGCACGAACGACCGATGTCCGCCAGCGCTCGGCCAAATCACGCAGCCCACCAGACATAAGGGCCATAGCATGTTTGCGCTGTGCTTCCGTCTCAGCCTCGATCAGATCGGCCAAGCCTTCTACCTGCCCCAAATCCAGCTTGCCGTTTTCCAACGCCCGCCGGGTAAATTCACCCGGGGTGGCCATGCGCAATCCATCAATCTCCGCCAACGCGCCCAGCGTCGCAGCCAAGACAGCTTGACTGCCATGAAGGTGCACCTCAACCACCGGTTCGCCGGTAAAACTGGCTCTCTCGGCGAAAGTCAGCACCAGCGCTTGGTCCAGAACTTCGCCGCGCCACCATATCTTGCGCAAAACTGCCGTCCGTGCCAAAGGCACATCGCCGCAAAGCGTCTCACAGGCCGCAAAAGCCTTTGAGCCAGAAATCCTTACAACCGAAACGCCAGCCCGTCCCCGGGCCGATGCCAAGGCAAAAATTGTGTCGCGCATGACATCATCCGAATCAGGTGTTCATCGACTCGAAGAATTCACTGTTCGACTTGGTCTGCTTCAGCTTGCCGATCAGGAATTCAATCGCGTCCGTGGTACCCATCGGGTTCAGGATCCGGCGCAGCACGTAGGTTTTCTGCAGATCGGTCTTTTCAACCAGAAGATCTTCCTTTCGCGTGCCGGACTTCAGAATATCCATCGCCGGGAACACCCGTTTATCCGCCACTTTACGGTCCAGCACGATCTCACTATTGCCGGTGCCCTTGAATTCTTCAAAGATCACCTCATCCATCCGGCTGCCCGTATCGATCAGCGCGGTCGCAATGATCGTCAGCGACCCACCCTCTTCGATATTCCGCGCGGCGCCAAAGAACCGCTTAGGCCGTTGCAACGCGTTGGCATCGACACCACCGGTCAGAACTTTGCCCGACGACGGGACCACCGTGTTGAACGCCCGCCCTAGTCGCGTGATAGAATCCAGCAAGATCACCACGTCCCGCTTATGCTCGACCAGCCGCTTGGCCTTCTCAATCACCATCTCCGCCACCGCCACGTGCCGCGTTGCCGGCTCATCAAAGGTTGAGGACACAACCTCGCCCTTCACCGACCGCTGCATGTCGGTGACCTCTTCAGGCCGCTCGTCGATCAGCAGCACGATCAAATAACATTCCGGATGATTGGTCGCGATAGAATGCGCAATATTCTGCAAAAGCACCGTCTTACCGGTCCGCGGTGGTGCCACGATCAGCCCCCGCTGGCCTTTTCCGATCGGCGCCACCAGGTCGATGATCCTGGCAGAACGGTCCTTGATCGTCGGATCCTCAACTTCCATCTTCAGCCGCTCATCCGGGTACAGCGGCGTCAGATTGTCGAAATGCACTTTGTGACGTGCCCTTTCCGGGTCATCAAAATTGATCAGCGTGACCTTGGTCATGCAGAAATACTTCTCATTCTCTTTCGGCGCCGCGATCACCCCTTCGATCGTGTCGCCCGTCCGCAAGGAAAACTGCCGCAGAATGTCGGGAGAGACATAAATATCATCCGGCCCCGGCAGATAGTTCGCCGAAGGGCTGCGCAAAAAGCCAAAGCCGTCCTGCAGCACTTCCAGCACGCCATCTCCGCCAATCTCAAAGCCCTCTTCGGCATGTTCCTTGAGGATCTGGAACATCATCTCACCCTTGCGCATCGAAGGGGCATTTTCGATCTCCCACTCCTCCGCCATCGCCAACAGGTCAGCGGGTGTCTTGGCTTTGAGATCAGAGAGGTTCAAACGTTCGGTCATGCCGTAATCCTATGGTCACAGGCCAACCCATGGTCAGCCGGACAGTCATTCTGGGAAGGGAAGCGCGATAGGTCGGATGACCCTGCAACCGACGACCTAGACATCACAGCCACCAAAGTCAATCGACCTCATGCGCCCTGTTACACGGCTTGCCTGCCTTCTTAATAGAAGAAAGAATCTTTAAAGGATGATGTTATTGGCCCTGTGGGTAACGGGATATTCACCTTTTTCCCGATCCTGTCCACAAGACCCCGGTCTTGGGGATAACATCGGGACAATTTGGTTGGCTGTATTCCAGACACTGCAAACGCCCGTAATATCGGTACCGTTGTCTTTTCCCCGGTGCCCGGACAACCCATCGTGGCAGACTTTGTCCATAGCCCCGTGACAAGCCCCTCCACAGCGGGATAACGTCGCGCCAAATACCATGGTATTTCAGTCTTTCCTGTCTGCGCCACGTTGCCACCATCTCATCCCCCCGGAACAAAGCAGTGTTATCCCCAGATCGGCCCCCTATGATTTTGCTCGCCTCGGCTTCGGAAATCCGTCTTTCTCTACTGCGTGCCGCGCAAATCCCCGTTCAGGCACGGCCAGCGCGAATCGATGAAGAGGCGATCCGCATCGCTCTGCAGTCCGAAGGGGCAACCGCCCGGGATCTTGCCGATACCCTGGCTGAGATGAAAGCCCGCAAGGTCGCGGAAAAGGTCCCGGACCTACTGGTGCTTGGCTGCGATCAGGTGCTGGAGCTGGCCGGCAAGGTTTTTGCCAAGCCGGACAATCTGCAAGAGGCCCACGCCCAGTTGCAGGCGTTGCGCGGTCAGACCCACCACCTGCACTCTGCCGCCGTTCTTTATGAAAACGGCCAGCCGGTCTGGCGCCACGTGGGTAAGGCGCGCCTGACCATGCACAACATATCGGACAGCTACCTTGACGATTATCTGACCCGAAACTGGGACAGTATTCGCCACTCGGTCGGCTGTTACAAACTCGAAGAAGAGGGCGTCCGGCTGTTTTCCGCCATCGAAGGCGATCATTTTACCATTCTTGGCCTGCCGCTTTTGCCTCTGCTATCCTATCTCAGCACCCGAGGATTGATCCCGACATGACTGACCTTCCGCGTATTCCCCTGGCCGGCGTTCTTGGCCACCCCATCGCCCATAGCCGCAGCCCCGCCCTGCACGGCTATTGGCTGCGTCGTTATGGGTTGAAAGGGCACTACATTCCGATTGATGTGGCCCCCTTGGATCTGGCCGAAGTGGTCCATATGTTGCCCCGGATGGGCTTTGTCGGGGTGAATATCACCATCCCGCACAAAGAGGCGATCTTGCAAGTTGCCGATATCATCACCGACCGTGCCGCGCTGATCGGAGCTGCCAACACCTTGATTTTCCGAAGAGATGGCAAAATCCACGCTGACAATACCGACGGGTCCGGCTTTATCGCAAACCTGCGCCAACATGCGCCAAACTGGCAGCCGGGTTTCGGCCCCGCCGCCGTCTTCGGTGCCGGTGGGGCCGCACGCGCCGTCATTGCCGCTCTGATCGAAGTTGGTGTGCCAGAGATCCGCATCGCCAACCGAACCCGCCCCCGGGCGGATGCTCTACGGTCGCAGTTTGGGGCGAAAGTTGTTGTTTATGAATGGGTTCAGGCCGGCAACATGATCGAAGACTGCGCTACCGTGGTGAACACCACCTCGCTGGGAATGACTGGAAAGCCGGATTTTCGGGTGCCGCTGGATGCGCTGAACCCTCAGGCGCTGGTCACCGATCTGGTCTATACGCCGCTGAAAACCGCCCTTCTGGCCGAGGCTGAATCCATGGGCTGCACCGTGGTTGATGGTCTTGGCATGCTCTTGCATCAGGCCGCCCCCGGCTTTGAACGTTGGTTTGGCCAGCGCCCCGAGGTGGATGACGCCACCCGTCACGCCGCCCTGTCGGCATGAGTTTTCGTCTTGGCCTGACCGGATCGATCGGAATGGGAAAATCCACCACCGCCGACATGTTCGCCGCCGAAGGCGTGCCGGTCTGGGATGCCGACGCAACTGTCCACCGCCTTTACGCCCCTGGCCAGCCGGCGGCCGTTGCCATCGCCACCCTGTTCCCTGACGCGATTGACCCGGATGGCAGCGTCAACCGCCCCGCTCTGCGTGCCATGATCGCCGCCGAACCCTCGGTCTTGGAAAGGTTGAACAGCACCGTTCACCCGCTGGTCACTGCCAACCGCGTCGCTTTTCTGGCCGCCACCACCGCCGACATCGTGCTTCTGGACATTCCCCTGCTCTATGAAACCGGGGCCGAGTCTCAATGTGACGCCATAGCCGTCGTCACCACCACCGCTGACACCCAGCGCGCCCGCGTTCTGGCCCGCGGCATGACCGAGGCTGACTTTCAAATGATCCTCTCCCGTCAACTGCCTGACGCCGACAAACGCGCCCGCGCCGATTACCTTATCCCCACAGACACCCTCGACACCGCGCGCGCGGCGGTCAAAGATATCCTCTCAGATATTCGCAACCGGATCAGCCATGCGTGAGATCGTCCTTGATACCGAAACCACCGGTTTTGACCCCATCGAGGGCGACCGCATTGTTGAAATCGGCGCCGTAGAGCTGTTCAACCACATGCCCACCGGTCGCACGTATCACCAATACATCAACCCCCAGCGCAGCATGCCCGCCGGCGCGTTTGAGGTGCATGGCCTGGGCGACGATTTCCTGCGCGACAAGCCGGTTTTTGCTACCATCGGCCAAGCCTTTCTTGATTTCATCGCAGACGCCAAACTGGTCATCCACAACGCCAGTTTTGACATGAAATTCCTGAATCATGAGTTAAAGCAAATCGGCCTGCCCGAAATTCCCTGGGTCCGCGCTGTGGATACACTGGCCATAGCGCGGCAGAAATTCCCCGGCTCCCCCGCCTCGCTGGATGCCCTTTGCCGCCGCTTTGGGGTCGATAATTCGTCGCGCGAAAAGCACGGCGCGCTTTTGGACAGTGAAATCCTGGCCGAGGTCTATTTGGAACTGATCGGTGGTCGTCAGCCCGATCTCATCCTTGCGCCCAGCCAAAACGCAGCGCGAAATGCCAATGACTCCGCCGATTGGCGCCCGCGCCCGCGGCCCGAGCCGCTGCCGCCCCGCGTCACGCCCGAAGAACAGGCCGCACATGACGCCTTTGTCGCCACGTTGGGCGACTCCGCAATCTGGCTAAAGGCCTAGTCCAGACGGGTCCACCCCGACGGGCCCTGCGGCGGCGCTTCGGTAAAGTCGCCGTCAATCACATCATCGGTGGGCCGCCTTGGCCGCACCACCCGCACCCGCGCCGCGATCATCCGGGCCGCCAGCGCCTGCACTGGTGGCAGCAACAACAGCAGCCCCAACGCATCGGTAAAGAACCCCGGCAGGATCAACAGCACCCCGCCCACCAGACCCATCATTCCGCCCGCCGCCAACCGCGCCGGATCGCGCAGGCCCTGCAACCCGCTGCGCAGCGCCAGCGCCTGCCGCGCCGCGGTGATCTTCATCACAAACACGCCCAGCACCGCCGACAGCACCACCCATGCCAGTGTCGCCCACAGCCCGATTTGCCCGCCGATCACCACGAACAGGGCGATCTCCAGCATCGGCCAGCCGAAAAACACCACCAAAGGCCACATCCTGCGCATCCTGAAACGTTCCTTTCTGCCCGCTGGTTTACTTGGCGGGGGTCGCGCCCTACATAGGGACAAACACGCTGTGACCCAAGCGGGCAAGCGTACTTGTGCAAAAAGGTGCCTGATGAGCTCGCAGTTTATTCAGCTTCTGGTTCTGGCCGGGGTCGCGGTCTTTCTGATCCTGAAACTTCGGTCAATTTTGGGAACGCGTGATGGCTTTGAAAAGCCGCCCGTCCCGCTGGAACCCATCCGCTCGCAAAACCGCCCGGACCTGGCGGTGATTGAGGGTGGCAAGGATCTGGACATTGCCGATCATGTGCCTGATGGCTCGGCCTCGGCGATCGCACTGGCTGCGATGAAAAAGGCTGAACCCAGCTTTGCCGTTGGCCCGTTCTTGCAGGGCGCGCGCGGCGCCTATGAAATGATCCTGACCGCCTTTGACAAGGGTGAGATGGACGGCATCCGCCCGTTTCTGTCCGATGAGGTTGCCGCCTCTTTCGTTCAGGTCATCAACACCCGTGAGCGCGAAGGGCTGACCGTTGAATCCACGTTCATCGGCCTAAAGGAAATGGCGCTGCAAGAGGCCACCTTTGACGCGGCCTCAGGCACCGGCGAAATCACCATCCGCTTTGTTGCCGAGCTGACCACCGCCGTCCGCAACAAGGCCGGACAGATTGTCGAGGGTGATGCAAAATCCATCAAGCGTCAGCGCGATATCTGGACCTTTGGCCGTCAGATGGGTGCCAAAGACCCGAACTGGCAGCTTGTCGCGACCGGCGACTGACCGTTGGCATGTGGGGGCTCTGGCGCAACCTCTGTCTGGCGGTGGGCCTGATGTCGGCCCCTCCTTCCATAGCCCAAGTTCTTGATTTTGAATCACTTTCAGGGTGGCAAGAGGATGCCCACGGGCAGGCCTTGACCACTTTTCTGGCCACCTGCGATCTGATCGACGCGCCGGATTGGCAGCCGATCTGTGCCTTGGCCCAAGATGTTCCCAAAGACGACGCCTCGGCCCGCGCGTTCTTTGAGCTGTTTTTCAAGCCAGTTGTCATCGGCACGCCGCCTGCCCTGTTCACCGGCTATTTCGAACCCGAACTGGCCGGCTCACCTGTCCGCACCCCGCGTTTTGCCTGGCCGATCTACCGCAAACCACCAGAGCTGACCGAGGGCCAACAATATCTCCCCCGCTCTGCCATCGACGCAGGCGCAATGGCCGGGCGCGGGCTGGAGATTGCCTGGTTGGATGATCCGATTGACGTTTATTTCCTGCAGGTTCAGGGATCTGGCCGTCTGCGGATGACCGACGGCCATGTCCTGCGCATCGGCTATGGCGGAAAGAACGGCCATGCCTACCGCTCCATCGGCAAAGAGCTGGTCCGCCGCGGCACCTTTACCGCCGATCAAGTCTCGGCCCAGGTGATCCGCGCCTGGGTGCGCCGCAATCCCGGCCCCGGTCAGGATCTGATGAACCATAACCCGTCCTATGTGTTCTTCCGCAAACTCCCTGACCTCGCCGCCGACAAAGGCCCCATCGGTGCAATGGGCCGGTCGATCACCACGATGCGATCGGTCGCCATTGACCCGGCCTTTACCCCTCTCGGTGCCCCCGTCTGGGTGGAAAAGGCCGGAAAACGCCCGTTCAGCCGGTTGATGATCGCTCAGGACACCGGCGGCGCCATCAAGGGGCCGCAGCGCGCTGACATCTTCTATGGCACCGGTGCGCAGGCAGGCGAGGACGCGGGCACGGTAAAGGATGGCGGACGCCTGATTCTTTTATTACCCATAGACCGCGCTTATGCGATGGTAGAGCCGCTCTGATGCGCCGCCGCACCCTGCGCCCCGAAGAGGTCGAGTTGTGGCAGGCTGTCGCCCGCACCGCGCGCCCCCTGCACCCCACGCGCCATCCGGTGCCAATACCGCAGGTCGACGCCGCGCCTGAACCGAAACACCCCGCCAAGCCCCGGCTGTCACAATTTGCCCTGGGTCAGCACGCCCTGCCGCAGACCCGCGCGCCCGATCTGTCTCCGACGCTGACTGATCACCCGCTGCGGATGGACGCCCGCACCCACAGCCGCATGTCAAAGGGCAAACTGGCCCCCGAAGCCCGCGTTGATCTGCACGGCATGACCTTGGCCCAAGCCCATCCCGAGCTGATCCACTTTATCCTGAATGCCCGCGCGGCGGGGCTCCGGCTGGTGCTGGTGATCACCGGCAAGGGCAAGATGATGCATGACCCGGTGCCCCGCCCCACGGGCGCGCTGCGCCATCAGGTGCCGCACTGGCTGCGCCTGCCGCCGCTGTCGCAGGCCGTGCAACAGGTCACCGAAGCGCATCTGAAACACGGCGGCAGCGGTGCCTATTACGTTTATTTGCGGCGATCCTGACCCGGCGTTACCGGCAGCTTAGGTTTCTGGCGTGGCGTCGGCTGACCCGCAACCACCGCTTCAACCGGCGCCAAGATCACCGCCGTCGCGTTTTGCACGGTCAGTACCACCCCTGGCAAAACTCCGACCCGTGCCGCCGCTTCGGCCCGGAACGCCGCGTCCAGATTGGCAATGCCGCCCAACAGCTGGATCAACGCAGGTGAGGTGCCCACATTGAAATGCCCCGCCCCCACGTCAAAGGCCGTGGTATCCAGATAGGTCACTTCCAGATCGGCGATTGAGCTTAGGTCTTTCAGATTCCCCAGCCGGTCGGGGTTCCCGGCCAGCCTGGAAGAAATGCCCAACACCGAGTCCCTGCGGTTGCCAAAGATCAGGAACGGCTGCGGCAAACCGCCCATCGCATGCGCCTGCGCGCGGAACAGATCCACGTCCAGATCGGGTGATATCAGGATCACCCCGCTCAGCGCCTTCAACACCGCCGTGTCGCCGCGGATCGAGGCTTGGCGCAGCGTTTCCATCGTCAAAGAGGCGCCCATAGAATGTGCCACAATCACTACCCGACGCGCGCCCGCCTGCACCGCCTCGTGCAGCAGATCTTCCAACCCGTCACGCCCGAACAACGCCGAGTCGCGGTCATAGACATAGCCCAACGCCGATCCCCGGCTGGGCCAGGCATAATGCACCGCCACACCCGACACCTTCAGGTCATAATGCATCTGCGCCACGCGATAGACGCTTTCGGCCATGGTGTTGTTGAAACCGTGAACATAGATCACCACGTCCCTTTGTCCGCGCCGCGCCATCGCGCCCTTCAAATCCTTGCGAAAGTCAGCGTCATCGGCAAAGGGCACCGCATCCAGCGTCAGAAAATCGGTGGTTGGATCCGCACTTCTGGCATTGCGAGGCCAGGTGACGGTGCCCGGCTCGCGGTCCAACGGCACCAGAATGTCATAGCGCAGAAAAGCCGCCTCTTCGGCGCGGCCAAAGCCAAAGGTTCCATCCACCTTCTTGCGCGTCGTGCCGACGAAGATCGTCTCGCGCACGCCTGCTTCAGCCGCAAGCGCCGCCTTTTCGGGCGGAATATCCCGCAGTTCAACAAACGCGCCGCGGGGCGAGCAGGCCAGCATGACGACTGCGATTGTCAGGATCAAAAGATTGCGCTTCATCAGCAGATGCTTTGCGGCCTTTTCTCTCGCGGTCAAGTGGCTTGGCTCTGGCCACAGGGCTGCTTTCCGCCATTAGGGTGCCCAGCCTGAAACATTTATCCGGCGCAGCGCGCAAATGTGTGGCGTAAACTGGCTTGCCGCGGGCAGCACCCGCCCGCTAGCATACCTGAAATCAGGGAAAGGATGCGTCAATGAAACTCCTCCGTTACGGCGAACCCGGTCAGGAAAAGCCCGGCCTGCTGCACACTGACGGCACCCTGCGCGATCTGTCTTCCCATATTTCTGATCTGGCGGGTGATGTGCTGACCCGCCTGCCCGATCTGGCGCGCATTGATGCGGCCAGTCTGCCGGTGGTGCCTGGCACCCCCCGGCTGGGCCCCTGCGTCGGCGGCACCGGCAAGTTCATCTGCATCGGGCTGAACTATTCCGACCACGCGGCCGAGACCGGCTCAAAGGTTCCGCCCGAGCCGATCATCTTCATGAAAGCGAATTCCGCCATCTGCGGCCCGAATGACCCGATCCTGATCCCCCGCGGCAGTGAAAAGACCGATTGGGAGGTGGAACTGGGCGTCATCATCGGCAAGCCCGGCAAATACCTGTCCGAAACGCAGTCCATGGACCACGTCGCCGGCTATTGCGTCATCAATGACGTCTCCGAGCGCGCCTACCAGACCGAGCGTTCCGGCCAGTGGACCAAGGGCAAATCCTGCGACAACTTCGGCCAGACCGGCCCCTGGCTGGTCACCCCGGATGAGGTGCCCGATCCGCAAAACCTGAAAATGTGGCTTACCGTCAATGGTCAGATGATGCAAAACGGCTCAACCAAAACCATGGTTTACGGCGTACAATATCTTGTCGCCTACCTCAGCCAGTTCTTCACCTTGCACCCCGGCGACATCATCTCCACAGGCACTCCGCCCGGCGTCGGACTCGGAATGAAGCCGCCGCGCTACCTGAAAGCTGGAGAAGTGGTTGAACTCGGCATCGATGGCCTCGGTGCGCAAAAACAAACCTGTATCCAGGACTGACCCAACTATTTTCTGTCTAAAAATAACCCGGGGTAGCCAGTCGGTTTCGCCATCGGTTCAAGAAACCGACTGGCTGGGGGGCGGCGCCCCCGGCCAACCTCACAAAACGTAGCGCGAGATATCCGCAGACCGCGCCAGCGCGCCGACATTCACCTCAACGAATGCCTCGTCCACAACGATCTCCTCGCCGCCCCGGTCCGGCGCGGTAAAGGACAACTCCTCAAACACCCGCTCCATCACCGTATACAGCCGCCGCGCGCCGATATTCTCAATGCTGCGGTTAACTTCCGCCGCAATCCGTGCCAAGGCCGCAATCCCGCCTTCCGTGAATGAAACCGTTACCCCTTCGGTGCCCAACAGCCCCGCATATTGCCGCGTCAGCGCATTCTCCGTCTCCGTCAAAATCCGCACGAAATCGCCCTCGGTCAGCGCCTGCAACTCCACCCGAATCGGCAACCGCCCCTGCAATTCCGGCAACAGGTCCGACGGTTTCGCCACATGAAACGCGCCACTGGCGATGAACAGCACATGATCCGTCTTCACCGGCCCATATTTCGTGGAAACCGTTGTTCCCTCGATCAAGGGCAGCAGATCCCGCTGCACCCCCTCACGCGACACATCCGCCCCCCGCGCATCCGCCCGCGCACAGATCTTGTCGATCTCGTCCAGAAAGACGATGCCATTCTCCTGCACCGCCTCCAGCGCCGCCACCTTCACCGCCTCATCATCCAAGAGCTTGTCCGCCTCCTGCCCGATCAGAACATCATAGCTTTGCGCCACCGTCAGCCGCTTGCGCGCGCCGCGCTGCCCGAACGCCTTGAACAAATCCTGCAGCCCTTGCATCTGCATCTCCATGCCGGGCGCGCCGCCCATCATCGGCATCGAAGGTCCCGCATCCACCACCTCGATCTCGATCATGGTTTCGTCCAACTTGCCCCGCCGCAGCTTGCCCCGGAACATCTCGCGGGTTCCATCCCGCGCATCCTTGCCGGCCAGCGCCTCGATCACCCGATCTTCTGCCGCTGCCCGCGCCTTCTCGGCGACATCCTCGCGCATCCGAACCCGAGTGTCCGCAATTGCCACATCCATCAGATCGCGGACAATCGACTCCACATCCCGCCCGACATAGCCCACCTCGGTGAACTTCGTCGCCTCTACCTTCAGAAACGGCGCCTTCGCCAGCCGCGCCAACCGCCGCGCAATCTCGGTCTTGCCTACCCCGGTGGGCCCGATCATCAGAATGTTCTTCGGATACACCTCATCGCGCAGATCATCCCCCAACCGCTTCCTGCGCCAGCGGTTGCGCAAAGCCACCGCCACTGCCCGCTTGGCATCCTTCTGCCCGATGATGAAGCGGTCCAGCTCCGAGACAATTTCCCGCGGTGTCAAATCAGTCATATCTCACTCCGGCATTGAATAGGGCGGCAACCGCCCCTTGCCGGGAAACTCCGGCAACAGCTTCATCACAAAGGCTCGCAATTTCACCCACCAGGTGCCAATCGCGGTGATCAACGCGCCCAGAACAATCAGGATAAAGATCCACTGCGACCCATCCCCCTCGCCCATCACCCAGGCAATCACCAAGGCGATATAGGCAATCGCCGCCGTCAGAAAAGACCGCCGGTCAATCACCAGCGCCAACAGGGTAATCACCAACAGCGCCACCGCCAACAGCCCGATGCGCCCCGACCCACCGCCGCTCATCAGCGTCACAGCCACCGTATTCACCAGCGCGGGCGCGGCCAGCAAATGGCACCAGAACGCCGTCGCCGCATGCCGCCCCAACCGATGTGGATCGCGCATGTCAAACCACATCCCCACCAGGAACATGCCAATTCCGAACACCAGCGTTGCCGTCGCAAACACCGGGCTTTCGCGCAGATCGAACAGACCGTTCATCCCGCTGCGCCCCATCATCATGCCAGCCACGTCACTGCCAGAGGCGGTCAGCGCATAAATCGCCCCCAGCACCAGCAACCCGGTCAGAAACGCCGAAAACGGCAGCCGAAACCGCCGATACCAGCCCACCATCCCCAGTGCAGCCAGCGCAAAGGGCAAAAACCCCATAATCTTCGGGCTCATCCCGGCCTTCCCCAGAACCGTGCCGACAAAGATCAGCAGTCCCACGCCAAACGCCGTCGCCAGAACCATCGACGGCATCGTCATCCGCCGCTTCAGCGTGAAATACCCCGCCCACCACCAGCAGATCCCCGCCGATATCAAAGGCACCACCGTCAACATGCCAAAGCCGCCAAACCAAATCAGCATAGCCATCACGCCTGACAACAAGATCACCAACCCGATCGATATGAAAATCTCCGAAAAGCCCCTGAAAAATTCAAACGGCTCATCCTCAGACGGCATCATCGCCCGCCGCCCCTCGCGCTCATCCATCAGTGCGCGCAACCGCGCCGCCTGCCCCTCGTCCAATATCCCCGCCGCAACGGCAGACCGCAGATCCTCAGGCGTCATTCCACAACACTCCAACACATTTTCTGTCCAAAAATATCCCACGGGGGGTCCGGGTGGTGTGAACCCCCCCCGGGCGCTGGCCCCAAAGGGTCACGCTTTCCGTATCGTCTCCACCGTCAGATTCCCGTTGGTGTAGACACAAATATCCGCCGCAATCGCCATCGCCTTGCGCGCCACCTCTTCGGCGGACAGATCCGAGTCCATCAGTCCCCGCGCCGCCGCCAGCGCAAAATTCCCGCCAGATCCAATCGCCGCCACGTCATGCTCCGGCTCCAGCACATCGCCGGCGCCGGTCAGCACGAACAACTCGGCC
>JBATPI010000248.1:0-1540 GCA_049291415.1 Paracoccaceae bacterium | reverse complement strand
GATCAACACTGCCTTCGCTCTTGTCTGCAGTTAAGCGGTTTTGCCCGAACAGCTTTTGGCTGAGTTGGTTCTTCAACTCGTTCTGTTGCTCAGATGGAAGTGACGACAGGAATGGGTCGATTGCCTTAATCTCTAGCGCGAACCACCGCATGTGCTGTTCGGTTTCGCGGTGCAGTTTTGACTGGCGCGCCGCATAGCCTGCTGCACCCAGTAGAATCAGCGTCAGCGAAGCGGCAGTAACAACCTCTGCCCAGTTCACTTCACCGGATGGGGTCAGATCAAAACCCATGAAGTATTTGACCAATATCCAAATGGCCGCGACAGCAAGAGCGCCCATAGAGACCCAACGCCAGAAGTTAGCCGCTTTCAGTTCGTCAGTGGCACCCTTCTGGTAACCGCCAGCCACCCCGTCGGTGCCGACAAGTCCATGAATTTCCAGTATGGCCTCGTGCTTCGCCTTCATATCAACGATGCGGATGTCAGCGTCGTTCTGATACTTGTCAAAGGCGGTTTGCAGCTTTTCGGTATGCTTCGCGCTAATGTCCTTGATCTCAGTCTCCGACTTGGCGCGCCATTCCCGCAACGCCTCGTCAAACTTTGTCCCACGCTCAATTTGGGCTTTCGAGTACGCCTCAGCTCTTTCTGACTGTGCAGCCGTGTACTCGCTCTGCCAGGCCGTTAGCGCAGTTTCGGTGTTCTGTTTGAGGGTCGCTTGAGCCTCAGTAAGGTCACGGGCCTGACGATCCAGCGCGCCAAGTTTGTCGTTGTTCTCGTCCAAGCGAGCTTTAAAGTCGTGATCGCGTTTTTCGAGGGCCGAACAGAACGCATCGTATGCTTCTTCTACTGCCCTAATAATCTCACGCGCTTTCGGTTGTCGTGAGAGCGCAGCCAACTGAAATATGTTCGGGACAATTGAAGTTAGATGGTCATTGGCCTCGCGCAAATGCTGAGTGGTCGGGCTGGATGCATAGGCCTGTAAATTGTTCCACATTGGCGTTTGCCGCAGATGCTGGTTCAATTGCGAAAGCTGTTGGTCAGGGAATAATTCGGGGTCCAGACCGCCTACAACTTCTATAATTGCGCTGATCGACTTCGCAAGTCGACGCCTTTCGGCTTCATGATCCGCGTCGATATCTTTCACTTCAACATTGAGCCAGTCGCTCATTTGTTTCAGCGTCTGATGGATCGCATTGCTTTCAAACTGCTCTGACCAACGTGACATATCAAAATCTAAGCCTTTTCCCCATGGTCGCACAAGATATAGTAGAAATTCCGTGGGTCTACTAGACGTTTGAACAAGTGCGTCTCACTGCAACGCTGCCTGGTGAAGTTACCCAACCCGTTTCGCAAAGTCCGCTCTGTCGACATTTGCTTCTCGAAAATGCGGTGCGGTGCACGAACGGCCGGTCTGGCGAAGTCGCGCCGCAGCGCAGGTGCTGACTCCAATGTCCACAATGGGCCGACAGCAACTGCATACTCTGTTCAGGCATACTCTGCGATAATCGCCCGCGTGGTCTGAACCGCCGAGATCAATTCAGTC
>JBATPI010000247.1:0-1781 GCA_049291415.1 Paracoccaceae bacterium | reverse complement strand
AACACCGTCAGCGCCTGATGTGCGCCCAGAAAATCCACAAACTGCGCCAGCAACTGCGTCATGCCGCCCCCCGGATATGCGGCATCTGGACTTCGACGGTCAAACCGGGGGTTGTCTCGGTCAGCGTAAGGGTGCCGCCGTGCAGATCGGCCACCGCCTTGACCAGCGCCAGCCCCAGGCCCGAGCCTTCGCTGGTGCGGCTTTGCTCCATCCGGTAGAGGCGGCGCAGCACCTTGTCATGTTCCTGCGCCGGAATGCCCGGCCCGTTGTCGCAGACCGAAGCGGTCACCCGGTTTTCCTGCACGCGGACCTTGCAGGTGATGACAGTGCCCGCCGGGCAATGGCGAATCGCGTTCTCGATCAGGTTGGCGAAAAGCTGGGTCAGCAGTTCCTTGTCGCCCATCACCCATGCGGGCATGGTGCAGTTGCGGTGCAGGGTCTGGCCGGAATCTTCGGCCACATCGACATAGACCTCGGCCACCTCATCCAGCAGAGCCGCCAGATCGACGGGGGCGAATTTCTCGCGCCGGGTTCCGGATTCGATCTGGGCGATGCGCAACAGCGCGGCGAAGGTGTGGTCGATGGCTTCGCATTGGGCGATGGCGGCGGCAAGGTCGTCATCCATTGCATCACCGATCCTGGCCTTGCGCGCAGCCTCTTCGATACGGATGCGCAGGCGCAGCAGGGGCGTGCGCAGATCATGGGCGATGTCGGTGCTGACCTGGCGCATCGCCTCGACCAGGCTGGCAAGCCGCGCAAGGCTGGCGTTGATGGCGGCCGAGATGCGGTCCAGATCATCGCCGCGCTTTGAAACCGGCAAGCGGGCGGAAAGATCGCCCTGCGCCAGACGGGCAACCGCGGATTCGACCGTGGCAAGGCGCTTTTGCACTCGCAAGGCCAGCGCTGCGGCCAGCGCGACCGTCACCAAAAGTGCTGCCAACGCCGCCCAGCCGACAGCGCCCAGCACGATTTCCTGCAGATCGTCCAGATCACTGTTGCCAATGCCGACAGTCAAACCGTAGGCCCCGGCCTTGCCCGAGAATAAACGGTAGGTGGGATCGGCATCGACACCCAGCGTTTCAGCCGGGACTGTGGACCATCCTTCGGCCAGCGGCACATTGTCGATATTCCCGGCCAGAACCTTGCCTGCCGGGTCTTTCAGCAGATAGATCGTCGACCATTCGTCGGCCGCCCTGATCCGGGTGGTGATTGCTTCGACCAGATCGGTCTCATCGCCTTGCAGGCTGGTTTGCTGGATGGCCAGGACGATTTCGGTGATCCGGGCATCTTGCCGCTCGGCCAGTTTGCCGCGCATCAGGCCATAGCCGATGCTGCCGGCAAGAACCAACGTGGCAAGGGTGAAAAGGGTGATCCCAAGCGCCAGCCGGAACGAGCTTTGCCGCCACAGATCAGCGGGGCGCATGGATCGAATAACCGGCGTTCTTGATGGTGTTCAGCAACGGCACCTCAAAGGGTTTGTCGATCTTGGCGCGCAGCCGGCTGATATGGGTCTCTACCACTGAGGTTTTCGGGTCAAAATGAAAATCCCAGACCCGCTCCAACAGCATGGTGCGGGTGACCACGCGGCCTTCGTTGCGCATCAGCACCTCCAGCAGGGTGTATTCCTTTGGCAAAAGGTCGATCGCCTGCCCTGCCCGCCGGGCCTGACGCGCCATCAGGTCCAGTTCCAGATCGGCGACGCGCAGCACGGTCTTGACCTCTTGCACCGGCGGGCGGCGGGCCAGCGCGTTGACGCGGGCCAGAAGTTCGGCAAAGGCGAA
>JBATPI010000246.1:0-2314 GCA_049291415.1 Paracoccaceae bacterium | reverse complement strand
CCACCGCGCAGGTCGCTGTCGCGCTGCTGGTGCTGGCCGCGGCGCTGAAGACCGCGACCTTCCCGCTGCACGGATGGCTGACCGAGGTGATGGAGGCCCCTACCCCGGTCTCGGCGCTGCTGCATGCCGGCATCATAAACGGCGGTGGGTTCATGTTGATCCGGCTGTCCGATCTGGTGCAGGCCAGCCCCGCCGCGATGGCGGCGCTGGTGATGCTGGGCGGGCTGACCGCACTGTTCGGAGCGGCGGTGATGCTGACACAAAGCGCGGTCAAGACCGCACTGGCCTGGTCTACGGTGGCGCAGATGGGCTTTATGCTGCTGCAATGCGGAATGGGGCTGTGGGCGCTGGCGCTGCTGCATATTCTGTCTCATTCCCTGTATAAGGCGCATGCCTTCCTGTCGTCGGGCGGCGCGGTGCGGGCGGTGGCTGCGGTGCATCGCCCCGGTCCGGTCGCCGTGCCCGGACTGGGGGCTGTGGCGCGGGCTTATGTGCTGGCGCTGGTGCTGTATGCAGGGGTTGCGGCGGGCTTTGGCCTGATTGCAGGGCCAAAATCGGCGCAGGCGCTGGCGCTGGGGGCGATCTTGATTTTCGGCGTGGCCTATCTGGTGGCCCAAGGGTTGGCCGACATGGCTCCGCGCGCCCTGACGCAGCGCACGGCAGCGGCCTCACTGGCGACGGCGGTGGCCTATTTCGGCTTTCAGGTCCTGGCGGGCGCGCTGTGGGGTCCGCATCTGCCTGCCGCCCCGGCGCCCGGTCCGCTGGAATGGGCGCTGATCGTGCTGGCGCTGATGTCCTTTGGCCTGGTGGCGGTGGCGCAGGCGCTGTTTCCGCATTGGGCGCATCATCCGGCTGCGGCAGGCCTGCGGGTGCATCTGGCCAATGGTCTGTATCTGAATGCGGTTCTTGACCGGATGATCGGCGGCTTTCGCGCCCCGAAATCCCATTGATCCCAGGAGAGCAGGATGTTCCTCAAACACGCGCAGATCGCTCCGGCCCGGATTGCAGGTCTCTTATCGGCGGCTGAGGCTGCGGCCCGCGCCATCCCACCGGCCTTTCCGCTGGATGCAACGGTGGCCGTGAACCCCTTTCTGGGGCAAACCGGGCAGGATCTGGCCACCACGGCGGCGCGGCTGGGGCGCGTGGCGGGGATCAGGCTGACCCTCCCGCGCGCCGACTATGCCCGGATGATGCGCGCGGGCCGCATCACCGACGATGATCTGGCCGAGGCGCTGATTGCCTGTCGCTCACCGTTGAAACCCGCGGATCTGGCCTTGCTGAAAGCCTCGGTGACCCTGCCGACCGAAGCGCCGTGCAGGCTGCCCACGCTGGCCGATCTGGCCGCCCGGGCGACCGGCATCGACTGGCCCGCGATCATCGCATGCAGTTTTGGCCTGTGGGCAGCCGGGCATTTCGACCGCGGTCAGGCGCTGTGGTCGCCCGCCCCGACGCTGGCGGCCCTGACCGCCTGGCGCCAATGGGCCAGCCATGATCTGACGCCGGAAATCGCCGGGCTGAGCGGCTTTTGCGCCCATGTCGCGGCATCCGGCGACACGCCCGAGCGGGTGATCCTGCAGGCCGCGGACCGGCTGGGGCTGACCGAAGCGGCGGCAGAGACCGCCTTTCACCGGCTGCTGATGGATCTGGGCGGCTGGTCGCAGCATGCGCGCTGGATGCTGTGGGAGGCTGAGTTGAAGGGCCGGTCAGACAGCACCCTGATCGACCTGCTGGCCATCCGCCTGATCTGGGAAGAGGCGCTGCTGGCGCAACTGCCGCAACTGGCGGACGCCTGGGCGCAAGTGGTTGCGGCGCATGCCGCGCCAGTCCAACCCTCGGCCGATGAGGTGCTGGATGCGATCTTGCAAGAGGCGGCCGAGCGGGCGCAACAGCGAGATCTGGACGCCGCGCTGCGCGGTCCGCAGCCAATGACGGGCCGCCCGCTGCTGCAGGCCGCGTTCTGCATCGACGTGCGCTCCGAGGTATTCCGCCGCGCGCTGGAAATCCAGAACCCGAGCATTGCGACCATTGGCTTTGCCGGGTTTTTCGGTCTGCCGCTGCAGCACCGCGCCCATGGCACCGATGAGGTGCAGGCGCATTTGCCGGTGCTGTTGACCCCGGCGATGACCTCAACCGCTCATGCCGCACCGCAGGCAGAGCAGGCAACCCGCATCGCCGCCCGCACAACCCGCGCCTGGGGGCGGTTCCGGCAGGCGGCGGTATCGTCGTTCGCCTTTGTCGAGGCGACGGGACCGGTCTATGGCTGGAAACTGCTGCGCGACGGGCTGGGCCTGCCGGCTGACCCACGGCCTCCCAC
>JBATPI010000245.1:0-5920 GCA_049291415.1 Paracoccaceae bacterium | reverse complement strand
CTGCGCGAAGCGCTGGCGCGGATGGTGGCGGCCGAAGACCCCACCGATCCCTTGTCTGACGAAGGCCTGGCGCAGGCTCTGGCCGGGGCCGGTGCCCCCGTTGCCCGCCGCACCGTCGCCAAATACCGCCAGATGCTGGGCATTCCCCCGACGCACAGGCGGCGCAAGACCGACAGGAATGGTCGCAGCCAGAGGTGACTGCGACCCGATGTCGCGGTAGGAAACTGGCAGATGAACGGCATTTGGTGGCGAAAACGGATGGCTTATTTCCTGGGCGTCGATACGGGGGGCACCTATACGGATGCCGTTGTGCTGGATGAGACGGCCAATGTCGTCCTGGGCAAGGCGAAATCGCTGACGACCCGCGCCGATCTGGCGCTGGGCATCGGCGGCGCGGTGGATGCCGCGATTGCGGCGGCGGGCGTTCAGCCACGCGAGATCGCCTTGGTATCGTTGTCAACCACACTGGCCACCAATGCGCTGGTCGAGGGGCAGGGCGGGCGGGTCGCCCTGATCTCGATCGGGTTTGACCCTGACGATCTGACCCGCGGTGGCCTGGCCGAGGCGCTAAAGGGCGATCCGGTGGTGATGCTGGCGGGCGGCCACACCCATGCCGGCACCGAAGTGGCCGAGCTGGATCTGGCCGCCCTGGAAGTGGCCGTTGCAGAGCTGGGGCCGCAGGTGATGGGCTTTGCCGTTGCCGCCCGCTTTGCCACCCGCAATCCCGCGCATGAGGTTGCTGCCCGTGCGCTGATCCGTCAGGTTACCGGTCGTCCGGTCACCTGCAGCCATGAGCTGTCTGCCCAGCTGAACGGGCCCAAGCGAGCGCTGACCGCAGTGCTGAACGCGCGGCTGGTCGGCATGATCGACCGGCTGGTCGCGGCGTGCGAGCGGCATCTGTCCACCTTGGGCATCGACGCCCCCCTGATGGTGGTGCGTGGCGACGGGGCGCTGATCTCATCGGCCATGGTGCGTGAACGCCCGATTGAGACCATTCTGTCCGGCCCCGCCGCCAGTATTGTCGGCGCGCGTTGGCTGACCGGGGCCAGGAATGCGCTGGTCAGCGACATCGGCGGCACCACCACCGATGTGGCGCTGCTGAAAGACGGGTTGCCCGAGATTGACCCGATGGGCGCGCGTATCGGCGGCTTTCGCACCATGGTTGAGGCTGTGGCAATGCGGACCACCGGTCTGGGCGGTGACAGTGAGGTTCATCTGCAGCTGGAGGGGCTGGCGGGCGGGCTGCGGCTGGGGCCGCGCCGGTTGATTCCGGTGTCGCTGTTGGCGGTGGACCATGGAGCGATCGTGCATGCAGCGCTGGACCGCTGGCTGTCGACAGACATTGCGGGCGATATGGATGGCCGGTTTGTGCTGCCGCTGGCAGGGCAGTTGGGGGGCGGGCAGGCTGGCGGCCTGACGGCGCGCGAAGAGGCGGTACTGGCGCGGATTACCACGGCGATGCCGATGGCCGCATGCCTGACCTCACGGCTGGAGGTGCTGGCGCTGGAGCGGCTGGTATCGCGTGGGCTGGTGATGATTGTCGGGGTCACGCCCTCGGACGCCAGCCACGTTCTGGGCGGGCTGGCGGATTGGGATGGGCTGGCGGCCGAAAAGGCGGTGCGCCTTCTGGCCCGTCGCCGGGGCGGCTCGGGTGAGCGGTTCGCCGCGTCGCCGCAGGATCTGTCGCGGATGATCGTCGATCAGTTGACCGCGCAGACGGTGAATTGCCTGCTGGAAGCGGCCTTTGCCGAAGATCCGGTCTTTGCCGGCGAAGATCCGATCACGCTGGCCGGGCATTCGCTGACCCGCGCGGGCCTGTCGCGCCATACTGGGCTGGTTGAGATGAACGCCCGGCTGGCCGTGCCGGTGATCGGGCTGGGGGCCTCGGCCCCGTTCTACTATGGCGCGGTGGGTGACCGGCTGCGTTGTGAGATGATCCTGCCCGAACATGCCGGGGTCGCCAATGCCATCGGGGCGGTGGCCGGGCAGGTCAGCCAGCGGGTGACCGGCATCGTCACCTCACCCAGTGAGGGGCGGTTCACCGCGCATATGCCAAACGGGGTTGAGAACTTTACCGACCGCACCGCCGCCTTGGCCGCGCTGGAGTCCGCCTTGCGCACCGAAGCCACCCGGCGGGCGCGTCTGGCCGGAGCGGTCGATCTGCGGCTGACGGTGGCCAATGATATCCGTGAGGCCGAGATTGAGGGCCGCTCGATGTTCATGGAGGCAACGCTGTCGGTTACCGCCAGCGGCCGGCCCCGCGTGGCGCATGACCGGGCGGCGGAATAGGCAGAGCTGCGCACAGGATTTGCGCCGAATATCCCTTGACCTTCGCGGGCGCTGCCTCTACTTCGCCAAGCCGTGGCTAGGTAGCTCAGTTGGTTAGAGCATGCGACTCATAATCGCAGGGTCGGGGGTTCGAGTCCCCCCCTCGCCACCACTAACCCTTGATGAAATCAGATTTTGGCGTTCTGTGGGCCGTGACTATGCGGTGATGCAGGGATATTTCCGCGTTTGCCGGCAAAGTGGGTCCGCCGCGAAATGCCACGGATTTCTCCACCACGCGGTGCAACGCCTGCCGCCTTTAATAAAATACCCGGAGGGGGCCGGAATGTGACAGGGGTTTCCCCCTGTTGCGGTATCAGCCGCCGATGCGCTGCGACAGGGCCAGGCTGGTGTTGAACAAGGACAAAAAGCCCAGCGTCGCGGGCAGCGGCGATTCGGTGGCCAGGATCACGTCATCTGGATGCACCGTGAAATTGCGGGCCGCAAACAGCCCGTCACCCGTACTGAGGTCAAAGGTGAAGACCACATGCTCTTTGCCCGGGCCGGTGCCATCACTGCGCACCGATTTCGGGGAGTACTGCCGCAGCACCATGACGCCACGGATGTTGGCGCGGCTTTCGGTCAGACCGTTGCCCAGCGACAGTGCCTCCAGCATGGTATGCGTGGCCTTTTCGAAATGCACGGTGCGTTCGGCCCCGGTGGCCCCCAGCATCACGTAGCTGCGCGGATCGGATTCAACGACAACCCGGTCACCACTGCGCAAGAGAACGTCTTTCTCGGGGTTGCGATACAGTGAGTCTGCCAGCGCCGCGTAGGACTTTCCGCCGCGCTGCAGGCGCACCACGGGGTTGCGCATGGCATCGGGAATGCCGCCGCCTTCGGCCAGCATCGACAGGATCGTCACGCCCTTGGCGGCCACCGGATAGCGCCCTGGCTTTTGCACGCCGCTGACCAGTTCGATGATGTTGCTGTCGCCCTGAACCACCTCAAGCTGCACCTGCGCCGAGGGCGAGATCGGTTGCAACCGGGCCTGAATGCTGGCGCGGGCGGCTTCGGGGCTGAGGCCGGCAATCTCGACCTCTTCAATATAGGGCACAAAGATCGTGCCATCGGGGCTGATGACCAGCCCTTTCATCGGGACCGACCGTTGCTCTGGCGTGGCCAGCAGTGAATTGTCCTGGCTTTCCCAGATCACCAGATTGACGCTGTCACCCTTGCGCAGGATGCGCGAGGTCTGGCTCTGACCCGCACCGGGCCAGTTCAGCGCAAGGCCCTGACCGGTCGAAGGCCAGGTCGCTACTCTGGCCACGGTTTCCTGCGACAGGGGCACGATGTCATATGTAGCGTCCTCTTGCTTTGATTCTCGCAAGATGTCGTTACGCAGGGCAGCCCCGCGCGGGGCCAGCGAACAGGCTGAAAGTGTGGAAACCATTGTCAAAATGCAGATGGTCCGCGGGAAAGACTGCAACGGTATACCCCTTGCCTTGTGGTCAGTGGGGCTGGCGGGCCCAATATCTATTGGAAGCTGATAGCGGATCGCCGTGTCTGCATCAACTGCGGCACTGCTCTTTGGATCCCATCCTGTGTCAATCCTGCGGTTTTTAGCCAAGCGTCACTGACCTGCCCGATTTGTTTCACCTTGGTGTCCGGCTGGCCCGGCAGTGTTCGGGGCAGGGTGTAGCGGTGCAAAGGGTGGCGTGGGGAATGTTTGAGTTCCGGTTTTTGACGGCTTTCGGGTCGGCCGATGATCCATGGGCAATGGCATCGGTTCTGGTTCCCATCACGATCGGAGGGACCGATATGATGATTGCCGGATCGGGGGCGATCGGTAGCTATCATCTGCTGGATATCAGCGGCACGCAGGCCCGGCTGGTGGACAGTTACACCCTGTCCACGCGGGGGGGGAACTTTGCGCTGACGGATGCGGCGATCGTGGATCTGGGGGGGCAAATCCGACTGTATGGCGCCAGCCGCACTGGCCAGCAACTGGACGTGCAGCGGATCGGAGAGGGTGGCGGATTGACCGCCATGGGTCCGCTGAAAACCGTGTCGGGTGAGCGGATGGAGGTATCCGTTCTTGAGCCCCTGCAGCTGGGCGGGGTGACCTATATGGCCACGGCTGCGCATGACCGGAATACGGTGGATCTGATCCGCTTGCCGGCAAGTGGTGCGCCGGAATTGGTGGTGCGAACGGCAGATACGCCGAAATCCACCCTGGACGGGGTGTCGGACCTGGCCAGTCTGACCATCGACGGCGAAGTTTACCTGATCGCCGCCTCATCGCGCAAGGACGGGCTGAGCAGCTTTCATCTTGGGGCGGGAGGCACGATAGAGCTGTCCGACACGCTGACCCCGCGGGACGGGCTGTGGGTTGACGGGCTGGACGCGTTGGCGGTGACGGAACTGGGCGGCATCAGCTATATCATCGCCGGTTCGGCGGCGGCGGGCAGCCTGTCGGTGATCCGCATCAATGCGCTGGGCGTCATGTTCATCACCGATCAGATGCTGGATACCCGTGACACCCGATTCGACTATGTGTCCCGGATCGAAACCGTCACCTACAACGGCCGCAGCCTGATTGTTGCGGGGGGGGGCGATGGCGGCATCAGCCTGTTGGAGCTGATGCCCGATGGAACGCTGTTTCACCATAAAAGCCTTGAGGCGCGCACCGAATGGTCGGGCTTTTCCGGCGGGGTCACGGGGCTGTCTGCGCATGTTGACGGCACCCGGCTGGAGATCTTCATCGGCGGGGCTGGCGGTGTTTCGCAGTTTGAACTGTCGCTGGCTGATATGGGCGGGATCTTGCGCGGCACGACCGCGAATGAGCGGCTGACCGGCGGGGCGGGCGATGACCTGATCTATGGCGCGGGTGGCAATGATACGCTGGTGGGCGGGGCGGGTGATGATCTGATCTTTGCCGGAGCGGGCCGCAACACGCTGACCGGGGGGGCGGGTGATGACATCTTTCACATCGGGCCGTCAGACCAGTATTCACAGATCACTGATTTTGAGCAGGGCCATGACCGCATTGATCTGGGTGACTGGGGCCGCATCTACGACATGTCGGCGCTAACGATTTCCGAACGCAGCTATGGCGCGGAAATCAGTTTCGGCAGCATCACCTTGCGTGTGTCGGTGACCGGGGGCGGGCCGATCCCGATTGCCGAATGGACGCAGGACGATTTCCTGTTCTGAACCTAGGGTTGAATTTATGGTCATGACAACCCGCAAAGGTTGACAAGTGGCCGACGGCAGCGGCATCCTTGGCCCCGGACCCCCGCGCTTTATTCTGCATTTTCCGTAGGTAACGTATTGTTGGCAATGCCAGTCCCGCGTTGGGGCATTGCCTTATTCCGTTGAAAGGATTGATTATGCCCGCCCCGTTTTCAACCGTCACCGACAACAGCCTTTTGCCCTTTGCCACGGCTGGGTCAGAGTTCATTCCGCGCAATGATGATGGCTATTCGCCGCTTTATGCCATCAGCCAGGTGTTCGAAAACGGGCTGCTGATGGAGGGGTCCCGGATGACCAGCGTGATGATCGGCACCAATGGGGAAATCTATCTGTTTGAGACCGCTACCGGCAGCGGCTCAACGTCCACAATCCTGCCCTTTACGCTTGATCAGGACAACCG
>JBATPI010000244.1:0-3651 GCA_049291415.1 Paracoccaceae bacterium | reverse complement strand
GTGCGGCACGCAGCCCGTCGGCTAGGGCGGCGGCATCGCCCCGCCCCATGCCCGCCACGCGCAGCCGGTCAATATGCAGCGTGATGCGCGGACCGGGGATCATTGCAGCCACCCCGCGCGCTCGGCGTCGGTCATGGACCGGCCGACCTTGTCATATTCCAGATGCGCCGCCTGCAGGATCTCGGCCATCGACAGCGCACAGCCGCGATCTGCCGCCAGAAAGGACGCCGCCAGCGCGATATTGCGGATGGATCCGCCCGCTACATTCAGCTGCGCCAGCCGGCCATAATCCAGCGCGCCCAACGGCTGGGCATCGGGAAAGATCCGCTGCCAGATTGCCAACCGTTCTGGGCGGCTGGGAAAGCGGAAATCGACGATAAAGCGCAGGCGGCGCAGAAATGCCTCGTCGATGTTATCGCGCATGTTGGTGGTCAGGATGCACAGGCCGCGATAGGCCTCCAGCCGCTGCAACAGATAGCTGACCTCGATATTGGCGTGGCGGTCATGGCTGTCCTTGACCTCAGACCGGCGGCCGAACAGCGCGTCAGCCTCATCGAACTGCAGGATCACCCCGCCGTCTTCGGCGGCATCAAACACCCGGCGCAGGTTCTTTTCCGTCTCACCCACCCATTTCGACACCATGGCCGACAGATCGACGCGGTAGACGTCCAGATCCAGCCGGTTGCCGATCACCTCACCGGCCATCGACTTGCCCGCGCCGGAGGGGCCGGAAAACAGCGCCGATACCCCCAGCCCCTTGTTCTGCAGCCGTGGGGCAAAGCCCCAGTCCTCATAGACCTGCGCGCGGTTACGCACCTGGGCGACGATGCTGTCCAGCACGTCCTTTTGCCGCGCGGGCAGGATCAGATCCTCCCATGCCGCGGGCGATGCCACACGTTGGGCCAGATCGTCCATCCGCGGCCGCGCGGCGCGGCGGCAGGCGTCCCAAGCGCGGTCGGCCAGATGCGCCGGATCCCGGTTCCGTTCCAGCGACAGCTCAGCCCCGATGCTGCGCACAATTTCGGGGGCGACGTGAAATGCTGCCGCCAGCCGGGTCAGCGCAGGGCCCAGTTCGGCCGCCTGATCGCCCAGACCACCGCGCCAGACCGCCAACTGCTCGGCCGCCTTCAGGCGTGGCATCTCCAGCCGCAAGGCCATGCGATGCCCGATCCGCATCGGTTCGATCGAAGCGATTGCCAGCGGCCCGGCGTAGGTTTCGGCAAACAGCTGTGCCGCGCGGGTATCGCCCATGTCTTCATGCACCAGCACCAGCCGGGCGTTGGCCAGCGTCATGTCACGGGTCAGCATGGCGGCAAAATCGGCCAGATCGGCGGGCGACAATGGCAAGAGCTGAGAGTTCAGCGCGTAGCCCACGGCCCCGATCCCGGCCGCCGCTTCGGCAAAGGCGCACAGCTTGCCCTCGGGATCGCCGCCAGTCAGATGCAGCACCGGCGTGTCGGGCAGGGTCAGCCGCCGGGCGATCTGATCGGCCAGCGTCGCCCGGTTGGGCGCCAGCGCATCCGGCCGGGGAATGTGATGCAGCACCGCCGCCGCCGCAGGATCCAGCGCAGGCACCCCCAACAGACGCAACAGCACGGTTTCGGGCAGGCGCAGCCGTGCATCGACCAGCGATCCGCGACCGTCTATCCGCAACAGCCCCGATCGGCGCAAAGGGGCCTCTGCGGCCAGCGCCTGCCAATGCGCGCCGGGCAGATGGGCCAGCGCCAGTGCCAGTGTCGGCGCACTGGCCATCGGTTCGCCCAACAGCCGCGAGATGGTATCACGGGCCTGCGGCTCCAGCGTGACATAGGCGCAGAGCAGCAGGATATTGCGGCCGAAAAGATCAATCCCGAACATTTCGGCCACATCGCAGGCCGCCGTACGCGGCGGGTCCGTCCCGGCAGAGCGGCCCTGATCCAGCCAGCCCTGCACCACCGCAAAGGCATCGGCCAGCGGCCTGATCCGGGGGGCGCGGTTCACAGCACCACCTCTGGGCCGATGATCTGCCCAGACGTCGGGCTGCCTCCGGCGCTGTCCAGGGTGACCGGGCTTAGCAGGCCATCGACATCGGCCCGCACCAGATAGGTGCCGCGCGGCACGGCGGCAAAGGCAAAGCTGACGCTGGCAGCATCAGGCCCGCCCATAACCGGATCACGCCCCGGTAAAATGACCTGCGCAGGGGCCGCCGGATCGCGCGCATCCAGCAACAGCCGCACCGCCTGATCCGACCGGATTGCCGGGGTAAACCCCACACTGACCGTGCCCGTGGCCGTAGGGCCGCCGGGCGGGGCGACAACCGCGCCAATGGCAATCGCCGGGCTGACTGCAAAGGCCAGCGCGTTTGACCGCGCCCGCAGATGTGCAGGTTGACCGGTGCTGACAGGGGCGGCGATGGCCTGCAACCTATGCACCCCGATCCCCAGATCGGCCCCGCCAAAGGTGGCCGCCACCAGTGGTACGCTGAGCGTCGCGTCAGACTGGCCGACCCCGTCCATCACCAGCGCCGCGCCATCCACCTGCAGCGCCAACCCCGGTTGGCCCAGACCCCGGCCCTCCACATGCAGCACCCCGCCCCAGACCGGCGGCAAGGGGCTGCCCGGTGACGCCCCCGCCACGTCCAGCCGCAGCGCCGAGACGGGTGAGATCCACAGCCCGGGACGGGCCACCGGCGCGGGCACCGGCGAGGTGTCGGCGGTCTCTATCACCACATGGCTGACCTCATAGGACAGCGACACCGCATAGGGCACCTGGTAAAAGATCGACCAGACCTTTGAGAAATCGTCGATTGTCATCAGCTGACGGGTCACGCGCAGCCGGGCCAGCGCCGCCTGCAAATCGCTATCCTCCAGATCGTCATTGTCGGCGATGGCATCGCGGATCGTGGTTTTGCTGAGCAAGGGTTCATGCTCTAGTGCCAGCATCACCTGCCCCAGCATCAGGTCGGATTCAAACTTGTCATGATTGCCGTAGAAACTGACCACGTAATGCAGGTTCAGCGCCAGCTTGCTGGGGCCGCGCAACTGGCCGGTGGCGGCGCGCGTCGGCATATGGTCGTTGGAATGGGCTGTGTTCGGCTCAACCCGATACAGGTGCAGATTGACCAGGGGCAAGGCATCTTCGGCCAGTTTGGCCGTCGGCGCGCCCAGCCGCACCTTGGCACTGGGCACGGCCGCATTGGCCGCCGACAGAAGGCGTCGCAAAAAGGCGGCACTGACGGCGGAAATGGCCAGAGGATTGCTCATCTGCTGCCTGTCCCGTCCAGATAGGCGTGCAGACTGATCCCCCTGTCGGGTGCGGGAGCTGCGACCGGGGGGGCTGGGACGGCCGGGGCCGAAATCACCTCGATCACGCCGATGTGGATGTCGATCTGAGGGGGCGACGGCGCGGCCCCGGCGCGGTCGGCGGCCTTTGCGCCATTCGGGGCGGGCCGGTCTGGGCGGACGGCTGCAGGCTCGGCAGCCAACAGAGGGGCCGCAGCCGAGCCAGCCAGCGACGGCGGGGCAAGGGGCGCGGACCCTACGGGCCGTGGCGATGCAGGGGCGGCATCGACCGCTTGGGCGGCGGGCCGGTAAATCAGGCCGGGCATGGCGGGCTGCGGCGCTGGATCCGCACGCGCCGCAAAGGGCGTTGCAGCCGGCATCAGCACCTGTG
>JBATPI010000243.1:0-5382 GCA_049291415.1 Paracoccaceae bacterium | reverse complement strand
AGTAGCCTGCTTGTGAAGATGGATCAGCATGGTCGCACCCCGTCCCGAATGTCCCTCAGAACCGATCGTGCCATGAACAAAGCGGATCGCCGAGGGGAAATGTGATCATCCGGGATGGAACAATTATCATCAAAGTCCCCAGTCAGGTTCCAATCTAAAAATTCGCCTCTAGATATTGCCTTTACCCATTGACTTGTCAACCAGAACTTTGAGGGCAGGGATTGTGTCAAAGGTCAGTCGCTCAGGCCTTGGCTCGCGATGGGGATTGTTTGCGCGTCGCCGAATTCTCCTTTTAAATCAATGGGTTTTATCGAGCGAGCTTGGCGCGAGAAGAATCTGGAAGCTTGCGAGTTGCGCGGCCATTAAGGGCTACAAATTACCCATGTAAGCGTTTGACAATATTTTAATTTCGTCCAACGCGGGATATAAGCTGCACTGCGCAACTACTTCAAGCAGCCTCCAGAAAATCGGCTGCGGTTCATAGCGGACATTGACGCATATTGAAGGAGGCCACTGCTCATGTCCGCAATGTCCGAGAAGCGTCCACAAACCGAACCGCCCCACCTGTTGCCCCACCCTGCCAACCGTCGGCATCTTTTTGGTAGGAACCAAGACGGAGGTTCGAATCCTGGCGCCCCAGCCAAATCCTTTCCCTCGGGGAAGAAACTCGGGCCCCCTGTGTGGGGCCCTTTTCATTGCCCCCATCCCGCATCCTCTGGCCAAGCCGTCGCACCCCTTGGTCGCAAGGCAAATCTCCGCCAAGTCGGCCCGACCACTGCCGCGCGCCATACAACCATTCACACCGACCAAGGCAAGACCCCACGTCAGCCTTGAACCGGGGCAGCTAAGAAATGCCCCAACGACTGCCCCAGTCTGTGCGTCTGGTGTACGCCGCATGACCTGGTGGTGATGGTCAAGGTAAACCCGCACCTCG
Organism: Paracoccaceae bacterium; assembly: GCA_049291415.1. Taxonomy (GTDB): domain Bacteria; phylum Pseudomonadota; class Alphaproteobacteria; order Rhodobacterales; family Rhodobacteraceae; genus Pseudogemmobacter. Next base: position 4,448 of record JBATPI010000243.1, on the reverse strand, counting down.
CCCCCCCGGTCGTTCAGCCGCCCCGATCCGCGCGATGCTGTTCCCGGGCCCACACGGCCCCGTGTAGAATTGCCATGCCGCTGTGGCGACTGCCTGACCACCCCATCAGCGCCGCCAACGTCTTGCGCAGAGGTCATGACCGGCTGGTGCCCCCCCGGCCAGATCTTTTCCAGCGGAGAGAAAAACCCGCGCGCCCCTTTGTGGGCGCTTTTTCAATGCTGGGGCAGCATATCGGCCAGCAGGCGCAGGACTTGATCACCCGGCACATCGTCGGCCACGAACGCCTGACCGATGCCGCGGGTCAGGATGAAGCGCAAACGCCCGTCGATCACCTTTTTATCCTGCGCCATCAGGGTCATCAGCGCCTCGGGGCCCGGCAGATCGCCGGGAATGTCGCTGGGATCCACCTTCATCCCCATGGCTCGCAGATGCGCTCGGACGCGGCTGGGGTCTTCCTGACTGCACAGACCCAGACGCGAAGACAATTCAAACGCCAGCGCACAGCCGATGGCGACGCCCTCACCGTGCAACAGACGATCACCATAACCGGTGGCCTTTTCCAAGGCGTGGCAAAAGGTGTGGCCCAGGTTCAACAGCGCGCGCTCTCCCGCTTCGGTCTCATCGCGTGACACGATCCCGGCCTTCATCTGCACGCTGCGGGTAACGGCATGCAGGCGGGCGGCGGCATCGCCTGCGGCCAGCGCGGGGCCCTGCCTCTCCAGCCAGTCAAAGAAACCGGCGTCCCCCAGAAGGCCGTATTTCACCACCTCGCCATAGCCCGACAGGAAATCGCGCGGGGTCAGCGTGGTCAGCACATCGGTATCGGCCAGGACCAGGCTGGGCTGGTGAAAGGCGCCGACCAGGTTCTTGCCCTGCGCGGTGTTGATCCCGGTCTTGCCCCCAACAGAGCTGTCAACCTGCGCCAAGAGCGTCGTCGGCAGCTGCACAAAGCGCACCCCGCGGCGCAGAATGGCGGCGGCAAAGCCGACCAGATCGCCGATCACCCCACCGCCAAAGGCCAGCACGATATCGCGGCGCTCTACCTTTTGCTCCAGCAGCCATTCGGTGCAACGGGCCAGATTGACCCAACCTTTGGTGCCCTCACCGGGCGGCAGCGCCAGCGATGCCACGGTGATCCCGGCCGCCTCCAGTGCCGCGGTCAGCTGCGCCAGATGCAGGCCGGCCACGGTCTCATCCGTCACCACGGCCACGCGGGGGCGATGCAACAGCGGCGCCAATGCGGCGCCTGCGCCCGCAATCAGGCCCGGCCCGATCCGCACCTGATAAGACCGCGATCCCAGATCCACCGGCACGATATTTGTCATACTAAGCCTCTTGCAGCACATCCGGCCGGGTCAACAGCGCTGTCACGACACGCCCGGCCATCTGCTCGACCGAGTATTCGGCTGCAGCGTCCACCACAAGATCGGCCAGCTGGTAAAACGGCAGCCTGGCGTCATAAAGACCAGCCAGAGTGCCGCGCGGGTTGGGCGTGCGCAGCAGCGGGCGCGTCGCCTTATGCCGGACGCGCTGCCACAACAGATCCAGATCAGCGCGCAACCAGACCGAGATCCCGGCCTCATTGATCTGGGCGCGGTTGCGTTCGGACAGGAACGCGCCGCCCCCGGTGGACAACACGCACGGATCACCGCGCAACAGGCGGCCAATCACCTCATGTTCGCGGTCACGGAAAAACGGTTCCCCATCGCGGGCGAATATCTCGGCGATGGACCGGTCTGCCGCGCGCACGATCTCTTCGTCCGAATCAAGGAACGGAACCTTCAGCTCTCGTGCCAGCACCTGACCGACCGCGGTCTTGCCCGCGCCCATCATCCCCACCATTACAACCGTTTTTTTCAGCCGCACCTTTATCCCCCCCAGGGTGCTGTCCGTTCTTCGCGTCTTCGCACATTTGGCCGTGCTGCCATCGGCACCACAAGAGGGGCGATCCGACCATATCAGCGGATTTCCCCCTCAATGGCGTGAACTTGCCGGGAAAGCCATATATATTCGCGACAATCCGCTGGCTCTGGCCTTCATCGCCCCAGCACGGTAGGCAACATCCAGTCTGGGCGACAAAGGGAAACGGCACATGGGACGGATCATCAAAGCGGTTCTTGTGTTGGGTTTCTTTGGATTTATTGCGCTGACGGGGTATGCCTATCTGGGGGATCTTGCCCCCGATCAGGTTGAGGTCAGAAAACCAGTGGTGTTGAATGCCGATTGATAGCGCCCGGGCGCTGTGGCTGACTGCGGCTTTTGCCGGGCTGATCGCCTGCCCGAAGGTGGCCCTTGCTGCGGGCGATGATCCCTTGTCGGCCATCGACTGGCTGTCGCAATCGGTCTCGGCGCAGCCCGAGGGGCTGTTGACCGCCCCTCCGGTGCAATCGGCAGCCGCCAGCGCGCCCGCGCCACAGCCGAATGAAGCGCCGGTCAGCAGTAGCGGCGCGCTGCCCGCCACGGTGGCGACCACCTCCCTGGACGGACCCTCGCCGGATTCGGTGGGGCTGATCGCGCCCGCCGTCTCGGGTTTTCCGCGTGATCTGTGGGGGGCCGGGCTGACGGTTGAGATTGCCCGCGCGGTGACCGAAGACCGCATGGACAGCCTGCCCGCGCTGCGCCAGTTGGTGCTGACCATGCTGTTGGCCGAAACCGCCCCCCCGATTGACAGTCAGGGCAAGGGCATCCTGCTGCAGGCCCGCATCGACAAGCTGTTGCAGCTGGGCGCGCTGGAACAGGCCGCCGCGTTGATTGAGGTGGCGGGCGACGATTCGCCCGATCTGTTCCGCCGTGCGTTTGACGTGGCGCTGCTGACCGGCCATGAGGACCTCGCCTGCGACAAGATGCAGTCCAACCCCGATCTTGCCCCCACGCTGCAGGCCCGGGTGTTCTGCCTGGCGCGCGCCGGTCAATGGGAAGTGGCGATGCTGACCCTGAAAACCGCCAGTGCGCTGGGTCAGGTCGGGCCCGATCAGGCCGATCTGATGACCCGCTTTCTGGACCCTGACATGGACGACACGCTGGCCCCGCCGCCGCCCAATCCGCTGACGCCACTGGATTGGAAGATGTTTGAGGGGATCGGAGAGCCGTTGCCGACCACCACCCTGCCGGTGGCCTTTGCCTATGCCGAGATCAGCCCGAATTTCGGCTGGAAAGCCCAGGTCGAGGCGGCCGAGCGGCTGACCCGCGCCGGCACCATCGCGCCCAACGTCCTGTTGGGGCTGTATACCGAACGCGAGGCATCAGCCTCGGGCGGGGTCTGGGACCGGGTTGAGGCGTTTCAGGACTTTGATCAGGCCTATGCCGCGCGCGACACCGCCCGCATCAGCCAAAGCCTGCCCGTGGTCTGGCAGCGCATGCAAGAGGCCGAACTGGAGGTGCCTTTTGCCATGCTGTACGGTGCCGAGCTGGGCCGCATGACCCTGCAGGGCGAAGCGGCGGGCATCGCGTTCCGGGTGGCGATGCTGTCGCCCGCCGCCGAAAGCGTCGCCCGCGCGCACCTTCCGGTGGATTCGACCGAAGCCTTTCTGATCGCGCTGGCCACCGGCAATCTGAAAGGCGTGATCCCGCCCGACAGCCTTGGCCGCGCCATTGCACCCGCATTTCTGGCCCCCACTCCTTCGGCTGAGGCCGTGGAATTGCTGCAGGGCAATCGTCTGGGCGAAGCGATCCTGGCCGCCATCGACGATGTCGCCAGTGGCGTGCAGGGCGAATTGCGCGGCGTCACCCAAGGGCTGTCACTGCTGCGCATGGTGCAGCTGGACGGGGTCGCACGCCGCACGGCGCTGGAGCTGATGATCCTGGAACGGCGGGGCTAGGCCATGCCCCCGGCCCGACCTGCGCAATGGATCTCGACCTTTCTCGACGCCATCGCCGCCGAGGCGGACGCCGCGCGCAACACCCAGCTGGCCTATGGCCGCGACCTGAAGGATTTCATTGATTGGGCCACCGTGCGGGGCCACGCGCTGGAAACGCTGACCAGGGCTGAGGTTGAGGATTATCTGGTCTTTTGCGACGCCCAAGGCCTGTCCAAAGCCACCCGGGCGCGGCGGTTGTCGTCGATCCGGCAGATGTTCCGCTTTGCCTTTGACGAAGGCTGGCGGGCCGACAACCCTGCCCTGCGCATTGCCGGGCCTGGTAAACCACAGCGCCTGCCGCAAACATTGACGGAAGCGCAGGTTGACGCCCTTTTGGTCGCAGCCCGCCAGCATGGCCGCACCGACGCTGATCGGCTGCGCAGCACGGCGCTGATGGAGTTGCTTTATGCCACCGGGCTGCGGGTGACAGAGTTGGTCTCATTACCCCAGGCGGCCCTGCGCGGTGACCCGAAGATGATTCTGGTCAAAGGCAAGGGCGGCAAGGAACGCATGGTGCCGCTGTCGCCCCCTGCCCGTGCCGCCACCGCCCTGTGGCTGGCCGAACTGGACACCCAGGCCGAAGCCCTGCGC
>JBATPI010000242.1:0-1812 GCA_049291415.1 Paracoccaceae bacterium | reverse complement strand
AAGCGCAGGGACGTCGACGGTGAGTTGGCTGCCAACGGTGGAGGTGATGGGCAGGGCGGCGGTGCGGCGGAACAAAAGGGTGGCGGCGCAGAGGTCGGCATGCAGTTTGCGCAGGCCCGGCGCGTTGGTCAGGGCGGCCTCGGTCATCGCCTGCGCGGTGGCGATTGCGGCAAGGTCGGCCTGCAGCGGGTCATCGGTCTCTGGCGGGGGCAAATCGTGCAGTGCAGGGGCGGCGGCGGCCAGCCACATGTAAAGGGCGGCGTTCGCCTCGGCCGCGGGAAAGGTGGCCAGACTCTCGGGCAGGCGCAGGGTGGCACCGTCATAGCTGGCGCGCGGGGTGGTATCGCGCCAGGTGCCAAGGCGGCGCAGAAACGACAACCGGTGGTGGCTGGTTTCGTCAGCCACCGGTTTGATTTCCACCGCCGGGTCACCGCCCAAGCCGCGGAAAAGAACTGCCAGCCGTCCGCCTACCTGAGAGAGCAGGACACGGGCTCCGTCGTGGACGGGATCACCGTCCAGACGGCTGGCAAAGGCGTGCCACAGTTTCCCGATCGATTCTTCGGGTTCCCATGGTTCGAACTCAATCCGTGACATTGCCGGCCTCACCCGAAAACGGCGGTCACGAGATCGCGGAGCCCGGCCTTTACGTCCGCATCATCGGTCAATGGCTCTATCATCGCGGCGCGGATGGCGCGTTCATGCGCCATGCCTCCGGCGATGAGAGAGGCGCAATAGACGACAAGACGGGTTGAAACGCCTTCCTCCAGATCCTGACCTTTCATCGCGCGCAGCTTGTTCGCCAGGCGGACCAGTGGGGCGACACGATCTTCGGACAGGCCGGATTCCATGGCCACGACCGGGATTTCATGCTCGGGCCGCGGGAAGGTGAATTCGATGCCGATAAAACGCTGCCGGGTTGAAGGTTTCAGCGTTTTCAGGATGTTCTGGTAGCCGGGGTTATAGCTGGCAACCAGAAGGAAATCGGGATGCGCCTCCAGCTCTTCGCCGGTGCGGTCGATCGGCAGGATGCGGCGATCGTCGGTCAAAGGGTGCAGAACCACGGTCACGTCCTTGCGGGCCTCAACCACCTCATCAAGGTAGCAGATCGCACCATCGCGGACCGCGCGGGTCAATGGGCCATCGACCCAGATCGTCTCACCGCCCTTCAGCAGGTAACGGCCGATCAGGTCTGCCGCCGACAGGTCATCATGGCAGGCAACGGTATAAAGCGGGCGGCCAAGCGCATGCGCCATGGCGGCGACAAAGCGGGTCTTGCCGCAGCCGGTGGGGCCTTTCAGCAGCACCGGCAGTTTGTGGGCAGCGGCGGCCTGAAAAACCGCAACCTCATCGCCCTGGGGAAGGTAGAAGGGGGCGTCAGCCGCCCCCCCCGTCTTGATGTGAGAACCGTCCATCTGCATCACTCCGCAGCCACGTGATCTGGATCTTTCTCAAGGCGCTCCCGCTCTAGCCGGCCGGGCGTCACGATCTCACGACGTGGCACCATGACCGAGTAGATGAACAGGATCGCCCCCAGAACCACGGCCACGCCCGAGCCAAAGCGCATGGCATAGAACAGCCAGAGCTGGTCCTGCACGTCCATGTAAAAGTCGCCCTGAACCCGCTGCATGTGGGTCTGGATCGTGCCTGCAAAGGTCAGCGTGAAGGTCATGAAGACCACGCCCGCAGACATCAGCCAGAACGAGGCCATGTTCAGCACCTGGTTGAACGGGTCACGTCCGCGCAGATGGGGCATGGCATAAGTGATGATCGCAAGGTTGAGGCAGACATAGGCGCCGTAGAAGGCCAGGTGGC
>JBATPI010000241.1:0-4270 GCA_049291415.1 Paracoccaceae bacterium | reverse complement strand
CCCGGAGCGCCCGCAGGGGCCGGGGCCGCCCCGGTGCAGGGCGACGTGGTATCAACCGCCCCCCCCGCGACTCCCGAGGCCCCGCCCCGGGCCAAGGTGACAGGCCGGCCGAAAAGCTCGGGCTCGGGGTTCTACATAGGGCCGACCATGCTGGTGACGGCAGCGCATGTGGTTGAAGGCTGTGGCACGGTGGCGATGATCGACGGCACGCCCCTGGATGTGGTGGCCAAGGACAGCACGCTGGATCTGGCAGTGCTGTCGGGGGCCAATGACACCGGCGTCTGGTTGAAGCTGTCAGCGCTGGAGGTGCCAAAGCTGGGCGAGGCGGTAACGGCGCTGGGCTATCCCTATTATACCAGTCTGGATCAGGGGCTGACGGTGACCAGCGGCAATGTCAGCGCGCTGCGCGGCATTGACGGGTCATCCAGCCGGGTGATGATCACGGCGCCGGTGCAGCCGGGCAATTCCGGCGGGCCCTTGTTGAACAAAAAGGGCGCAGTGATCGGCGTGGTGGTCAGCCGGGTCGATGACATGGCCATTCTGGAAGAGACCGGCAGCCTGCCGCAGAACATGAATTTCGCCGTGCCCTCAGGCCCGTTGCTGACGTTTCTGGCGCAATCGCGGATCACCCGGCCGCAAGGCGATGGCACCGGTGGCGACATTTCGGGCGAAGTGCCGGACGGGGTGGCGAATGCGGTGGTGCCGCTGCATTGCTATCCATGATGCCGCTATAGGCGGCGATATAAGCGCCTGCTTACGCCTTGGCACACAACTGTGATTGGCGAAGGCGACAGGGTCGCGTATGAGCCGGGCATCACCACGTATAGGTGGCCTGCGGGCAGCGGATCTGATGTCTGTTGCACAACGCACGCCTGAGGACGGGATAAATCTTGGCTGCTAAATCAGACGCCCCCACCGCCCCCCACTGGCGCTTTTCGCTGACGCCGTTCCTGTTGAACCTGTGCGTCGGCATCTTCATCATGGCGGCCCATAACAACACCTTCTGGAGCCGCGTCGGCGTGCCGTTTGAAGGCCATCCGGTCAAGGCCGCGATTTTCGCGCTGATGATCTTTGCCTTTCTGATGTTCGTTATCAGCATCCTGACCCCACGCTGGCTGCAAAAGCCGGTTCTGGTGGCCCTGTTGCTGATTGGCGCGGTGACCAGCTTTTACCAAGACAAACTGGGCATCACCATCGACCGTGAGATGATCCAGAACGCCGTGGTCACCACGGCGGCGGAATCAAAGCATCTGATCACCCTGCCCTTTCTGCTGCATGTGGTGGTGTTGGGCGTGCTGCCGGGGCTGGTGGTGCTGGTGGTGCGGGTGCGCCGCAGCAGGCCCTTGCGCGCCGGGTTGGAATGGGTGGGCGTGGTGCTGGCCAGCTTCGCATTGTTCGCGGGGCTGCTGTTCAGCGATGCCAAATTGAACATGGGCACCCTGCGTGAGAATAAGGAAATCCTGGCCTCGCAACAGCCGATGGCGCCTTTGTCGGGGGCGGCGCGCTATGCCAAGATGATGCTGAAATCGACCAAGATCGTGCTGGCGCCCTTTGGCCGGGACGCGGTGCCGGGGCCGTTTTTGGCAAAGGCCGACAAGCCGGTCTTGTTGGTGATCTGGGCCGGTGAGACGACGCGGGCGGAGAACTGGGGCCTGAACGGATATGAGCGCGACACCACGCCCGAGTTGCGCAAACGCGGGGTGGTGAATTTCAGCGATGTCACCTCTTGTGGCACGGCCACTGCGACCTCACTGCCCTGCATGTTCTCGCATCTGACGCGCAGTCAGTATTCCTATGATGGCGGATTGTCCTATGAAAACCTGCTGGATGTGCTGCGCACGGCCGGGTTCCGGGTGGAATGGTGGGACAACAACACCGGACATAAGGACATTGCTGCGCGGGCCGAGGCCACCGGCTTCATGATCACCGACCACCCCCTGCCCGAGGCCTGCGATCAGGGCGAATGCACCGATCTGGTCTATCTGCCGTTCCTGCGCGAAAAGGCCGCCACCATCACCCAGAACACCGTTTTGGTATTTCACCAGATCGGCAGCCATGGCCCGTCCTATTACCTGCGCTATCCTGCCGCGATGGAGGGGTTCAAGCCTGACTGCTCGCGGCCTGAGTTGACCGAATGCAGCGCCGAAGAGCTGCGCAATGCCTATGACAACACCATCCTTTATGCCGATTGGGTGATGGCCCAGTCGATTGATATCCTGAACGGGTCTGACCGGATCATTCCGGCGATGTTCTATGTCTCGGACCATGGCGAATCCCTGGGCGAGTCGGGTCTCTATCTGCATGGCGCGCCGTGGTTCATGGCACCTGAGGAACAGATCAAGGTGCCGATGGTGATCTGGATGGCCGACCGCTTTCAACAGGCGCTGGGCGTGACGGCTGCCTGTCTGGACGCGCATAAGGCCGATGCACTAAGTCAGGACAACATGTATTCCACGGTCCTGGGGCTGCTGGATGTGACAACCGAAACGCGGGCGGCGGATCTGGATCTGACGGCCACCTGCCGTCCAGAGGGCACCTGATGGAAAAACCATCGCGCAAGACCGGGGTGGCGCATTTCTTTGCCGCAGCCAGTTATTCCGCCGGCGGGTTGCGGCGTCTGGCGCGCGAAAGTGCCTTTCGCCAAGAGGCGGGGCTGGGTCTGGCATCGCTGCTGGGGCTGTGGTTTCTGGGGGCAACGGCTGGTGAGTTGGTGATCTTTGCCGGGCTCTTGTTGCTCTTGGTGGCGGTTGAGGCGCTGAACACCGCGCTGGAGGTGCTGGTGGATCATCTGTCGCCCGGCTGGTCGCAGTTTGCCAAGGATGCCAAGGATCTGGGCTCGCTGGCCGTGGCCTGCGTGGTTGGCACGATGGTGCTGTGTGCGGCCTGGGCGCTGTTGAACTGAGCGTTGCGGCGGGCGATCGGGGGTTTCCAAAAATGCTGCAGTGCAGTATAAGCTGAGTCAGGGAGGACCCTTTTCGAAAAGGATCCGAATGATGACTGATCGTCCCAAGACCGCAGTGCCCTATCCATATGCCCCATTGGCAACTGAAGGCATCAAGTTACGGCCTGAGCCTCTGCGCAAGCTGTCCCCGCTGGAACAGATGTACGCCTATTTCGGCTCTGACCGGGCCTGAAAGTCTGTCGCCCGCCCCGGGGCCAACCTTGACATGGGGCGGGGCCGGGGGCATATCCGACTGGAATGGTAGGAGATACCGAAATGTTCATCCAGACCGAAAGCACACCCAACCCCGCCACGCTGAAATTCCTGCCCGGCCAGACCGTGCTGGAGATGGGGACGGCTGATTTTCCGAACGCCGAGGCGGCGGCGAAATCGCCCTTGGCGAAGCGGATCTTTGCCACCGGCAACGTGACCGGCGTTTTCTTCGGGTCAGATTTCGTCACCGTGACGAAGGATGACTCGGCCGAATGGCAGCATATAAAGCCCGCAATTCTAGGCGCGATCATGGAGCATTTCCAGTCCGGCGCGGCGGTGATCGAGGGCGAACAGTCGGGCGGTGGCCATGCCGAGCATAGCGGCGAAGACGCCGATATCGTACGCCAGATCAAAGAGTTGCTGGACACCCGCGTGCGCCCGGCCGTGGCGCAAGATGGTGGCGACATTACGTTCCACGGCTTTGACCGCGGCATTGTTTACTTGCACATGCAGGGGGCCTGCGCCGGTTGCCCGTCTTCGACCCTGACCCTGAAGATGGGGATCGAGAACCTGCTGCGGCATTACATCCCCGAGGTGACCGAGGTGCGGCCCGTTGCCGTCTGAGACGGTTCTGGCATTTGACACATCGGCGGCGCAATGCGCCGCCGCTTTGCTTTTGCCGGATGGCCGGGTGGTGAACCGGGTCGAAGACATGGCCAAGGGTCAGGCCGAGCGGCTGATCCCGCTGCTGACCGAAGTGCTGGCCGAGGCCGGACTCGGCTGGCGCGATCTGACCGCCTTGGGGGTCTGCATCGGTCCCGGAAATTTTACCGGGGTGCGGATCTCGGTCGCCACGGCGCGGGGGCTGGCGCTGGCGTTGGGCATTCCGGCGGTGGGCGTGACGCGGCTGGAGGCGCTGGCCCATGGCCTGCCGCGCCCCCTGACGGTGCTGGAAGATGCCCGGCGCGGCGATGTTTATGCCCAAGAGTTTCGGGCGGACGGCGCGGACCCGGCGCAGGTTCTGCCGCTGATGGAGTTGCACATCACCGGGGCGGTGACGGGCGCGGGCGCTGCACTGGCCGCGCTGATTGCCCTGCCGCCCGCACAGCCGATGGC
>JBATPI010000240.1:0-1581 GCA_049291415.1 Paracoccaceae bacterium | reverse complement strand
GATTTCGCGGGTAGCGCCTTGTTCGGCCAAGGTCTGACCGGCCATGCAACGCGCCGAAATCTTGGCCAGTGGTTGGCCAATCGCCTTGGACACGAACGGCACTGTGCGGCTGGCACGCGGGTTCACTTCCAGCAGGTAGATGGTATCGGCTTCGCTGCCTTCGGCCACGCCCACTTGCACCGCAAACTGGGTATTCATCAGGCCCACCACATGCAGTGCCTTGGCCAGCGCGACGACTTGCTCGCGCAGACGTTCTTGCGTGCGTGCAGACAGCGAATACGGCGGTAGCGAACATGAGGAGTCGCCGGAATGCACGCCGGCTTCTTCGATGTGCTCCATTACGCCACCGACCAGCACATTGCCGTCGCGGTCGGCAATCACGTCGATATCCACTTCCACCGCGTTATCCAGGAAGCGGTCCAGCAGCACCGGCGAATCGTGGCTGACCTTCACCGCCTCGCGCATGTAGCGCGACAAATCCGCGTCGGCATGCACCACTTCCATCGCACGGCCGCCCAGCACATAACTTGGGCGCACCACCAACGGATAACCAATCTCGCGCGCCTGCACCAAGGCTTCTTCGGCGCTGCGTACGGTACGATTGGGCGGCTGCTTCAGACCCAGTGCTTCCACCAATTTCTGGAAGCGCTCGCGGTCTTCCGCCAGATCGATGGAATCGGGCGAGGTGCCAATGATCGGCACGCCATTGGCTTCCAACGCCTTGGCCAACTTCAGCGGGGTTTGCCCGCCGTACTGCACGATCACGCCATAGGGCTTTTCCAGCTCGACGATTTCCAGCACGTCTTCCAGCGTCAGTGGCTCGAAGTACAGACGGTCGGAGGTGTCGTAATCGGTGGATACGGTTTCCGGGTTGCAGTTGACCATGATGGTCTCGAACCCGTCTTCACGCAGCGCCAGCGCGGCGTGCACGCAGCAGTAGTCGAACTCGATGCCCTGGCCGATGCGGTTGGGGCCGCCGCCGAGCACCATGATCTTTTTGCGATCGGTCGGGTTGGCTTCGCATTCGTCCTCGTAGGTCGAATACAGATAGGCGGTGCTGGTGGCAAATTCGCCGGCGCAGCTGTCCACGCGCTTGTACACCGGACGCACCGCGAATGCCTTGCGCAGCGCGCGCACTGCGGTTTCGTTGGTGCCGGCCAGCTGGGCAATGCGTGCATCGGAAAAGCCCATGCGCTTGAGGCCGCGCAGGCGCTTGGCATCCAGTCCGTCCAGGCCGCGATGCACCACATCGATTTCGGCATCGATCAATTCTTCGATCTGATCGAGGAACCACGGTTCAACGAATGACAGCGCGTGCACATCTTCCACGCTCATGCCAGCGCGGAAGCCATCGGCGATGTGGAAGATGCGTTCCGGGCCAGGCTCTTTCAGCTCGCGGCGCAGCGTGCGCAAATCATCTTCGTTGACCAGATCCAGCCCGGTGGGATCCAGCCCGATCTTGCCGATTTCCAAACCACGCAGCGCTTTTTGCAGCGACTCCTGGAAGCTGCGGCCGATCGCCATCACTTCGCCCACCGACTTCATCTGGGTAGTCAGACGCGCATCGGCGGCGGGGACTTT
>JBATPI010000239.1:0-3372 GCA_049291415.1 Paracoccaceae bacterium | reverse complement strand
GCCTGCCGGGCGTGTCTGTCACCCAGTCCGGCCCAATAGGCTCAACCTCTACGCTGCGGGTGCGTGGCGCGGATGGCAAATACCTTGCGGTCTTTGTCGATGGCATCAAGCTGTCAGACCCCTCTGGCACATCGGTCAGCTTTGACTGGGGCAGCCTGATGACCGGAGACATCGCTCTGGTCGAGGTGCTGCGCGGCTCGCAATCGGCCCTGTGGGGCGGATCTGCCGTGGGGGGCGTGATCAACATTACCACCCGCGCTGGCATCGAAGACGGTCTGCACCAGTCTGTCACAGCCGAAGGTGGCAGCTACGGCACGGGCAAGCTGTCCTACGGGTTGACCCAAAAGGACGACCGGATGGAATTGGCCTTTACCGCCACCCGCCTGCACACCGAGGGCTTTTCCGCCTTTGACGGTGGCACCGAAAGGGACGGCGCCGATGCCACCCGGCTGTCGTTTTCCGCCCGCTACAAGGTCAGCGACAGCCTGACCCTTGGCGGCGCCGCCTTCTGGCAGGACACAGATCAAGACTACGACGGCTACATTGATACAAATGCTGACACTTACCCCGACACACTTACCGACTTGCCTAACACCCAAGCTCGCTCCGAAAAGGGCGCACGAATTTTTGCCGAGTTTGAGGGTGGATCCAGCACACATCTATTTGAGCTTTCGGCTCTCGACATCGAACGGACCCTAGTTGACGAAAATGGCACAAACACGTTTGGCGGCAGTCGCCTGACGCTTGGCTACACAGGAAACTTTTCGCTGTCGGATAACCTTTCGTTGGTTTACGGGTTGGATTGGTCGCGCGAAACGGCCACCTATGGCAATCTGCCTTCAGGCAAAGCCTCAACCGAAATTGCCGGGGCTTTTGCCCAGCTTTTGTGGGCGCCGTCAGATGTGTTCGACCTGTCGGCAACACTAAGAGCCGACCACAATTCGGACTTCGGAACCTTTTCGACCGGGCGACTTGCGCTCGCATGGCGACCGGCTGAAGGAACAACCATGCGTGCGACCTATGCCACCGGCTTTCGCGCGCCATCGCTGGATGAACGCTTTGGAGACTACCCGTCCCTCTACTTTACCGGCAACTCCGCTTTGGTTCAGGAGGAAAGCGAAAGCTTGGAGTTTGGGATCGAACAGACATTTTCAAACGGCGCTACGGTCTCTTTGACGGCCTTTCAACTTAATGTTGATAACTTGGTGTCGGGTCATTGCTTCGATCTTAACGACGGCGGGACTCCGGCGGACTTGACCGACGATTTCTGCAATATCCCCTACTCCCTTATGAATTTGCCGGGCGTATCCACCCGCAAGGGCGTTGAAATCGCCGCTTCGCTGCCGGTGTCAGATGCGGTGACGTTTGGCCTTGCCTATACCTACACCGACGGCCGCCGCCCCGATGACTCGCGGCTGACGCAGGTGCCGTTCCACCAGCTGTCGCTGACGCTGGACGCCGATCTGTCAGACCGCCTGACGGCAGGGCTGGCGCTGACCCATGTGGCAGGCCGCATGGACAATGATGCCAATACTTTTTTGCCCGTGGCGATGCCTGATTACACCGTCCTTGCAGCCCGGGTGTCCTATGACCTGAACGACACGACCGAGGCCTATCTCAAACTCGATAACCTGTTGGACGAAGACTACCAACAGGTGAACGGCTATGCCGCCGCGGGCCGGTCGGTCTATCTGGGCATTCAGGCCAAATTCTGATGTGCTGGGCCGGGCGTCACCGCGCCCGGCCTCTTTCGAACAGGCAAAGGGGGCGAACATGGTTAATAAGGCTGGCCCCGCCCAACGCGGGAAGACGTGTGGAAGACGTTCGCAAGACGTCGGAAAGACAACCTTTCGCGTCTTGTCCCTGGTGCTTAACACCGCGTTCCCAATGCTTTGCGTGGCTCTGCCCGCCTTGGCTGACGCCCCCGCCCGTGTCGTCTCGGTGAACCTCTGCACAGACCAATTGGCGATGCTGCTGGCAGCCCCCGGTCAATTGGTCTCGGTCAGCCATCTGGCCTCTGATCCGCGGTCCTCAGCAATGGTGGATCAGGCCGCCGCCTATCCGCAGAACCGGGGTGGGGCAGAGCAGATTTACCTGATGCACCCCGATCTGGTGCTGGCGGGCACCTATACCTCACTGGCCTCGGTGGATCTGCTGCGCAGTCTGGGTGTGACGGTGCTGCAGGTGCCGCCGGTGACCTCACTGGATCAGGTATCCCAGCAGATTATGCTGATTGGCCAAGCGCTTGGCCGACAGGATCAGGCCCGCGCACTGGCCGATGAGTTTCAGTCCGGGCTGGCCGCGCTGACCGTGACCGGGCCAAAAGCCACCGCCGCGCTGTATTATCCCAATGGCTATACCACCGGCTCGGGCACCTTGGCCGATGACGTTCTGGCCCATACCGGTTTTGCCAATGTCGGTGCCGATGCGGGGCTGACCGGGGGCGGAATCCTGCCTTTGGAGCGGCTGGTGATGGCGGCGCCTCAGGTCGTGGTCACCTCAACCCCTTATCCCGGCGCCTCGCGGTCAGAAGAAATCCTGAGCCATCCCGCCTTGCAGGATCTGGCGCTGAAAGCGGGGTTCACCGCCACCACCGACGCCGATTGGCTCTGCGGTACACCGGCCCTGTTGCGGGCAGTTCAGCAGATGAAGACGGCCCGAGAGGCCATTGAATGAAAACGGTATTTCCGGTTCTGTCGCTGCTGGTCGCGGCGCTGTTCGCAGCCTCTTTGCTGATCGGGCCGGCGGGTCTGGGTCTGGGAGAAAGTCTGCGTGCGCTCGTTACCGGACAGGGCGGGCCAGTGGTTCTGGTGATGCAGGAAATCCGTCTGCCCCGCGCGATCCTGGGGCTGTTGGTGGGCGCGGTGCTGGGCCTGTCGGGCGCCGCGATGCAGGGCTATCTGCGCAACCCCCTGGCCGAACCGGGGCTGATCGGGGTGTCGTCCTCGGCCGCCTTGGGCGCGGTTCTGGCGCTGCAAAGCGGGCTGGCGGCCAGTTTCGCGCTGGCGCTGCCACTGGCGGCGCTGGCCGGGGCGGGGGCGTCCGTCCTGCTGATCCTGGCGCTGGCTGGCCCGCGCGGGGGCGCACTGGCGTTGATCCTGGCGGGCATTGCGATCTCGGCTCTGGCCGGGGCGCTGACATCGCTGGTGCTGAATCTGTCGCCAAACCCTTTTGCAGCCATGGAAATTATCTATTGGATGATGGGCTCTCTGGCCGATCGCTCGATGCTGCATGTCTGGCTGGCGGCCCCCTTCATGCTGATCGGCATGGCCGCGCTGCTGACGCTGGGCCGCGGGCTGGATGCGCTGACGCTGGGCGAGGATGCCGCCCAGACGCTGGGCGTCAACCTGACCCGGCTGCGCTGGGTGCTGA
>JBATPI010000238.1:0-30840 GCA_049291415.1 Paracoccaceae bacterium | reverse complement strand
GGTCTTTCTCTATGGCCTCATTCGAATTGGGCTCGGAAGTGGATTCAATGCGCCGCTGGCTATGATGGTGGCCGCCGTGATCCTGTCAGGCATCGCCTATTTTATGATCGGGGCGTTCGCGGGCTTCTCGCTATTGCTGGGCGTCTCGGTCCTGTTGGCGATCTACGGACTCTGCGATCCAGCGTTTGGGACGCGGCAGACGAACAACCTGAAAGGCCGCCGGAATGTATCATAGATGGCTTGATCGGTGGGATGAACGACGGGCGCAGCGCGGAGACGAGGTAAAGGAGCAGACCGCTTTCGCCCTCGATGCGGCGCTCGCATTTCCGGACTCGCATGGGGTCCCCAGTCTCGCTGAATTCTGTGCGCTCGCGGACCGGGCCGCCGCGGACCCGGCCTTCTTCGCAGACCCGATCCCGCAGGATCCGGTTGTTGATCGGGACGACGGATGGATCACGTTCAGCTCGAGCGTATCGACTGGACTCGCCGAGAACGATCTTGTCTGCGCGAAGGTAACTGAGGCGCGATCGTCCGACCGCGCCCTCGTGGTCTTTCACCATTGGAACGCAAGCTCTCGGTCACCCAAACTCGCCAACTTCTTCTCGCGGCGAGGCATAACCGTGGTCGAGATGGCCCTGCCCTATCACTTTGAGCGTCGCCGTCCGTCCTCCAGCCACGCCGACCATATGCTCAGTCCGAATCTGGGCCGCACCATTCAGTCTGTGCGACAGGCTGTTCTCGACGGACGAAAGCTCATACGCGCGCTGAAGACCGAAGGGTATCAAGACATCTCGGTGCTCGGCATGAGCTTGGGCTCCTGGGTCGCCGGACTGATTGCCGCGCATGATCCCGCTGTCAGAAGGGCTGCTCTGCTCCTCTCGGCCGGAAGCCTTGCGGATATGGTCTGGACCGGCCGCGCCACACGTCACATACGCGCCAGCCTCGAGGCTGACGTTGGATTGGCCGACCTTCGGCGTGCCTGGGCCCCGCTCAATCTGGAGAACTATGCGGACAAACTTGCGCGAACCGATCTTGATCTTCAGTTTGTCTTCGCCACGAGAGACACGGTGGTGTTACCCGAGCTGTCGCGGCAACTGGTCGCGAAGCTCAAGACCGCGGGCGTGGCGCCGGGCATTCTGTATCTGAACTGCGGCCACTACTCGCTTTCGGTGCCCCCATATGTGGTCCGGGCCGGATTGAGCATTTCGCGGTTGTTGTCCCGCAGTCGGTAAGCAATGCTTTGACGAGGCTGGTGATTTTTCTGCCGCACTTTCAGGCGCATCCCGAGCCATGAGACCATCGGCCGATCGAGGCTGCAAAATTTGACGGAAGCCAATCTTGTTATCAAAATTGGCAATCACCTCACCTGCGACGCAATGGCAAGACAGCGTGCACGGTCGGATCCCGCAGCCACAGCCCGCCCCACATCACCGACCCCAAATAGACGGAGAAAAGCACGACCAAGTTGGTCGACGACGCCGTTTCAGTATGCTGCGACGATCCTATTGCTTACGCGAAATTGCCGCGTAAGCACCGAGACCTCGCAGACGCTCCGGACTAAACCATTGGAAAGGTGAGGAAAATGGTGCACCCAGCACGATTCGAACGTGCGGCCTTTGCCTTCGGAGGGCAACGCTCTATCCAGCTGAGCTATGGGTGCATTGGGTCTTGATTTTGTCGTCAACTGCTTACGCAGTGCTTACGCGAAAAACCGGAGCAAAGTCCACCGATCTATGTTGCGCGCAAGGTCATGTTTACGCGTGTCTTTTCTATCTCCTTCTTCGACACCGCCCCTTGACATCAACCTTCGGAGGGCAGCGCTCTATCCAGCTGAGCTACGGGTGCCTGAGGCCGGTCTATAGCCGCTTGACCCGCGCCCCGCAACGGCAAAAACCGGCGTTTTGGCGGGGTCTGTCAGGCGAAAAGATCGTGGCACAGTTCCAGCGCCGAAATCAGGGCGTCAACCTCATCTGTGGTGTTGTAGAGGCCGAAAGACGCGCGGCAGGTGGCGGTCACGCCCAGATGCGCCATCAACGGCATTGCACAATGCGAGCCAGCGCGCACCGCGATCCCACGCTTGTCCAGCACGGTTGAGATGTCATGCGCATGCGCCGCGCCATCCAGCGTGAACGAAAAGATTGCCCCCTTCCCCGCCGAATTTCCCTGCACGGTCAACCAGTTCAACCCGGCCAGACGATCGCGGGCATAATCGCGCAAGCGGCGCTCATGCGCAGCGATGTTCTGCATCCCCAGACCCATCAGATAGTCCAGCGCAACACCCAGGCCGATCTGCGCCACGATACCGGGGGTGCCGGCCTCGAACCGCATCGGTGGGTCATTATATGTGACCGTATCGCGGGTCACCTCGCGGATCATGTCGCCGCCGCCCAGGAAGGGGCGCATCTCGGCCATCCTCTCACGACGGATGAAGATCGCCCCGGAACCGCTTGGCCCGTATAGCTTATGTCCGGTGATAGCGTAGAAATCACAGCCCAATGTGGCCACATCGACGGGACCGTGGACGGCGGCCTGACTGCCATCCACCAGCACCGGTACGCCCTGCGCCCGTGCCGCCCGGCAGATCGTGGCCACATCGACCACAGTGCCCAACACGTTCGACATCTGGGTGATCGCGATCAGCCGGGTTTTCGGCCCGATGGCATCAATCACCGCCTGCGGGTCCAGATCGCCGTTGGCGTCACACTCCACCCATTTCAGCACCACGCCCTGGCGTTCCCGCAGGAAATGCCAGGGCACGATATTGGCGTGATGCTCCATCACCGACAGGATGATCTCATCACCCGGTTGCAGGCGGGGGGCGGCCCAGGCGTAAGAGACCAGATTGATCCCCTCGGTCGCACCGGTGGTGAAGACGATCTCATCCTCGGACGGCGCATTCAGAAACCGCGCGATGGTGCCGCGGACGGTTTCATACTTGTCCGTGGCCAGATTTGAAAGATAGTGCAACCCACGGTGAACATTGGCATATTCCATCGAATAGGCCTGTGTCACCGCATCAATCACCACGCGCGGCTTTTGCGCGCTGGCGCCGTTGTCCAGATAGACCAGCGGCTTTCCGTTCACCTGACGCGACAGGATCGGGAAATCGGCGCGGATGCGGGTCAGATCATACATCGACAAAGGCCTCCGGGCCCAGAATTGAGATCATCGCAAAGGCCAGGACAAAGCTGACCGCAAACCCGGTCAGGATGATTCCGATCAGGACCAGAACCGGCGTGGCAAAGCCGTGCACCTCGGTCACGAAATGCGTTAGCAGCCAGAAAAACAGCAGAATCGACACCAGCCCGATCAACCCGGCCAAGGGCGGCAACACATACAGCGCCACCAGTTGCAGCGCCTGCAGCAGCACAAAGATCGCCTGCAACCAGGCCACAGCAACAACGGCTGCGCCAAACTGGCCCTGCCCGCCCCATAGCCGCCCGACCAGATGGATCAACACGGCCGATGTCAGCAAGATCACGCCCTGCACCAGTGCCGTGGTAAAAGGCGTTGCCGTCATCGCCGCAACCATCATGACGACCGTCCGCTCCAGCTGTGTTGCGTCCAGCGGCAGCGGCAAGGGTGCTGGCGCCAGATGGATCAGCAGCGCCGAGACGACGGCCATCAGGGCAATCGCCGCCAGCCCCGCACCCATTGTCGGCTGCAGGCGCAACACCGCGCGCAGGCCTTGCCGCGGATCGCGCCAGGTCAACGCAAAGAATTGCCCCAGATCTTGAAGGCGCAGACTCATGGTTTTTCCACCTCATCCAGCATCGTCAGCCACAGCCACAGAAAAGCCCCCCCCACCAGGGCAGAGGTCGCCATCTGCGCCGGGCCCGGCCCGATCATCCCCGCGACCAGCCCTTGCAGCAGCATCAGCGGGCTGACCGTGGCCATGGCCCAGAACAGCGCCAGCCGCGCGCGATACCAACTGCCTTGCCCGCCACAGGCCCGCGTCACCACCCGGCTGAGCGCGGCCAAGGCGTACCACAGCGGAATGGTGGCCAGAACCGCCAGCCCGATGGCCAGCATGCGGGGCGCGACCGAAGGCTCATCAGCCTGAAACGCCGCGCGTGAGGCGACGGGCCATTGTGACACAAAAGCCAGGATCAGAAACACCAGCAGCAGTGAGAATGCAAACGGCTCGGACACACCGCGGTTCACGTGCCGCTGTATTCCGGCCCGCGGATGGCGCCAACTGGCCAGGATCTCACTGGCTACTGCCATGATCCACCGTCAGTGTTCATGCCGCTGCAGCCAACTTTCCAGCCGCATGCGGATGTCATCGGCAATCTCGGCATCCTCAATCTCGGCAATGGCTTCGGCCAGGAAAGCCAGCACCAGCAGCGATTGCGCCGCCCGTTTAGGCACGCCGCGTGATTGCAGATAGAACAGCGCCGTCTCGTCAATCGCGCCTGAGGTGCTGCCATGGCTGCACTTTACGTCATCAGCATAGATTTCCAGTTCCGGCTTGGCCAGGAATTGGCTGTCATCATCCAGAAGCAGGCTTTGGCTGGTCTGATACCCATCGGTCTTTTGTGCGCCCGGCTGCACCAAGATCTTGCCCTGGAAAACGCCGGTTGCGCCGTTCATCAGCACCTTTTTGAACACCTGCCGGCTTTCGCACCGCTGACCGGTGTGGGTGACGAAAACAGTATCGTCATGGTGAAACTC
The DNA here is from genome assembly GCA_049291415.1 of Paracoccaceae bacterium. Classification (GTDB taxonomy): domain Bacteria; phylum Pseudomonadota; class Alphaproteobacteria; order Rhodobacterales; family Rhodobacteraceae; genus Pseudogemmobacter. The sequence continues at coordinate 26,166 of JBATPI010000238.1, read as the reverse complement.
ACCATCGCCCACTGCGGCGGCAGCCACATGGGCCACGCCGTCGTCGCCCGCCAATTCTATCACGCATTCATTACGGGTCATGCGGCCATTTGCGGTCAGGGTAAAGGATTTGAACAGGCTGCCCGACCCCAGACGCGCAAAGATATGAGTTGCGGCCCGGCGCTGGTGATCACGGCCTTGCCCGCGGATATGGTGGAAACGTGCGCCATCGGCGACCTCAACCTCCATCACCTTGGTCAGGCGCGCCGCTGCGGTGCCATTTTCCAATAGGGTCAGCTCAGCGCCGGGATCCAATTTGATGCAGTGATGCAAGATCGCGTCAGAAGTCTCTGATACATGGCGATAAATCAAAGATATCGGCTTTTTCGCGCGCCCGGTGGCGTGGATCAAGACCCCATCAGTCGCAAAGGCCGAGTTCAGCGCAGCCAAAGGCCGCTGAACCGGGTTTTGGCCACGCGCCTCCAAGACACCGTAGACGCCCTTGGCCCAATGATTGTCACGCGCGCCCGCTTCGCTGAGCCGTTCGATCTCAACCCCGGCCTGACGTGGATCGTCCGAGGCCTTGGGGTCGAAAACGCCGTCCACAAAGACCAGTTTGACCCGGTCCATGCTGTCAAACAGTGGCGGCTCAACGCCCGGATCGAACAACTCAGAGCGCGCAGCGGTCGCGGCGGTCAGCGAGGTCGGATCGGTATAGCGCCAGTATTCGTCGCGTTTGGTCGGCAGCCCCATCTGGGTCAAACGGGCCAGCGCATCGGTCCGCGCGGCGCCCAGCCAGCCCGTCGGCGCAAAGGTCAGACCCGCGATGCGGACGGCCAGCGCGTCTTGTTTCGCCTGCACCAGTCCCATCACTTCACCTCGGCCAGAATATCGGCATAGCCGTTGTGTTCAACCTCCAGCGCCAGTTCCGGCCCGCCAGACTTGATGATGCGGCCGGCGGCCATGATATGCACCACATCAGGTTTGATATGGTCCAGAAGCCGTTGATAATGCGTGATAACCAGAAATGCCCTGCCCGCATCGCGCAGCGCGTTGACGCCTTCGGAGACCAGTTTCATTGCGTCCACATCCAGACCCGAGTCGGTCTCGTCCAAGATACACATCTTGGGCTCCAGCATCGCCATCTGCAGGATCTCATTGCGCTTTTTCTCACCGCCGGAAAAGCCTACATTGACCGGGCGTTTCAGCATTTCTGCGTCGATCTTCAGCGCCTTGGCCTTTTCGCGCACGACTTTCAGGAATTCACCTGCACTCATCTCATCTTCGCCGCGCGCCTTGCGCTGCGCGTTTACCGCCGTGCGCAGGAAGGTCATGTTGCCGACGCCCGGAATTTCCACCGGGTACTGAAACGCCAGGAACAGCCCGGCCGCGGCGCGGGCCTCGGGCTCCATCTCCAGCAGCTCTTGGCCTTCCAGTTGCGCGCTGCCTTCGGTCACCTCAAAGCCATCACGGCCCGCCAGCACATAGGACAGCGTCGATTTGCCCGAGCCATTGGGCCCCATGATCGCATGCACCTGGCCCGCGCCGACCGTCAGATCGACACCGCGCAGGATGACCTTGTCCTCTTCTTTAAGTTTGACGTGCAGGTTCTTGATATCCAGCATGATTTCCTCAGTTTTCAAACCGGCTGCAACAGCGCTTTGACGTAAGAGCGCAGGCGGTCGGGGGTCAGGGGTGTGGGGGTCAGATCAAAGCGCGCCATGCGCCCGATCATCTCGGTCGGGGGCCGCAACGCCTCGGCCTTGTGATAGGTCGTGCGGGGGGCGTAATCGTCGAAAAACAGCGTAACGGGTTGGGTGATCCGGTAGGCCACGGTCAGAAAACAGCCCAGGCGGAACCGGCCATCGACCAGCACCACCGTAGGATGGCGAAAGCCGGGCGTGTCCCAGACCTTCAGCGCGTAGTCCGGCCAATGGCGGATGCGATCATCGGTTTCGGGGTGGCCCCAGTCGCGCGTGGGCCCGATATCGGCGTGCAGCACATGGGCGGTGCCCTTTGCGGGATTCTCAGTGAACCAGCGCTGCATCATCGCGGCCCAGGCGGCATCGGATTCCACGGCCCAAACCTCTGCCCCGGCCTCAGCCGCCAGAATGGTTGAGCCACCGCTACCGTATTCCAGAACGGTGTCCGCCCCAGCATAGGCGTGACGCAGGGCCACAGCCTCGGCGGCGGGAAAGGTGACCTCCGGGCGGCTGACAGGGGCTGTCATCGCAGGCCCGCCAAAATATAGGTCAGAAGGAAATGCTGATCCCGCGCCAGAAAATCGAATGCGGCTCTGTCATCGCCATCAGCCGTGTGGCCCAGACGGTTGAGAACACCGTCTCGAACACGCGCGGATAGAGATGCACCAGATTGTGGAAAAACAGCATGCCAGTGGCCACGCCCAACAGTTTGGGCACCAACAGCCCCCGGTCGCGCATACCGATCAGATGCGTCAGAACGATCACCAAGGCACCCCCGGCCAGCGCGGTTTTTATCATCTCGAGATCGACATTGGCCTTTGGGTCCGGCAGTCCGGTCAGCACATAGCTGGCGTAAAGCTGCAGGGCGTGGCTGAAAATGCCCAACAGAATACAAAACGGAAAGCTGAGCGCATAGCCCACGTTGGCAAAGACCGCCCCTGCCTTGCGCGCCGCCTTGCGGTTGCGCGGCTGGTAGGAAAAACTGAGATCCATGCCCACAAAGACCGTGGTCTTGGTGATGCCCTGCCCCGTTTGAATGCGGGAAAGACGGTCGTGAAACGTGGCGTGATGCGTGGACATGGCGTCCGGGCCCCTGACGTTTACCTGCCGTCAGAGAATACCCGTCGATAAGGCACCAATGAGACGCAATTGGCTCAATTGCGTGGTCAATGCGGCTTCTCTGCGCCCTGTCACGGCGCGCTAGACCGGCATTTCTGTCAGAACGACGGGGCAACGGAGTCATCATTACTGCCATGGCCCCGGATATTTCGCCGCGTCGTTTTGCCGGGCAGCGCTGTCTTCGGCCATCCATTTCCGTTCCGCCTCTGCCGCTGCAACCTTCCGGTCCTGTCGGGACCAGAATCGGAAAAGCCAGCGCAGGCCGAGGACGATCAGGGCAATATTCGCGACCAACATCGGCAACAGCGCCGACGTTGACCCGGCAGTGCCGACAGCCATGTAAAACGGCAAAAGCACAACCGGCGAAAGTACCAGCAAAGCCGCTATTGCAAACCGCCCGATCAACATATGGGCCCGCGTGTCGCGCCAGCCCTGCTCTCGGACCCTTGCCCCGCCCGGTTTGTGCCGCAGCCATTGCAGAACGTCGCGAAAGTTCACCCCACCGACCCTTCCAGACTGATGGCGACCAGGGCCTGCGCCTCCATGGCGAATTCCATCGGCAGGGCTTGCAGCACCTCTTTGCAAAAGCCGTTGACGACCAGCGCCACGGCTTCTTCCTCGTCCATCCCACGAGACCGACAGTAGAACAGCTGATCCTCGTCCACCTTCGAGGTGGTCGCCTCATGCTCGACCCGGCTGGAGTTGTTGCGCACCTCGATATAGGGCACGGTATGGGCGCCGCATTTGTCGCCGATCAACAGGCTGTCGCATTGGGTATAGTTGCGGCTTTCCTTGGCCTTGGGGTGCATCGAGACCAACCCCCGATAGGTGTTCTGGGCACGGCCTGCGCTGATACCTTTCGACACGATCCGGCTTTTGGTGCGTTTGCCCAAGTGAATCATCTTGGTGCCGGTGTCGGCCTGCTGGGCGTTGTTGGCGATGGCGATGGAATAGAATTCGCCCTGCGAGTCATCGCCGCGCAGGATGCAGCTGGGGTATTTCCAGGTGATCGCCGATCCGGTTTCCACCTGGGTCCACATCACCTTGGCACGGTCACCGCGGCAATCGGCGCGCTTGGTGACAAAGTTGTAGATGCCACCGACCCCATTCTCGTCACCGGGATACCAGTTCTGCACGGTGGCGTATTTGACCTCGGCATCTTCCAGAATGACAATCTCGACCACGGCGGCATGCAGCTGGTGGGTGTCGCGTTTCGGTGCGGTGCAGCCTTCCAGATAGCTGACGTAGGACTTCTTGTCGGCGATGATCAGCGTGCGTTCAAACTGCCCGGTATTCTCGGCGTTGATGCGGAAATAGGTCGACAGTTCCATCGGGCAGCGGGTGCCTTCGGGGATGTAGACGAAAGAGCCGTCGGAAAACACCGCCGAGTTCAGCGTGGCGAAATAGTTGTCAGACTGCGGCACCACGGTGCCCAGATATTTCTTGACCAGGTCGGGATATTCGCGGATCGCCTCGGAAATCGGGCAAAAGATCACCCCGGCTTTTTTCAGCTCGGTCTTGAATGTGGTGCCGACGCTGACGCTATCGAAAACCGCGTCCACCGCCACCCGGCGCTCGCCCTCCGGTGCTTCAACACCGGCCAGCAAAGCCTGCTCTTTCAGGGGGATACCCAGCTTTGCATAGGTGGCCAGCAGCTTGGGGTCGACCTCATCCAAGGACTTCGGCTTGACCGCCATGCTTTTGGGCTTGGCGTAGTAATACTGATCCTGATAGTCGATTGTCGGATAGTTCAGCATCGCCCATTTCGGCTCTTCCATCTTCAGCCAGCGGCGATAGGCGGCCAGACGCCAGTCCAGCATCCACTCGGGCTCTTCGTTCTTTTTGCTGATCAGGCGGACGATATCCTCGGACAGGCCCTTAGGGGCATATTCCATCTCGATATCGGTTTCCCAGCCGTATTTATACTTGCCGGCCATCGCCTGAACGGTCTCAACTGTCTCGCGGTCCACACCTTCGCGGACGTCTTCTGCCTGGGCGATATTCATTCTCAACTCTCCGTCTTTCAAGCTGCCCGGGCGCGGGCTTTGGCATAAGCTGCGATCCACACATCGGCGAAACGCAGCACGTCTTCGCGACTGACCCCCGGCCCGATCGAGATGCGGACCGCCTGCCCCGCAAGTGCCTCGTCGAACCCCATGGCGCGCAGCACGCGGCTGGCGCGCACCTTGCCGCTGGAACAGGCCGAGCCTGCGGAAACCGCAAACCCCGCCAGATCCATCGCCATCACCTGCGTCTCACCTTTCCAGCCCGGGGCGAGCAAGCATAGGGTGTTCGGCAGACGGGTCTCATCTTTCCCGACTAAAATAGTCTGTTTCACCGTGGCCGACAATGCCGAATCTAGAATATTTCTAATCTCGGCGACTTCGTCCCAGACCCCGGCCGCCAGATCGCGCGCCGCAGCCTCGGCCGCAGCGGCAAAACCGGCAATGCCGATCAGGTTTTCAGTGCCCGCCCGGCGGCCCATTTCCTGCCCACCGCCCCGCAGTTGGGCGGTCAGATCCAGCCCCCGGCGCAAGACCAGCGCGCCGATGCCCTTTGGCCCGCCCAGTTTATGCGCGCTTATCAACCCCATGTCGCAGCCCAGCCAGTTGAAGGCCAGAGGCACCTTGCCAAAGGCCTGGGTCAGGTCACTGACGGCCAGGCCTTGCGGCAGGGTCTGCAGGATGCCGGTCTCGGAATTGGCCAGTTGCAGGGCGGATCGGCCCGGATCGGCCACCGTCACCGCGCCACTGGCCGCGACCGGCAAAGACGGATCGCACCAGGCAGCCACAGCTTCATGCTCCAGATCCGCGCACACCAGCCCGCGCCCCGCGCAGGCCAGCGCCGCCGCTTCGGTGGCCCCGCTGGTGAAGACGATGTCGGCACCCTCGGCCCCCAGTGCCGCCGCCAGCTGCCCGCGCGCGCGCTCCAACAGGGATTTGGCCGCCCGCCCCTCGGCATGCACCGAGGACGGGTTGCCCACCACATCCATCGCCGCCAGCATCGCGGCCCGCGCCTCAGCCCGCAACGGCGTGGTGGCGTTCCAGTCCAGATAAAGCCGGCTCATTCGTCATCCACCACCCGGAACAAGCCCGGCACCGCAGGGCATGGTGTCAGGTCGTTCTTCACGATGTCCGAGAGCCGCACCTGATGCAGGAACACATAGACATTGGCCGACAGGCTTTCCCACAGCCGGTTGGTCAGGCTTTGCGCCCGCGTCCCCGACACGCCCCCCGTGGCCCCTGCCCCGGTGTGCATGGCGTCTACCGTCTCTTCGACCGCCTGCAGGATCTCGCTGACGCGGATGCTCTCGGCGCTGCGGGCCAGCTTATAGCCGCCACCCGGTCCGCGCACCGCCTCAACCAACCCGGCGCGGCGCAGTTTGACAAACAGCTGTTCCAGATAGGGCAGCGAGATGTCCTGCCGCTTTGAGATCGCGGCGAGGGAAATCAGATCCTCGGGCCCCGACCCGGTCTCGGCCAGCGCCAGATCGGTCAGCGCGACCATCGCATATCGCCCCTTGGTTGACAGTTTCATGGCAGTCCTACCCCCAAAACACGCAATTCGATTGACGCCGGACCCCGTGGTGATTACCTGACCCTCAACACCAGAGGCGGGACACCGGGTTCTGGAACCGTTCTAATTTATCCGAGCGAAACCGTCAAGAAACCGCTCGACGCACCGTAAAACGCTGAAAATACAGGCGAGGCCCATGCCCGAAGTTATCTTTGCCGGTCCCGATGGCCGTCTCGAAGGACGCTACCACCCCCAAAAGGAACGCGACGCCCCGATTGCCATCGTGCTGCATCCGCACCCGGCCTATGGCGGCACGATGAACAATAAGGTTGTCTACAACCTGCATTACGCCTTTTACAATCTGGGCTTTACCGTTTTGCGGTTCAATTTCCGCGGCGTTGGCCGCAGCCAGGGTGAATATGATCAGGGCATCGGGGAACTGTCCGATGCCGCCAGCGCCTTGGATTACCTGCAGGCGATGAACCAGAACGCCAAGCATTGCTGGGTGGCGGGGTTCTCGTTCGGGGCCTGGATCGGCATGCAACTCTTGATGCGGCGGCCAGAGATCACCGGCTTTATCAGCGTGGCCCCTCCGGCGAACCTGTATGATTTTTCCTTTCTCGCGCCCTGCCCTTCGTCCGGTCTGATCATCAACGGCACCGCCGACAAGGTGGCGCCGCCGAAAGACACCAAGACGCTGGTGGGCAAGCTGCATGAGCAAAAGGGCATCACCATCACCCATACCGAGGTTGAGGGGGCTGACCACTTCTTCAAGGATGAAGAGGCGCATATGCGGCCGATGATCCAAACGGTGTCGGACTACGTGCGCCGCCGGATGACCGAAGGAACCCGCTGATGTCGTTCATCCAGGAATTGGCCGACAAACTGGCCAAGGATGTGATCGACAGTCAGGAAGAACTGCAGGACGACCGGTTTTATGAACAGGTCGGCCGGGTTCTGGTAGCGGCGTCGCCTACCCTGCATGAGGCGTTCATGACCTCGGTCCGCATCCGTCTGGCCGAACGGCGTGGCCGGATTTTCTGGGAAAAGGCCGTCGCCGCCAAGCGCACGGGCGAAGCAGCGCCCGAGGCCCCGAAAGACCTGAGCGCGCATTGACGGACAGGCTGGATCAGCAATTCGCCTTTCTGAATGAGGCGGATCGCCTGAAATCCGTTTTGCGCGCCACCAGCCTGTGCGATGGCTCACGCCGGGAAAATTCGGGTGAGCATTCCTGGCATCTGGCGCTATACGCCCTGACATTGGCCGATCACGCCCCCGAAGGTGTGTCCATAGACCGCGTCATCCGCATGCTGATCCTGCATGATCTGGTGGAGATCGACGTGGGCGACGTGCCGATCCATTCGGCAGGTGGCACCGCCCATGCCAGCGCCGCCACCATGGCCGCCGAACAGCAGGCCGCCACCCGGATCTTTGGCCTGCTGCCCCCAGACCTGTGCCCCAAATTCCGCGCGCTCTGGGATGAGTTTGAGGCCACCGAGACCCCCGATGCGATCTTTGCCAAAAGCCTGGACCGCGTGCAGCCCGTCATGGCCAATCTGCAATCCGGCGGTGGCACTTGGGCGGAATATAACGTCACCTATGACCAGTTGGACTCCCGAGTCGGGGCCAAAATCGCCCGCGGTGCGCCGCTGTTGTGGGACTGGGTGCGCGAAAAGGTCCGTCCCTGGTTCACCCCTGTTTAAGGAAGCCGCTGTGGAACTCTGCGATATCGTCTTTGAAATGGAAAACTGGCGCGACGTGCCGGTGATCGAAGAGCGCGTCGCCACTGACGCCGACATGCGCGCCTGTGTTGCCGCCTTTACCGCCGCAGCAGGTGAATCCACGGTTTATGACGGCCCCGACTTGCCCGCCCGCGCCATCGTCCAATCGGGTGTTTCATTTGGCTTGCCCAAAGGAACTGAGGTCGTGATCGTCCAGGTTGAGACCCTGCGCGAAACCGGCAAGGTCATGGCCGGGTTTGTGGTGCCTGTGGGGGTCTTTGGCGAATTGCCTTTGTCTGCCCTTCAGATTGTTGAGACCGCCAACTGATCTGTGGCCCCGCGCCCTGTCGTGTGGCAAATTCGGTATACCTTCGCATACCATCTTTCCCAAGCGCCCCCTTTCGTCTAAAAGACCCCCAACGAATCCCCAAGACCGAAAGGGCAGACCCATGGCCAAGATCAAGGTAGCCAATCCCATCGTTGAGATGGACGGCGACGAGATGACCCGCATCATCTGGGACTTCATCAAGAAAAAGCTGATCCTTCCCTATCTGGATGTCGACCTCTTGTATTACGACCTCAGCATCGAGAGCCGTGATGCCACCAATGACCAGATCACCATCGACTCCGCCTTGAAGACCAAGGAAGTCGGCGTTGCGGTGAAATGCGCCACCATCACGCCGGACGAACAGCGGGTTAAGGAATTCGGCCTGAAACAGATGTGGCGCAGCCCCAACGGCACCATCCGCAACATCCTGGGCGGCGTGATCTTCCGTGAGCCGATCATCTGCAAGAACGTGCCTCGCCTTGTTCCCGGCTGGACCAAACCGATCGTCATCGGCCGCCACGCTTTTGGCGACCAATACCGCGCGACTGACTTTCACTTTCCGGGGCCGGGCAAGCTGACGATGAAATTCGTCGGCGAAGATGGCAGCGTCATTGAAAAAGAAGTCTTCGACGCCCCCTCCGCAGGTGTGGCCATGGGCATGTATAACCTAGATGACTCGATCATCGACTTTGCCCGCTCGTCGATGAACTACGGCCTGCTGAAAGGTTGGCCCGTTTACCTTTCCACCAAGAACACCATCCTCAAGGCCTATGACGGCCGCTTCAAGGATCTGTTCCAACAGGTTTTCGACGAGGAATTTGCTGACAAATTCAAAGCCGCCGGCATCACCTATGAACACCGGTTGATTGACGACATGGTCGCTTCGGCGCTGAAATGGTCGGGCGGCTACATCTGGGCCTGCAAAAACTATGACGGCGATGTGCAGTCCGACACCGTGGCGCAAGGCTTCGGAAGCCTGGGGTTGATGACCAGCGTTCTGATGACCCCCGATGGTCAGGTCGTTGAGGCCGAGGCCGCCCACGGCACCGTCACCCGCCACTACCGTGAGCATCAGAAGGGCAAGGCCACCAGCACCAATTCGATCGCCTCGATCTATGCCTGGACCGGCGGCTTGAAGCATCGCGCGAAACTGGATGGCAACGACGCGCTGATGACATTCGCCACCACGCTGGAGCGGGTCTGTGTGCAGACCGTCGAAGACGGCTGGATGACCAAGGATCTGGCGCTGCTGGTCGGCCCCGATCAGAAATGGCTGACCACCATGGGTTATCTGGAAAAGGTGGACGAATACCTGAACAAGGCGCTGACCGCCTGAGACGACCAAATGACCAAACAGGGGGCGAAGCAATCTTCGCCCCTTTTTCCTGTCTTGACAGCAGATTTGCCCCGGCCAGATGACCGACCCCGATCACCACAGCCTGACCGAAGATGCCCAAGGGCTGATCTACGGCGCCACCATGGCCGCCTTTGGCATCACGCTTCTGACCCATCTTGGCCTTGTCACCGGGCAGACCGCGGGCTTGGCCATCCTGATCTCTTATGCCACGGGCTGGGGCTTTGGCCCGGTATTCTTTGCGGTGAACCTGCCGTTCTATGTGCTGGGCTATCTGCGGATGGGCTGGCGGTTTACGCTGAACACCTTCATCGCCGTGGCGCTGCTGTCGGCGCTGTCGGTCTGGATGCCGCAGCACCTGCACTTTGGCGCGATAAACCCCTGGCTGGGCGCGGTTCTGTTCGGCTTTCTCTCCGGCTCGGCGCTTCTGGCGCTGTTTCGCCACGGCGCCAGCCTGGGCGGGATCGGAATTCTGGCCCTGATGCTGCAAGACCGGCTGGGCTGGCGCGCGGGCTGGGTGCAACTGGGGTTTGACGCGCTGCTTTTTGCCGTGGCCTTCCTGGTGGTTCCGGCAAGGATCGTGGTGATCAGCTTTGTCGGCTCATTGGTGGTGAATCTGGTGATTGCCATGAACCATCGGCGTGACCGCTATATCGCGACCTGAAAGGTTCCGCTGGCGTTTCCCGCCCGCCTGCGGTATCGCCGCCGCCAAAGCTGATAAATGAAAGTGACCGCCTCCTATGGAGCTTCGCAACATTGCCATCATCGCGCACGTTGACCATGGCAAGACTACCCTCGTGGATGAACTGCTGAAGCAGGCGGGATCCTATCGTGAAAATCAGGCCGTCACCGAACGCGCCATGGACAGCAATGATATCGAGCGAGAGCGCGGCATCACCATTCTGGCCAAGGCCACCTCGGTCGAATGGCACGGCACCCGCATCAACATCGTCGACACCCCCGGCCACGCCGATTTCGGCGGTGAGGTGGAACGGATCCTCAGCATGGTTGACGGGGTCTGCCTGTTGGTCGATGCCGCCGAAGGCCCGATGCCGCAGACCAAATTCGTGCTGGCCAAGGCGCTGGCGCTGGGTCTTCGCCCAATTGTGGTCTTGAACAAGGTTGACAAGGCCGACGCCGAACCCGACCGCGCCCTGAATGAGGTGTTTGACCTTTTCGCCAACCTTGGCGCCAGTGATGAGCAACTGGATTTCCCGCATGTTTACGCCTCTGGCCGATCCGGCTGGGCGGACAATGAACTGGATGGTCCGCGCAAGGATCTGACGGCGCTGTTCACCCTGATCCTCAGCCATGTGCCCGCGCCCAAGCAGCTGGCGCATCAATCCGAACCGTTCCGCATGCTGGCGACCACGCTGTCGGCCGACCCGTTCCTGGGCCGCCTGCTGACCGGGCGGGTTGAGGCTGGCCGCATCACCGCTGGCACCTCGCTGAAAGCCCTGTCGCGCGATGGCGAACGGCTGGAGCAGTTCCGCGTCACCAAGATCCTGGCCTTCCGTGGCCTTGTGCAGACTGCGATAGATGAGGCGATTGCCGGCGACATTGTCACCCTTGCCGGCATGTCCAAGGCCACCGTGGCCGACACGCTTTGCGCGCCAGAGGTGGACACCGCCCTGCCCGCCCAGCCGATCGACCCGCCGACCATTACCGTCACCTTCGGCATCAACGACAGCCCGCTGGCAGGCCGTGACGGCAGCAAGGTGCAGTCACGCGTCATCCGCGACCGTCTGATGAAAGAGGCCGAGCAGAACGTGGCGATCAAGATCGCCGACACCCCCGGCGGTGAGGCGTTTGAAGTCTCGGGTCGGGGCGAATTGCAGATGGGCGTCTTGATCGAAAACATGCGGCGTGAAGGGTTTGAGCTGTCGATCTCGCGCCCCCGCGTCATCATGCGCGACGAGGACGGCGTCAGGATGGAGCCGGTCGAAGAGGTCATCATCGACGTTGATGATGAATTCTCGGGTGCCGTGATTGACAAACTGACCGGTGAGCGCAAGGGCGAGATGACCGACATGCGCCCCGCGGGTGTGGGCAAGACCCGCATCATCGCGCATGTGCCGTCACGCGGGCTGATCGGCTATCACGGCCAGTTCCTGACCGACACGCGCGGCACCGGCGTGTTGAACCGCATCTTCCACGGCTGGACGCCCTATAAGGGCGCCATTCAGGGCCGCCGCCAGGGCGTGCTGATCTCGACCGAGGCCGGAGTTTCCGTGGCCTATGCGCTGTGGAACCTGGAAGATCGCGGCCGCATGTTCATCGGCCCGCAAGAGCAGCTCTATGTCGGCATGCTGATCGGCGAGCACAGCCGCGAGAACGACCTTGAGGTCAATCCGCTGAAGGGCAAAAAGCTGACCAACGTCCGCGCAAGCGGCACGGATGAGGCCGTGCGCCTGACGCCGTGCATCAAGATGAGCCTTGAAGAGGCGATCGCCTATATCGACGATGATGAGTTGGTCGAAGTCACGCCCAAGATCATCCGCCTGCGCAAGCGCGTGCTGGACCCGCATGACCGCAAGCGCGCTTCACGCAGTGCATAAGAGACCACGTAGGATGGGCAATATTGCCCATCCTACCTATTCGGCCGCAACCCGGCGTCTGGGTTTCAGCATATCCTTCAGATAGCGCCCGGTGTGGCTGGCCACGGCCTTGGCGATGTCTTCCGGAGTGCCGGTGGCGACAATCTCACCGCCGCCATCGCCGCCTTCAGGGCCAATGTCGATCACCCAATCTGCGGTTTTCACCACATCCAGGTTGTGTTCGATCACCACAACCGTGTTGCCTTGCTCGACCAGGGAATGCAGCACTTCCAACAGCTTGCGCACATCTTCAAAGTGCAGCCCGGTGGTCGGCTCATCCAGGATATACAGGGTCCGCCCCGTCGCGCGGCGGCTTAGCTCTTTGGACAGCTTCACCCGCTGCGCCTCACCGCCCGACAATGTCGTCGCCTGCTGGCCAACCTTGATATACCCCAAGCCCACCTCGCACAGCGCATCCATCTTTTCGCGGATGCTTGGAACGGCTTGAAAGAAGTCTTTCGCATCTTCACATGTCATATCAAGAACGTCGGCTATGCTCTTGTTCTTGAATTTTATTTCCAAGGTCTCACGGTTATAACGCTTGCCCTTGCAGGTCTCGCAGGTCACGTAAACATCAGGCAAAAAGTGCATCTCGATCTTGATGACGCCGTCACCCTGACAGGCCTCGCATCGCCCGCCCTTGACGTTGAACGAAAACCGCCCCGGCAGATAGCCGCGTGCTTTTGACTCGGGCAGACCTGCGAACCAGTCGCGGATCGGGGTAAACGCGCCGGTATAGGTTGCGGGGTTTGACCGCGGCGTGCGGCCGATGGCGCGCTGATCAATGTCGATCACCTTGTCCAGATGCTCAAACCCCCTGATCGTCTCGCAGGGCGCCGGCGTCTCATGGGCGCCGTTCAACCGCGTCGCCGCGGTCTTGTACAGCGTCTCAATCGTCAGCGTCGATTTGCCGCCACCCGACACACCCGTCACGCAAACGAACATGCCCAAGGGAAATTCCGCGGTGACATTCTTCAGATTGTTCCCGGTCGCCCCCACAACGGTCAGCTTTTTGCCACTGCCCTTGCGCCGCACCTTGGGCACCGCAATCTCGCGCGTGCCTTGCAGGTATTGCCCCGTCAGGCTGGCCGGATCAGCCATCACCTCGGCCGGCGTGCCGTGTGAGACCACCATGCCGCCATGCACCCCCGCCCCCGGCCCCATGTCAAAGACATAATCCGCCTCGCGGATGGCATCCTCGTCATGCTCGACCACCAGAACAGTATTGCCTTGATCGCGCAGGTTTTTCAGCGTGATCAGCAGCCGGTCATTGTCGCGTTGGTGTAAGCCGATTGAAGGCTCATCCAGCACATACAAGACCCCAGTCAGCCCCGAGCCGATCTGGCTGGCCAGCCGGATCCGCTGGCTTTCGCCGCCCGACAGGGTGCCGGCATTGCGGCTCATCGTCAGATATTCCAGCCCGACGTTGTTCAGGAATCCCAGCCGCTCACGGATCTCCTTTAGGATCGCCTTGGCGATCTCATTTTTTTGCGCGCCCAACTGGTCCGGCACCGTGCCGACCCAGGCAAAGGCCTCTTTGATCGACATCCGCACCACCTGGCCCACGTGCAGCCCGGCGATTTTCACCGCCAGCGCCTCGGCCCGCAGGCGGTAGCCGCCACAGGTGCCGCAATCGCGGTTGTTCTGATACCGCTCCATCTCTTCGCGACTCCAGGCCGAATCCGTCTCGCGGTAGCGCCGTTCCATATTCGGGATTATGCCCTCAAAGACCCGGCGCACCTTGTAGACGCGCCCGCCCTCATCATAGCTGAAGTCTATCTCCTGACCCTTTGATCCATATAGGAAAAGCTGTTTGATATCTTCGGGCAGATCGCGCCATTTCGTCTTTTTGTCAAAGCCGTAATGCAGTGCCAGCGCATCCACCGTCTGCGTGAAATAGGGCGATTTTGACTTAGCCCAGGGCGCAATCGCACCTTGGGGGATCGACAGGCCCTGATCGGGCACGACCAGCCGTTCGTCAAAGAACAGCTCGACCCCCAAGCCGTCGCAGGACGGGCAGGCCCCGAACGGCGCATTGAAGGAAAACAGCCGCGGCTCAATCTCGGCGATGGTAAAGCCACTGACCGGACAGGCGAATTTTTCCGAATAGGTGATGCGTTGCGGCTCCCCCTCGCCCTCACCCGGAGCGGTCTCGATTACCGCGATACCGTCAGCCAGGTTCAGCGCGGTGCGGAAACTGTCGGCCAGCCGCGTCTCAAGTCCCTCCCGCACCACGATCCGGTCCACCACCACGTCAATGTTGTGGCGGAACTTCTTGTCCAGCGTGGGCGGCTCTTCCAGCTCGTGAAACGTGCCATTCACCTTGACTCGCTGAAAGCCCTGCTTGCGCAAGTCCAGAAATTCCTTGCGGTATTCGCCCTTGCGGTCGCGCACGATGGGGGCCAGCAGATAGGCGCGGGTGCCCTGAGGCATCGCCATCACGGCATCAACCATATCCTGCACCTGCATCGCAGTGATCGGCAGCCCGGTCGCAGGGCTGTAGGGCGTGCCGACGCGGGCATACAAGAGACGCAGATAGTCATAGATCTCGGTCACGGTGCCGACGGTTGAGCGCGGGTTTTTCGACGTGGTTTTCTGCTCGATCGAGATCGCCGGGCTGAGGCCGCTGATATGATCGACATCCGGCTTGCCCATCATGTCCAGGAACTGCCGCGCATAGGCCGACAGCGATTCGACATAGCGGCGCTGGCCTTCGGCATAAATGGTGTCAAAGGCCAGGCTGGACTTGCCAGATCCCGACAGCCCGGTGATCACCACCAGCTGATCGCGCGGAATATCGACATCCACGTTCTTCAGATTATGCTCGCGCGCGCCGCGCACCTCGATGAACTTCTGCTCAGCCATGGCCCACCCATATCAATCTGGCCAGATGTAGGGTGTTTTACCTGAGTCTCCAACTGCATTTTGCGAACGAAAGCGGAACTACACAGCCTCTTTACATATTCTGAAAACACTATATGTAAAGCGACCTACTCAGCTGAGGTGATCTGATGTTCAACTTCCTGCGCCCCTCTGCCCCTGCCACGCCCAAGCCGTCCGTCGCCGACATCGTCAAGGGCGTTGCAGACGGGTCCATCGCGCTGATCGACATCCGCGAATTGGCCGAGGTTCGGGCCTCGGGTATCGCCAAGGGGGCTTTGCATATCCCGATGGGCCTGTTGCCGCTGAAGGCGGACCCCAAGGCGCCCGATGCGCTGATCACCCCGGCCAAACCGGTGGCGGTTTACTGCGCATCCGGCGGGCGCTGCGGGATGGCGGCGCAGACGCTAAAGCGGATGGGCTATGAAACCGTGTGGAATATCGGCGGTTTGCGTGATTGGCAGGCAGCTGGCGGTCAGATCGTCAAGGCCTGACGCCGCCGCGCCTGCACGGCATGCACGCCAATCCCTGCGGCGCAGAACAGCACAGCCGCCGCGATCATTGCCCCCGGCCCAATCTCGACCATCACCAGCGCCAGCAGAGGCGTGCCGGTGGTGGTGCCAAGATTGCCCAACTGCGCAATCGCGCCGGCGGCGCGCACCCGCGCCTCTGCCGTCGCGTTCAGTTCCGGGATAGCGGCAAAGCTGGCGCCTTGCACAATTCCCAGCGCGGCTGACAGCCAGAACCCGCCCAGCAGCATGCCCGGCCCCTGCCCCCAGAACAGCCCCAGGATCACGAACCCGGGGATCGCAGCGGCATAGCCCCATTGCACCAGCCGCACCGCCGACATCCGGCCCAACAGCCGCACCCCCAACGTCAGCGACACCGCAATCGACATCAAGGGCATGCCCGACGCCATCCAGACCCGCTGGGCCAGCGGCGTCTCTGGCGGCAACAGGGTCAGGCAGGCAACATAAAGGAAGGTGTAGAAACAAAACCCCATCGCAGGGGCCGCCAGCCGGGGCGAGGCATAGATCGCCAGATGCTCGGCCAGAATGCTGCCCCGGTGGCTGCCATGCCGTGGAGGATCGGGCGGCAGCACCAGCGCCAGAATGCCGCAAAACGCCGCCATCCACAGCGCGTGGCCGATAAACAGCCCCGGAATGCCGCCCCAGTCCAGAACCGGTCGTGAAATCAGCGCCAGAGCCGCATAGGTCACCCCAAAGAATGACGACCACAACGTCATCGCAAAGGGCCGCCGCGCCTCGGGGGCCAGCCCGGCAATCATCGACGGCGCCACAACCACGATGGTCAGATGCGACAGCCCCTCCAGCACCCGCGCGGCGATCAACAAGGGATAGCTGGGCAGGCTGGCCTCAACCACCGAGACCAATGCCCCCAGCGCCAGCGCCGCGACTATGGCGCGCTTTGGCCCGACGCGCTGCACCAACAGCCCCGCCGTGGTGCCAAAGATCAGCCCGACCATGCCCACGACCGACACGATCAGCCCCAACCCCACCTCTCCGCTGCCAGTATAGAGCCCGCGCAGATCGTCAAAAATGACCGAGATCTTGCCGAATTGCGCCGCGGCGCCCAGGCCTGCAGCCCATAACAAGACCACCAGAACCATGGGGGGCAAATGTCGCATCCCGCATGGCTACCCAGATCGGCGGCCCTGCGCCAGCCCCAGCCAATTGCTCTTTTGAAAATACTCTTGCCAGAGGCGGCGGCCTCATCCGGTTCAGAGCGGCCGTTGCCCCATTGCCCAGGCAACCAGCGGGAAATCGGGGTCATTTGTCAAATCATCATCCGGCGCGGCTTCGGGCGGCCAAGGCCGCTCAAGATTGCGTAGGGCCATCGCGCGGTTGCCCCATTGCGCCGATTGGATTGAGCCTTCGTGGAACCCCGCCTCAATCAAAAGATTGCGTAAACCCCGCGCCGACCAACGTGAACAATCAACCGGAACCGCATGATATGGAATGAAAAACGGCACTGCCAGCCAGAACCACCCTCCCTTGCGCAGCATGCGGAACACGTTGCGGGTGGCGGCATAGGGCCGGTCGATATGTTCCCACACCTGATTGGCCAGGATCACGTCGAACTTCAGAATCTTGCCGTCATCGCCGGTGATCGGCCCGGTGCAAAGGTCAAAATCTGGATAGTATAACGGTTGGAACGACCGAAAACCCAAGGACTCGCCCCAAACCCCCGAAATCTCGGCCGCATCCAACGAAGCCGGGCCCAGGTCTTTCAACCACGCCCGACTGGTCTTTTGCATCACGGATCGGTTGATCGAGGCCATGGGCTACATGTGCAACGCACGGCCATAGGCGTCAAGCACCGCCTCATGCATCATTTCCGACAGGGTCGGATGCGGGAAGACCGTGTTCATCAGGTCTTCTTCCGTGGTCTCCAAGGTGCGGCCGATGATATAGCCCTGGATCAACTCGGTCACTTCGGCACCCACCATATGCGCGCCCAGCAGCTCTCCGGTCTTGGCATCAAACACCGTCTTGATCAGGCCTTCGGATTCGCCCAAGGCAATCGCCTTGCCATTGCCGATGAATGGGAAACGGCCGACTTTCACTGTAAAGCCCGCCTCTTTCGCTTTGGCCTCGGTCATGCCCACCGATGCAATCTGCGGATGGCAATAGGTGCAGCCTGCAATCGACCCCGGCTTGATCGGATGCGGATGGCCGCCCGCGATCAGTTCGGCCACCATGACGCCCTCATGGCTGGCCTTATGCGCCAACCACGGCGCGCCCGCGATGTCGCCGATGGCATAAAGGCCCGGCACTCCGGTGCGGCAGAATTCATCCGTCACCACATGGGTGCGGTCGATTTTCACGCCCAGGGCCTCCAGCCCCAGATCCTCAACGTTGCCGACGATGCCGACGGCCGAGATCACCGTGTCAAAGTCATGTGTCGTGACCTTGCCGTCCTGTTCGATATGCGCTGTGACACCCACACCCGGTTTGCGGTCCAGCTTTTTGACCCCGGCTTTTTCCAGGATTTTCATGCCCTGTTTGACAAAGGATTTCTTGGCAAAGGTGGCGATTTCCACATCTTCAACCGGCAAAATGCGGTCCATCACCTCGACCACAGTGGTGTCAGCCCCCAGCGTGTTGAAGAAGGACGCAAATTCGATGCCGATGGCGCCGGATCCGATCACCAGCAGTTTTTTCGGCATCCGAGTCGCCACCAAGGCGTGACGATAGCTCCAGACCAGATCGCCATCCGCCTCCAGCCCCGGCAGTTCGCGGGCGCGCGCGCCGGTGGCCAGAACGATGTGCTTGGCGGTCAGCGTGTCGGTGCCCTTGTCGGTTTTCACCGAGACCGTGCCCATTTTGGGCAGCGTGGCCGCGCCCATGATGACAGTGATCTTGTTCTTTTTCATCAGATGACCGATGCCGCCCGACAGCTGTTTTGCCACCCCGCGTGACCGCGCAACCACCGCGGGCAGGTCATAGCTGATGCCGGTGGCCCCCAGACCGAATTCCTTGGCGCGGTGCATCAGATGAAACACCTCGGCAGATCGCAGCAGGGCCTTGGTCGGGATGCAGCCCCAGTTCAGGCAGATGCCGCCCAGGTTCTCGCGTTCCACGATACAGACCTTTTGGCCCAACTGAGCCGCTCGGATTGCGGCCACATAGCCGCCCGGTCCCGCACCGATTACAACAAGGTCGAAACTCTGGTCAGCCATTCTTCCCTCCCCGGAAAAGTGGTTTAGCCCTAAACTATGTCGTTCAACCGTGCAACAAAGCCAGCGCCGCAGCCCTATGCACGAAATGCATGGCTACCCCTTCAGTCGCCGCACCAAGGCGGCATAACCGCCCTGATCCAGAAAATCCGCTTCTTCAGCCGTGTTCTCGCGCCCCAGCGCCGCGTTGCGGCCCGGAAACCGGCCAAACAGCCGGATCTGTTCGCGGTGGGCGCGGGCGTGCAAGGCCAGGTCCGGGTGATCGGGCATCCGCTGGTCCATCAGATCCACGGCCAGATCCTGATCGGCGATGTCTTCGGAATGCTCAAACGGCATGTAGAAGAACTGCCGTTCGGGCTGAGGCGCGTCCATGTCCCAGCCTGCAGCCAGCGCCTTGCGCGCCGCATCCCGGGCGCGCGGATCGCTTGCAAAGGCCAGGGGCGTGCCACGGTGGATGTTGCGGGGAAACTGATCGGTCAGGATCAGATAGGCCAGCGCCCCCGCCGGGCCATCGACCCAATGCTCCAGCCCGCCATCGCGCGCCGCCGCGACCAGATCGCCAAAGCCATCCGCACAGGCCTGATCTATCTGGGCCGTGCCGGCATACCAGCCGGCCGGGCCAATCTCGCCCAGCCAAAAGTCCAGCACCGTAACCGGATCTGTCATCGCACGCTCCTTAGCCGCTCAACGCCAGCTTGGCAGGCTGTGCCGCCGGGCGCAACCTCAACCGGGGCGGGCGTCTTCCGCCTCAACCATCGCCGCGGTTTCCACCGCCACGACCGAGGCCGAGGGCGACAGCGCCGTAAAGGATGAGGTGACCTCAGGCGTGGTGCGGCGCTGCGTCATCCGCCAGGCGGCATAGCCCGACAGGGCCGCAAACAGCACCGACATGAACAGAAAGAACCCCGATGGCCCGATCAGGCCCATGATATAGGCCGTGATCACCGGGCCCGAGATGGCGCCCAACCCGTTGATGAACATCAGCCCGCCAGAGGCTGCGGCCATGTCGGCCTTGTCCAGATAGTCGTTCACATAGGCCAACAGCAGCGAATAGAGCGGGTTCGATACGCCCCCGCCGATGGCGCCAATCGTCACCAACAGCACGAAGGGCAGGTTGAAGATCACTGGCACCATCAACGCCACCGCACCAAACGCCGACAGCCACAAGACCACCTTGCGCCGGTCCACCCGGTCGCTCAGCCAACCGATAGGATACTGAAAGATCAGCCCGCCGATATAGATGAAGGCAACGAAAATCGTCAGGTCCTTGACCGACAGCCCCGCCTGCGTGCCCCAGACCGACACCATCCCGAACTGCGCCGAGAAGATGCCGCCCAACAGGAACATCCCCACGCAGCCCAGCGGCGACGCCTCATACAGCCTGCGGAAACTCAACGGTTTGGTGGTTTCGAACGCCGGGGCCTGACTGACCGACAACAGGATCGGCGTGAAGGCCAGCGACACCAGAACCGATGGGATGATGAACAGGATATAATCTTCGGGATCGCCCACATTCAGCAAAAGCTGCGCCAGGATGATGCCCACCATCTGCACGATCAGATACAGCGACAGCGCCTGGCCACGGTTCTCATTCGTCGAAGCGTTGTTCAGCCAGCTTTCAGCAGTGATATAGACGCCCGAAAAGGAAAACCCGATCAGCACCCGCAAGACCGCCCAGACCATCCAGTCAGGTGCCGCGGCATAGAGAATCAGCACCGCCGAGATCATCGACCCCAGCGCCGCAAACACCCGCACATGGCCAACGCGGCGGATCATGTCGGGCGCCAGCCGGCTGCCAAACAGAAAACCGACGAAATAGCACGACATCACGATCGACATCTCGAAGGTCGAGAAATGCTCACGGTCGCCGCGGATTCCCAACAGCGTGCCCTGCATGCCGTTGCCCAGCATCAGCAGCATCATGCCCAGCAAAAGCGCCCAGGTGTTGCGTAGAACAGTCAGCATGGTGTGGCTCCGGAGCTCGTGGGATGTGAAGCTATGACGATAGCAAAGGCGCTGGCAGGATGGTGGCGACCTTCTTTGGTCGGTTTGCGCCGCGTTATGGAATCAGCAATGAGGCATCGCCATAGCTGAAGAAGCGGTAGCCCTGCGCGATGGCATGGGCATAGATCCGGTCCATCCGCGCCTTGCCCATCAAGGCCGAAACCAGCATCAGCAGCGTCGATTTAGGCAGGTGAAAGTTGGTCATCAACGCATCGGTCGCGTGAAAGCGGAAACCGGGATAGATGAAGATGTCGGTTGGCCCCTGCCACGCGGTGACGGTGCCGCTGCGCGCTGCCGTCTCAATCAGACGCAAAGCGGTAGTGCCCACCGGAATCACCCGGCCACCGGCGGCTTTGGTCGTGTTGATCTGGGCGGCGGCTTCGGCCGTGACCTGGCCCCATTCGGCATGCATCCGGTGGCTGGTCACGTCTTCGACCTTGACCGGCAGAAAGGTGCCTGCGCCGACATGCAGGGTGACTTCGGTGAAATCCACCCCCCTGGCCGCCAGCGCCGCCAGAAGGTCGGCGTCAAAATGCAGCGATGCGGTGGGGGCAGCAACGGCCCCGGAATGGCGGGCAAAGACGGTCTGGTAATCAGTGCGGTCCTGATCGTCAGCGGGGCGTTTGGCGGCGATATAGGGCGGCAGCGGCATCGCCCCTGCCTGCGCCAAAGCTGCGTCAAACGCCTCGCCGGTCAGCGCGAAATCCAGCCGCAGGTCGGTGTCGGATTTCTCGACCACGGTGGCGGACAGCTGATCGGAAAACACGATCACCTCACCCGGCTGCACCTTGCGCAGGGGTTTTGCCAACGCGCGCCAGCCGCCTGCGGCGCTGGGTTCCAGCAGGGTGATTTCCACCTTGGCCACCGCATCACCGCGGGCGCGGCTGCCAAACAACCGCGCGGGAATGACGCGGGTGTTGTTCAGAACCAACCGATCACCGGGGCGAAAGACGTCCACCAGATCGCGCACATGCAGATCACGAATCGCGTCGCCTTGGGCCAACAACAGCCTTGCGGCGGTGCGCGGCCGGGCCGGGCGGGTGGCGATCAACCCCTCAGGCAGATCGAAATCGAAATCCGACAGCTTCATCCGCCTGACCTTTTCACAACGGGGGGGGCGCGGCGAAACAACTCGCGGAACATGCCGGGCGTCAGAATCGACAGCGGATTGACCGAGACGATGGGTTTATCGGCCGAGCCTGTCAGCCGATAGTTGAAACCGAACAGCCCCTCGCCCTTGCGCGAAAAGATCTGGCCGATACCGTTCAGGATGTAGATCGGGGAAATCACGCCTTGCATGTCCAGACGGCCAGAACCGCTGGAATACGCCCCCTCGAATGAAATGCCCAGTGAGGCCCCGACAGCCGATCCGCGGGTGATCTGCACGCCCAAAGGTGACAGCACAAACTCGACCTCGCCGGATTCGAACACCAGCCCGTTGCCGCCCAATTGCTCCAGCAATCCCACCACCGAGATTGAACTGAGCAGCGCCGCCAGAACCGGCGCGTCCTGCACCGACAGGCTGGAGAATGTGGCACTGCCGACATATTGGCCCTCAGGTCCGCGCGGGCGCAGCGTCATGTCCAGCGCCCCGCCGCGCCCCGACGCGAATATGCCCGCAGCCGCCATCACCCGGCCCGCATTGCGTGAGGTAACGCGCAGCGCGGTGCGACCCTGATCGGGAACCACGGTGCCGGTGATCTCGGCCTTGCCGTTGACCAACGCGGCGAAACTGCCATCCAGCCCGCCCCGACGCGACAGAAAGGCCCCCCTGAGCCGGGTCAGCGTGATGCCGGAAGATACGATCAACTGATCCAGGGCCACCTTCATCTCGGTGTTGCCATCGGTCGCGCCGCCACTGGTGCCACCGCCCGGCATCTTGCGCAGGTCCAGCGTGCCATTCAGTACCTCAACTTTTGGCGCACGGTTGCGGCCCTGCCCGATCAGATCAACCGCCGCATCCAGCCAGTCGCCGGCCTGCAACGTGGTGAACCGCGCGCGGTCAAAGACGCCGCCCGTGCCGGTGCGGATCTGCCCAGACGCCTTCAGGCCGGGCGCGGTCAGCACCATATTATCAACCTTGGGCTGCGAGCCCAGCGTCGCCTCCAGCGTCAGGCTGCCTTTGGTCTTGGCCGATTTCGACCAGCTTAGCGGCGGCACCTTCAGCGTGGCCCCCACCAAAGATGAGCTGACCTTCATTGTCAGGGGCGCACCCTTGGGAATGGTCATCTCGACCTGCGCTTCGGTCTCACCCGACAGCCATCCTTGGGGCAGTGCGACACCAAAGCTGCGCAACCCCTTGTCGGTCAGCCGCACCTTGGCCGAAACCTCCGCGGTGCCTGCCGTCTTTGGCCCAAAGGGTTGGCGCAGCGTCGCGGTAAAGCCCACATCGTCCAGCGTGCCGGTGCCTTGCAACTCCAACCCGTCGGCCGTGACGCTGACGCCCAGATCGGGCACCGCGATCACCCGCCCCGGCACCATGACGGTTGAGCGGAACTCCTTGATCCGGCCCTTGACGGCATAGGTCACGTCCTGAACCTCGATCTTGGCCTTTAGCGGAAAGCGCAGGTCCGAGGCCAGTTCGGCCCGACCCTGCCCCATATCCACCGGGCGACCGGCCTTGGTCAGAAAGCGGAAGGGTTCCTGATCCAGCAGGGACAGGGCGGCGGTCAGGTCCGATACCGTGGTCAGATGCACTTCGGCATCGGCGGGAATCTTGGTGATGTCGGCCACTCGCATCATCGAGCCGGTGGCGTCGATCACCCCGCCCCCCGGCGCGGTGACATGGCCGCCATCCAGCACCACCGTATAGGTATTGCCAAAGATCGAGGCGCGGCCCCGCCCGTCCTGCACCGGCGGCAAGGTGCGGATAAAGCGCACCTCGGCCTCTTGGAAATCATAGTCCAGCCCGAAATGCGGCTCTGCCCCCGGTGCAAAGCGCAGGCCGGCGTCCACGTCCAGAAACTGGCCCTGCCCCACATTGGCCGCCAGCCAGGCACGGGTTTTCGGAACCACCGAGACCGGCCACAGCTTGACCAGCCGGTCGGCACTGATCCGGCCCAGACTGACATTCAAACCGCCGCGCCAGCCACCCTCACCTGCGGCTAGGTCGCCGTCCAGCCGCAATTGGTCTTCGCCCTCGCCAAAGGTCAGCTCGCCGATTTCCGCGTGAAACGGGCTCAGCGTCAGCCGTATCGCCAGCGACCCGGTGTCAAACCGGACGGGTTCCTCAAACAGCCCCTCGGGGTCAACCATCACTTCGGAAAACGACAATTGGCCGATGATCACCGCCGGCACCTTGCCCGGTGCGGCCAGATCGCCTGTGGCGTCCTGCAAAAGGCCAATCCCACGCGCTTTGATCCGCAATGACGCACTCTCCAGCCGCAGACTGCCCAGCGTGATCCGCTGGCGCTGCGGGTCGTAACGCAGCGCCATTTCGGCACGCTCAAACGGCACCGGGCGGGCGTCTTCGCTGGGCTTTACTGCGCCCTTGCCCAAGGTCAACGTAGCCTCAAAGCCCTTCAGCGCGCCATCAGGCCGCAATTCGCCCAGCATCCGGCCTGATATTGGCGCATCCAGCAGCCCCAGGGCGGCCAAAGGGGGGGCCTGTGCGGCCAGATCTGCGGCATCCATATCCTGCAGATTGGCGATGATGCGGGCGGCCGAGGTGGTCTTGTCGGTCTCAATCGTCAGCCGCGCCTGCGCCGGGGTTGCCCCGTCCAGCAGCGTAACGCTGAGTTCCGCCGCCAGCCCGGTGTCGCGGTTTTCCAGCACCATCCGCCCATCGCCCAACTGCCATTGCCGCCCGGCGCGGGCATCGGTCAGCGTCAGGGTCAGGGCATCGGCCTCAATCCGGTCCAGCCCCGCCAGAGTGGGGGTTGAGAACATGCGGTCCAGCGCATCCAGAACATCGCCCAGACTTTGCGGCGCGCGGGCCCCCGACAGCCCGCCGACTGACAGGCCGATCCGGCCTTCGGCATCGCGCTGCGCCTCAAGATGCGCGCCCAAGAGGCGAACCGAGGTGATCCGCGCCTGCCCGATCAACAGCGCGCCCGCATCCATCGCCACCGCTACTTCGGGCAGCGCCAGCATGGTCTTGCCCGACGGCTCGATCAGGCGCAGATCACGCAGCCGCAACCGGGGGCTGAAATCACGGTCCAGCGCCAACTCAATCTGGCCCACTGCCAACGCGGCCCCAGGCGGCAGGTGGGTGCCAGCCAGCTTGCGGTTCAGCCGGGTTTCCACCTCGGCCACCGCCCAGACCGGCAGTGACAGGCTGCGCCCGGTCAGCGCCATGCCGACCACCCCCAGCACCAGCGCCATCACAACCAGCACCAGCACCAACCACAACCCGATCCGGCCCCGTTTGCGCGGTCTTTTGCGCGGTTTGCGGGCACGCCGGGACCGGACCTTGACCACGGGCGGGGCAAGGCCGGGTGCCACATCTGCACCGGGGTCTGGATCTGGCGTCTGGCTTACTTCTGTCACGGCCCGGTTCATTCCCGCCCTTAAGGGCGTGTGCCCGACCGATCTGGTCTGGGCTTGTTGTTCCCTTGCCTTTATCCTTGGCCAAAGACAACCAAAACACCTGTGATCCATACAGGCTTGGCAAGGAGATGCCCATGATTGGCCCCAAAGAGACCGCCCCCGATTTCACCCTGCCGCGGAATGGCGGCGGCTCGGTCAGCCTGTCGGGTCTGCGCCCGGGCAAGGTGGTGGTGTATTTCTACCCCAAGGACGACACCCCCGGCTGCACGCTGGAAGCGCAGGATTTCACCGCCCTTGCTGCAGAATTCGCCGCCGCGGGCACCGCCGTGATCGGCATCTCGAAAGACAGCGTCGCGGCGCATGACAGGTTCTGCGCCAAGCATGATCTGGGGATTATCCTGGCCTCGGATGAGGCCGGGCAGACCTGCGAAGATTACGGCGTCTGGGGTGAGAAAACCAATTACGGCAAGACCTATATGGGCATCACGCGCGCGACCGTGCTGATTGACGGCACGGGCCACGTGGCACAGGTCTGGCCCAAGGTCTCGGTCAAGGGCCACGCCGATGAGGTGCTGGCCGCCGCGCAGGCGCTGTGATGGCCAGGACTCTGGCTGAGATGGCGGTTCAGGTGCTGACCACCGCTGATGGCCGCGAAAAGGCGGCCTTGGGCCGGGCGCATGCTGCGACATGGTTCGCGGCAAAAGCATCGGGCACGCCCTTGCCGGTCGGACAGGCCACGCCGCCCTTGCGGCCGGCCCGGCCGGACCAGCCCGAACT
>JBATPI010000237.1:0-1538 GCA_049291415.1 Paracoccaceae bacterium | reverse complement strand
ATTGGCAGGACAAGCTGGCCGAGTCGGTGGGGGTCAAGGCGCGCCATTACCGCACGCTGGCCTTTGTCATCGCCTCATGCTTTGCCGGTTTGTCGGGCGGGCTGCTGGCGCATTACATCGGAACCGTAAATCCCAACCGCTTCAATGTCGAAGAGATGGTCTTTGTTCTGACCTGGGCGATCGTCGGGGGCACGGTCACGTTCTACGGCCCGATCCTGGGCGTGATCGTGTTGACGATCCTCAATGAGGTTGTCTTGCGCGAACTGGGTATGGATCAGGTCCGGCCGCTGATCTACGGCCTGATCCTGATTGCATCGGTCCTGTTCCTTCCAAAGGGCCTGGAAAGCCTGGTGCCGAGATCCGGCGCGATCTTCGGGCGCAAGCGCGCCGTTCCTGTGGTGTCCAAGACCAAGGGGGCAACAAATGAAGGATGACCGGGCAAATGCTGGCGCGCCACCGCTGCTCGAGGTCAACGGCCTGACCATGCGATTTGACGGGCTGACGGCGATCAACAACCTCAGCTTCGCGGTCCAGCCCGGCACAATTCACGGGCTGATCGGCCCCAATGGTGCCGGCAAGACCACAACGTTCAACGTTGTCAGCGGCTACTACGCGCCGACCGAGGGGCGGGTGCTTTATAAAGGCCAGGACATCTCGGGACTGACCATGCCCCAGGTGGCGGCGAGGGGGCTGGTGCGGACTTTCCAGCACTCGACCCTGTTTCAGGAATTCACGCTGCTGCAGAACGTGATGGTCGGCCGCTACATGCACCAGCGCCCCACACTGCTGGGCGCGATCCTGGGCAGCGGGGCGAAGGCCGCGCGCGAGAACGAGGCGAAGGCCCGCGAAACGCTGGCGTTCTTCGGCCTGCAGCTGCGCGAACACGAGCTGGCGGCAGAGCTGTCGCACGGGCACCAGCGGGCGCTTGGCATGGCGGTGGCACTGGCGGCCGAACCGGACATGCTGCTGCTGGACGAACCCTTCACCGGCATGAACCCCGAAGAGACCAAGCAAATGATGGACCTGATGTTCAAGGTCCGTGACCGTGGTGTCACCATCCTACTGGTCGAACATGACATGCAGGCGATCATGGGCCTGTGTGACCGGATCACGGTGATGAACTTTGGCCAGCTTCTGGTCGAGGGTGCGCCAAACGAGATCCGCAACGATCCCAAGGTGATCGAGGCCTATCTCGGGGGTGCGCGCCATGTTGCTTGAGGTCAGGGACGCATCGGTAAACTACCAGAAGGTTTCGGCGATCCGGAACATCACGCTGCAGGCGCCGGCAAGCGGGATCGTCACGATCATCGGCGGCAACGGCGCGGGCAAGACCACGACGCTGCGCGCGATCTCGGGGCTTGCCAAACTGTCGGGCGGCGAGATCTGGTTTGATGGTCAGCGGATCGACCGCCTGCCGCCCGAGAAAATTGTCGCCCGCGGCATCGCCCATGTGCCCGAGGGGCGGCGGGTATTCCCCGACCTTACCGTTGAGGAAAATCTGCGCACCGGCGCCTTTCTGCGGCGCGACAAGGTGCAGG
>JBATPI010000236.1:0-4245 GCA_049291415.1 Paracoccaceae bacterium | reverse complement strand
GAGGTGCCCGAGCAGGCCTCCCACGTGCCATGGGCGAGATCCCAGATGTCGGGCAGATCGCCATGCATCTCGATGAAATCGCGGAGCTCAGCATTGGAAAAGCCGAAAGCGCCGGCCTCATGCAGGGACATGCGCAGGGAAATGGCCAGCTCGCCCTTGGTCTCTTCGCGTGCATCTTCGACGATTTCACGCAGGAAACGGGCACGGTTTTCCAAAGAGCCGCCGTAGTCGTCGGTACGGTGGTTGGTCGCGCGGCTAAGGAAATGTTGCAAGATTCCAAAGCCATGCGCGCCGTAAAGGCAGATCAGATCAAAGCCCGCCTGTTGGCTGCGGCGAAAGGCGTTGCGGAACCATCGGCGCAGATCGCGAATGTCAGCGCGGTCCATCGTGCGGGCCTGAACGGGGTCCGAAGTGAAGGTCAGGATCGGGCCACCGGTGACGGCAAGGGGCACTTCGCGCGAGTAGAGGTTGGGGCCGTTTATGCCCGAATAGGCCAACTGGATTCCGGCCAGCGCGCCGTTGGTTTTCATCGCATCCGCCATGCGGGCCAGCGCGGGCAGGTCGCGGTCGTCCCACAGGTGCTGCTCAATAAAGGGGGCAATCTCGGATGTGGGGTGGATCTCGGTCTGTTCGGTGAAGATCACGCCCCAGCCGCCTTCGGCCTTGGTGCGGCGCATCTCGACCACCGCCGAGGGGTCGCGGTAGCCGCCGCCGTTACAATGCGGCACCTGATAAAACCGGTTTTTCGCGGTTTTCGGACCAATTTTCAGCGGCGTGAACAGGATGTCGTGGCGGGGATCGCGGGTCATGTTGGGTCTCACAGCTGGGCAGGGTGATCGTCCGTGATGCGCGGGACAATGTGACGGGTGGGTTTTCGCGGGTATATACCCCTGAAAATATGACATAATGCTATTTGAACGGAATACGGGGGGTATATACCCCCAGAGAGGTATCATGCCCGCCTTGCAAAATGGTCTGGAACCGGCTTTGGCCGCGGCGATCCGTCTGATGGGCAAACCGGGGTTCGAAGCGGCCCTGATGGCGCTGTTCAGGCAGATGGTCGCGCCGGACAATCTGATCGTGCTGGCCTATCGCGATGCCGGGCCGCCCTTGGTGTTGTGGCGGCAGGCCAGCCAGCGACAGGTCTTTGCGCAGACCGACAGTGCCTATCTGGGTGGTGCCTATCTGCTGGACCCGTATCACGCCCTGCATCAGGCGCGGGTGCCGGCGGGGGCCTACCCGCTGGCGCAGGTGGCGCCTGATGCCTTTCAGCGTAGCCGATATTACACCGAGTATTACCGCGGCACGACGCTGTTGGATGAGGTGACGTTCATCGCCTACCCGGTGGCTGGCGTGTCGCTGACGCTGTGTCTGGGGCGCGATGGCAGCTCTGGCCGGGTGTTCAGCGCTGATGATCTGGCCCTGTGCCACCGGCTGGCCCCGATCATTCTGGCGCTGGCCACGCGGCATTGGTCGCAGTTGGATGCGCAGATCGGGCCTGCGCTGGATGTGGCGGGCGACCTGGTGCTGGCGCTGGAGCGGCAGGGCGTCCGCATCACGCCGCGTCAGGCCGAAGTGGCGCTGTTGATCCTGCGCGGCCATTCAACGCCATCGATCGGGCTGCGGCTGGGGGTCAGCCCGCAAACGGTGAAGGTGTTTCGCCGCCAGCTCTATCAGCGTTGCGGTCTGACCTCTCAGGCAGAGTTGTTTGCGTTGCTGCTGCCACTGTTGCGGTCACGTTAGACCCGCAAGGGATGGGCCTTGGCCAGCCGGTCAAAATCCATCAGGCTGGCGATCAGGCCGGGCATATCGGTCAGCCGGATCATGTTCGGGCCATCTGACGGCGCGGTATCGGGGTCTTGATGGGTTTCCAAAAACACCCCCGCAATGCCCAAAGACACCGCCGCCCGGGCCAGCACCGGCGCGAATTCGCGCTGACCGCCCGAACTGTCGCCCAAACCGCCCGGAAAAGCGACGGCATGGGTGGCATCCATCACCACCGGATAGCCGGTACGCGCCATGATCGGCAGGCTGCGCATGTCGGCGACCAGCCCGTTATAGCCAAATGTCGTGCCGCGTTCGGTCAGCAAGATCCGCTCATTTCCGGTTGAGGCAATCTTGGCCGCGACATTGGCCATGCCGTATGGGTCCAGAAACTGGCCCTTCTTGACGTTCACCGCCGCACCGGTCCGGCCTGCGGCCAGCAAAAGATCGGTCTGGCGGCACAGCAGAGCTGGAATTTGCAGCACATCGACCACCGACGCCACTTCGGCGGCCTGATCCGGTTCATGGATGTCGGTCAGCACCGGAATGCCCATCGCCTTTATAGCGGCCAGCACCTTCAGCCCCGCGCCCATCCCCATGCCGCGCTTGCCGGTCAGCGAGGTGCGATTGGCCTTGTCATAGCTGGCCTTGAAGACAAATTGCGCGCCCGCCGCGGCACAGGCCTGCGCCAATTCCTCGGCGATCATCTGGGCGTGATCCAGACTTTCCAGCTGACACGGCCCCGCAATCACCAGCAAAGGCAAGTCATTGCCAACGGTCAGCCCGCCTATCTTTACCGTCTTCATCATCCGCCCCTATGCCGAGACCTGTTCACGCAGGATCGATACCGTCATCGAGATCATTAGATAGATTCCCAGCAGGATCAACATGGTGACAAGCGTGTTTTCAAAGGCGCGCGGATAGGTCGGCTCATCCGTAGGGGTGGGCGAGACCGAGGGCGCCAGATAGCGCGCCTGGCGGTTCGCCTCAATCCGGCTGGTCTCCATCGCGGTCAGGGCCTGACCCAGCAGCATCTGGCGGGTCTGCACATCGGCCTGGGCCACGAACAATTCGCCCTGAATGCGGGCCAAGGATTCCCCTCCGGCACCATCTTCGGTCAGTTTCGCGCGCATGATGGCGATCTGATCTTCCAGCGTCTTTATGCGGCGCTGGACCGGGTCCATGCGGGCCTTGTTGGGGGTTTCGTTCGACTGCATCTGCGCCAGCGACAGCTGCTCCTGGGTCAACTGGGTTTCCAGCGCACCAATCTGTGTTGTCAACAAGCCAACTTCGACCTCAGAGCTGAGAACCTTGAACTTTTCCTGCAGGTCGACGACCCGGCGTTGCGCCGCGATCACGGCCTTTTCGGCCTGTTCATAGCTTTCGCCCGCACCCTGCATGGCGTCTTCGCGCAACCGGCTGGTCATGTGGTCGACCTGCTCTTCGGCATAGGCGATCAGCTTGCGCGACCATTCGGCCGAGACCTGTGGATCGGCGGCAATCACCTCCATCTTGATGATGCCTTCGGTCGGGTCATATGAGATATGGACGTTCTTTTTATAGACACGGTAGGCGTCTTCCAGCGTGGCATCCTTGGCCAGCCGCTGCAGCGGATCCATCCGGTCCTGCTGGAAATGGGCACGAAAGCCCAGATCCTGATCCAAGCGTATCATGGCGTCGCGCGATTGCAGATAGCCCTGCACCGCAATGGAATCCTGTGAGGTGGCAAAAGAGGTGCCTGACAACAGCCCGCCCATGCCCGCCGCCGCCGGAGGGGCGGCCTGCTGGATCTGGAATTCGGATTTGGTGGCGTAAAGCGGCGTCGCCACCATCGAGAAATACCATGCGGCCAGCAGCGTCGGCAGGCCGATGAACACGAACAACCGCGCAAACAGCAGCGCCAGCTTTTTCTTGCGCCGCTTGGCGATTTCCTGCTGCATCTTCAGGATTTCGGCGGCGTGGTTGACCTCGGCACGCTGTTCGGTCGAGGGTAGCTGGATAGGTTTCACCGTCTGCGGCAACCTGACCCCATCGCCGGGCAGAGGGGCCAGCGCGCGACCCGTGACCGGCGGCTGATCGCCACCACCACCCGGTGCGGTGGCGGGGGCCAAGGCATCGGATGCGGTGTCCGCCGTCACCATTTCCAGCATGCTGGAGCGTTGAAACGGGTCAACCCCGGCCTGACGCAGCAGGCGCACAGCGTCAAAATCCGAGGTGGCGGGAAAGTTGTGGCGCTGCGCCAGACGGCGGGCCACGCGCAGTTGTCGGCCGGTCAGCCCTTCCTTTCGGATGGCATCCAGCGCTGCGGCAATACCCAGATCCACCGGCACTGCGGATGCCGCATCCTGGGCGTCTGATTTGGACGAGCCGGGAAAGACCTGGTCGCCAAAACCGTCGTCATGGGTGTCAAAAGGCAGGTCATCAACCGGCGCGGGGGGCGGGCCAGACGTCGGCGCAGGGGGCACCGCGCGCGCCGTGGGC
>JBATPI010000235.1:0-12941 GCA_049291415.1 Paracoccaceae bacterium | reverse complement strand
CGCTCATAATTCCACCCGCGGGTCCAGGGCGACGGTGATGATATCGGCGGCAAAGTTGATCAGAACGGTCGCCACCGCAAAGGTCAGCGCCACGCCCTGAACCACCATATAATCGCGGCTGAAGATGCCGCGCACCATCAACTGCCCAAGTCCGGGAATGGCAAAAACGCTTTCCACCACCACCGTGCCACCAATCAGCCAGCCGATGTTGATGGCCAGCAGGTTCACTGTTGGCACCAGCGCATTGGGCACCACATGGCGCCAGAACACCACGCCTTCGGGCATGCCACGCGCGCGGGCGGCAGTGGCGATGTCAGACTCCAGCCCCGCTATCATGCCCGCCCGCAAAGATCGCGTCAGCACCGCTGACAGCGACAGCGCGATGGTCAGGCCGGGCAGCACCAGATGAGTCAGCTTGTCGCCAAAGCTGTTGCCATAGCCCGATACCGGCAGCCAATCCAGTTTGACCGAGAACAGGATGATCAATATCGCGCCCAGCCAGAACGACGGAAAGCCGATGCCGGCAGTGGACACCACGCGCACCGTGTGATCGGCGATAGTGCCCTGCCTGCGGGCCGAGATAGCGGCAAAGGGCACTGCGATAATCAACGCCATCAAAACACCCGCAATGACCAGCGCCAAAGTAGGCTCTATCCGGGTGGCGATCAGGCGAAGGACGTCGATCTTGTAGAGGGTTGATTTCCCCATCTCACCCGCGCCAAGATTCTTGATGAAATAGAAGTATTGCAGCCACATCGGCTCATCCAGGCCATATTGCGCGCGGATATTGGCGATGGCTGTTGGCGTGGCCCGCGTGCCCAGCAGGATCCGCGCCGGGTCGCCCGGAATCAGGCGGACCAGGACAAAGGTGATGACCGAAATGCCAAACAGCACCGGCAAGAACTGCAACGGTCTGAACAGGACAAAGCGATAGCGGTGCATGCGGCCTTGACCCTCCAGCCCTGCGGCAAAGTGACGTCGGCCTATTAAAAAACCCCGATCTTCGGCCCCTGCGCGCAGATGCCGAACCTCGGGGCGAAGCTGCCAACCATTTGACGCCAGCTAACAGCCTTCGCCACCCAAGCGTCAAGCAGGATCTGCGTCGGTTACCGGATCCCCCGTCAGGATCAGGGGCGCCAACCCCGCGACATGGCGCGCGGCTGACCGGGACGCATGGATACAGGCCTCAGGCAGGGTGGCCCCTTGCAACAAGGCGGCTGCCAATGTGCCGATGAAGGTGTCTCCTGCGCCATGCGAAGACCTGACATTGATCTTTTCTGCGGGAATAGAGACGGTTTGGGCCGCTGACGCCACCGCCAGACCCTGCGCGCCCGCTGTAACAATGACATGTGACGCCATCGACGACAGATGCTGCGCTGCATTGGCTGCGGTGGTCAGGGTTGTAACCGGCGGCGCGTCCAGCATCTCGGCCTCAACGGCGTTGACCACCAGATGGGTGACCAGGCCCAACAGCGCATGCGGCAGCAGGCGGAAGGGTGCCGCATTCAGGATGACGGGCAGATTGCGGGCACGGGCCGCCTGTGCCGCGGCAATATTCACCGTGTCCGGCACCTCATTTTGCAGGATCAAAAGGCCCACACCGCGCCAGACAGCAGGATTTGACAGGATCAGCGGATCTATCTGCAAATTGGCACCCGAGACGATTGTGGCCGCATAGTCACCACCCGGTTCTTGCAGGGCAACACTGATGCCAGAGCCGATTTCTGCAATGTCAGAGACAAATTGATCGTCGACACCTGCATTCTGCAAATGCGCGCGCAGATAGCGGCCGAAGTCATCGTCGCCGACCGCGCCAACCATCCGCGCAGGCACGCCCTGACGGCGGGCGGCAACGGCCTGATTGCCGCCTTTGCCGCCGAATTTTGGATACCAGCGGCTGCCGATCGCGGTCTCATCACGGCGGGGCAGGTGGCTAGTCTCAACGATGATATCGTAGTGCAAGGACCCAACGATCAGGGCGGTGGCAGTCATGGCCGGCCTTTCTGGCGGGCGGACAAGGCAGCCAGCCATTGCTGAAATGCGGCTCTGCGCAGGCGGGACAGCTGAATCGCACGGGCAGCAGAGATGGCGCTGAACACAATCGCCTCTCCGGGCCGCACCTGCGCCAGACCATCGGTGTCATCGTCAAGAACCGTGGCAATCTTGGGGTATCCGCCGGTTGTCTGATGATCGGCCATCAGCACCGTCGCCACCCCGTCGCCTGCCACCTGCACGGCCCCCCGTGTCACGGGTTGCGACGGGATGCCCAGTGCATTCCGCGGCATCAGGTCCGGCCCCAGCAGGCGCATCCCCATGCGATCAAAATCGGTGCCCGGACTGAACGGGGATGAGACAAACCGCTGCACCGTTTCAGCGTCAAAGAGGTGATCCTGTGGGCCGAAAACCACATTGATCCGGTGACGGGGCCGGGCCCAGACCGGACAGGGAATACGGCCTTCCACAACATGACGCGGGTTGGCAATGGATATGTCCTGTCCCGCCGCCAGATGGCCGCCGCCCAGGCCTGACGGCGCATGCGTTGAGCTGCTTTTCAGCCACGTTCGGCACTGAATTTTCCCCGACGCAGCGATGCAGCACCAGTTTCCCCAATGGCCGGGGCGAATGACCAGTAGGTCGTCTGTTTGTAGTGTCAAAACGTTCCACGACCCCAATCGGCGATCATTCAAATTGACGATAAAGCCGCCACCAGCGATGGCCAGGCTGACCGGCCCCACGCGGCAGGCCAGTGTCAGGCCGCCTGGCGATACCTCAATTCCCGGCGCGCCCAGCGGGTTGCCCAGCGCGGTGTTGGCAATGGCCAGCGCTTTGCGGTCCATCGGGCCCGAAGTCGGAACACCGTAGCGCATCAGGCCCGGCCGACCGGCATCTTGCACCGTCACATGCGGCCCGGCTTGCAACACCTGCAATTTAGCGGTCATGCGGTTGATCCGGGTGCTGCCTGAAACCGGATCCTGTCACCAACGCCAAACAGAAACGGGTGGTCTGGATCGTCCGTCAGGATACGTGCAGGGCTGCGGCCGATTACCCACCAGCCGGTCGGCATGGTCAGAGTGGTGATCAGGCATTGCCCCCCCGCGATGATGACGCTGCCTGCGGGGACGTTGCGGACAGGGACGGGTTTGCGGTCCAGATGCAGGGCCGGGGGCAGGCCTGAAAGATAGGCGTAGCCGGGGGCAAAGCCGTACATTGCCACCTCATAGATGGCCGATTGGTGTAGCGCCGCAATTTCGGCGGGGGGCAGACCGGTTTGCTCGGATACTGCGGGCAGATCTGCAGCGCCCTCATACTGAATGGCTATGTTGTGCGATTGCGAGGCTGAAACAGTCTCTGATCTGGCGCCAAGCAGGCCTCGCAGATGGGTTTCGACTGCGGTGTGATCGGCCTGTTCAGGGTCGAACATGACCAAAAGCGTGACAAAGGCCGGGACAGACTGTTGAAATCCGGCAAAGGTACGGGCGGTCAGGGCGCGGTCCAGGGTCAGAACAGCGGTATGTGCCGCGGGGTTCAGCGAAGTGGCGAATTCCACCATCACCGCGCGGTCTCCAACAGGATAAAAGCACGGCGTCATGGCGCAAAGGGCGCCAGTAGCACCCCATGATCGGCCAGACCACGGCGCAGCATTCGTGCCATTTCAACCGCATCGGGGCTATCGCCATGGATGCAGATCGACTGTGCCTCCAGCCGGATTGGCGGCCCATTGACGACCGGCATAAACCCGGACTCCAGAAACGATATCAACCGCATCAGAGCCTGTTTCGGGTCATGGATCATGGCATCCGGGTGGCTGCGCGGAACCAAGCGGCCGTCAGGCAAATAGGCGCGATCGGCAAAGATCTCGGCATAGGTCGGCAGACCAGCGGCCAGTCCCGCCGCCTGCAATTCAGTTCCCGATATGGCCAAAAGAGCCAGCCCAGCCGCCTGTGTTGCCGCAGCGATGGCATCGGCTATCTGTCGGTCGTCCGCGGCCAGATTTGCCAGCGCACCATGTGCCTTTACATAGCTGACATGCGCGCCGGTCAGCGCTGCCACGCCTTGCAGCGCACCAATCTGCGCCGAAACCATGGCGGCAACCGAGGCCGGCGACATTGGCACCACATTACGCCCGAAATTGGGGCGGTCGGCATAGCCGGGGTGCGCGCCAATAACCACGCCGCGGGCGGCTGCGCCGCGTAACGTGGCGGCCATCAGATCAGGGTCTGACGCATGCCCGCCACAGGCGATATTGGCCGATGTCACCAGTGCCAGCAGGGCGTCATCATCCCCGACGCCTTCGCCCAGGTCAGCATTCAGGTCGATCCGGGTGATTGGCATGGTGTTTCCCTGCAGCATGTCCAAGTGGAACACGGGCAACGGGCAGGTTTCAAGACCTGCAAACAGGCATTTCAGCTTGCGCGATGTCGTGCATATGATCACATAGTGAAAAGGCCCGGTTTCGGGCCTATTTCCGGCAGGAGGCCATTTATGAATTCCAATTCTTTTCTTGGCGGCAACGCAGTGTTTCTGGCGATCGCCGTTTTTATCATCATCTGCATCTTTCTGGGCGTCCGGATCGTGCCGCAAAGCGAAAAGCATGTGGTAGAGCGGTTTGGTCGCCTGCGGTCGGTGCTGGGGCCGGGCATCAACTTTGTGGTGCCGTTTCTGGACCGCATTGCCCATAAGGTGTCAGTGCTGGAACGGCAGTTGCCGATTGCCAGCCAAGACGCGATCACGGCCGACAACGTGCTGGTCAGGGTGGAAACTTCGGTGTTCTACCGTGTGACAGAGCCGGAAAAGACCGTCTACCGGATCCGCGATGTTGATGGGGCCATTGCCACCACGGTCGCCGGTATCGTGCGCAGTGAGATCGGCAAGATTGAGCTGGACCAAGTGCAGTCCAACCGCGCCCAGCTGATCGAGCGGGTCCGAGAGCAGGTCACCGCGATGGTGGACGACTGGGGGGTCGAGGTGACGCGGGCCGAGATTCTGGATGTTAGTCTGGATGAGGCGACGCGCGCCGCGATGCTGCAACAGCTGAACGCGGAACGGGCACGTCGGGCGCAGGTGATGGAGGCCGAGGGCAACAAGCGCTCGGTCGAGCTGGGCGCCGATGCCAAACTTTATGCCGCCGAGCAAGAGGCCAAGGGCCGCCGGATCACTGCCGATGCCGAAGCCTATGCGACCAGCGTGATCGCCATCGCAATCAAGGAAAACGGGCTGGAAGCGGCGCAATTCCAGGTGGCGCTGAAACAGGTTGAGGCGCTGCAGGCGGTGGCCGTTGGTCAGGGCAAACAAACCATCCTGATCCCTGCCAATGCGCTGGAGGCTTTTGGTGACGCCTTCAAGATGCTGAAAGGAAGGGCGTAAATGCCCGAACAGATCTGGACTTTGTGGTGGGCCTGGATCGTTCTGGGCTTTGCCTTGGGCGTGCTGGAGGTCATCGTGCCCGGCTTCATCTTTCTGGGCTTTGCGATTGGCGCGGTGTTTACCGGCATCATTGCGGGGTTGGGTCTGACCGGGTCTTTACCACTGTTGGTGCTGATCTTTGCGCTGGCGTCGGTGCTGGCCTGGCTGGTCCTGCGCCGGGTGATGGGCGTGCGTGAAACGCAGGTCAAGATCTGGGACCGTGACATCAACGACGGTCTGTAGCTGCGCGGATCCGCTTTGGGGTGGTCAGGTTTGGGGGCCAGAGGCAAACGGCTGCCAGGCCTGTGGACTTGGGGGCGATGCGTCTTTTGTAAAAGATCCGTCCCTTTGGCCAAGCTGGTTGCCGCATTCTGAAATCATGCGCTAAGCTTCCGGTACCGGACTGGGCGTCGTCAAAAAACTGACGCGCCCATCCGCTGCCCATCGGGAGGATACACCATGAAAAATGCCGCATTGGCGACAAGCATCCTTGCTGCCACCACCGCTTTGTCAGGCACCGCCGCCCTGGCTGATCTGAACCTCTATTGTTCGGCCCAGGAAGACTGGTGCCAGTTGATCGAGAAAAGTTTCGAAGAGGCGTCCGGCATCGATGTTGCCATGACCCGCAAGTCCTCGGGTGAGACCTATGCTCAGGTCAAGGCCGAGGCTGAAAACCCAAAGGGCGATGTCTGGTGGGGCGGCACGGGTGACCCGCACCTGCAGGCGGCGGAAGAAGATCTGACCGAACCCTATCTCAGCCCGCTGCGCGATCAGTTGCACCCTTGGGCGATCGCGCAGGCGGAAAGTGCTGGCAACAAGACGATCGGCGTCTATTCCGGCGCGCTGGGCTTTGGCTACAATACCGATATGCTGGCCAAGGCGGGCCTGACCGCACCGGCCTGCTGGGAAGACCTGACCAAACCGGAATTCAAGGGCATGGTCCAGATGGCCAATCCCAATTCCTCGGGCACCGCCTACACGGCGCTGGCCACCATGGTGCAGTTGTTCGGCGAGGACGCGGGTTTCGACTATATGAAGCGCTTGCACGCCAACATCAACCAATACACCAAATCCGGGTCTGCCCCGATCAAGGCTGCAGGGCAGGGCGAGACGCTGATCGGCATCGTCTTCATGCATGATGCCGTGGCGCAGACCGTGGCAGGCTTTCCCATCGCCACCGTCGCCCCCTGTGAGGGCACCGGCTATGAGATCGGATCAATGTCGATCATCAAGGGCGCGCGTCACATGGATGAGGCCAAGCAGTTCTACGACTGGGCGCTGAGCGTCGAGGCGCAGAACCTGGCGCTGCAGGTCAATGCGTTTCAGGTGATGTCGAATGTCGGTGCGAAGAAATCCGACATGGCCCCGGATTTCGCCGCGATCAAGCTGATCGATTATGACTTCAAAAAGTATGGCTCGTCAGATGAGCGCAAGCGGCTTTTGTCCAAGTGGGACACCGAAGTCTCCACCCTGCCGCAGTAAGCGCGTTGCGCCGGGGAACGGCAGAAAAAACAACCCACCCGGTGCTGATCTTCTGGATCGTCGCCGGGTGGACCGGCTATTTTCTGCTGCCCTGGTATGGGGTTGAGGATTTTTATTCTTTGAAATGGCTGGCGGATGGCTGGCCGCTGGACCCTGACTATGCCCCAGCGGCTGTTCTGATCGCCATGGGGCAAAAACTGTGGTTGGCCCCGATGGCTGTGCCGCTGATCGCGCCCTTGCTGGTTCTGCGCAGGCCAAAGTCAGACCCGATCTTTGCCCGTGTTCTGGTGCTGGCAGGCGGCTTTGGCTTTGCCTGGCTGGTGGCGCAGGGTCTGGGAATCGGGTTGCGCGGCTATTCGGCGGGCTGGCTGACCAGCCTGTTCGGTTCACTGGAAGACCGGCAATTCGGCATGGGCTATGGCGCATTGCTGGTCGCCTCATCCTTTCTGTTTCTGTTCACCCAGGGCATTGCCGCACGCGGGGCCGTCCGGGGCGATGTCTTTGTGGCCTCGGCCATCTGGGGGGTGATCGCGGTTGTCGCGATTTTTGTGTTCTTTCCGATAATCAAGATGCTGCAGGCCGCCTTCGCCACCGATGATGGCGGCTATTCGGTAATGCGGTTCTTCCCCAAGTTTCTGGACAGCCGTATCTGGGGCCTTGGCTGTCTGAACGGCGGCAGTTGCGGGGTGGCGTGGAATTCGCTGATCCTGGCGGTTCTGGTCGGCGTTCTGACCACCCTGCTGGGCCTTGCCTTCGCCTTGGTGCTGACCCGCTCGGGGTTTCGCTACAAGCGGGTTTTGCGGGCCCTGACCGTACTGCCGATCATCACGCCGCCCTTTGTGATCGGGTTGGCGATCATCTTGCTGTTCGGGCTGTCGGGCAGCGTCACAAGGACGGTTGCCGAGGTCTTTGGGCTGCAGGCCACGCGCTGGGTTTACGGCATGCCGGGCCTGCTGATTGCACAACTGCTGGCCTTTACCCCCATCGCGTTTCTGGTGCTGATCGGCGTGGTTGAGGGCGTCAGCCCCTCGATGGAAGAGGCCGCGCAAACCCTGCGCGCCAGCCGCTGGCAGACCTTTCGCACCGTATCCCTGCCCCTGATGCGCCCCGGATTGGCCAATGCCTTTCTGCTGGGGTTCATCGAAAGTATGGCCGATTTCGGCAATCCCCTAGTGCTGGGCGGCAATTTTGACGTGCTGTCGACCGAGATTTTCTTTGCCATCGTCGGCGCGCAATATGACCAGAGCCGCGCGTCCATTCTGGCCGTGGTGCTGCTGACGTTCACGCTGGGTGCATTTTACCTGCAACGGTTCTGGCTGGGCCGCAAGAACTATACCACCGTCACCGGCAAGGGCGATTCCGGCGTGCATCCGGCCCTGCCGAGCGGCATTGCCGTGCCGGTCTATGGCATCGTCACGCTGTGGACCGTGTTCACCCTGGTGGTCTATGGCATGATCCTTTACGGATCGGTCGTGCAGCTGTGGGGCGTCAATAACACATTGACGTTCAAGCATTATCTGACTGCCTTCCGGATAGACTGGGGCGATAGCGGGTTGCGCTGGACAGGCTCGGCCTGGGACAGTTTCTGGACCACGATCATGATCGCCACCATCGCCGCCCCACCCACGGCGGCGATCGGGCTGATCACGGCCTATCTGCTGACCAGACAGGATTTCGCGGCCAAACGCTGGTTCGAATTCGGCACCATGCTGTCATTCGCCATTCCCGGCACCGTGATCGGTGTGGCCTATATCATGGCCTTTAACGTGCCCCCGATCGAGATCACCGGAACCGGGCTGATCCTGGTGATCAGCTTTGTTTTCCGCAACATGCCGGTGGGGGTGCGGGCCGGTATCGCCTCAATGTCGCAGCTGGACAAATCGCTGGACGAATCCTCGCTGACACTGGGCGCCAACAGTTGGCAAACCTTTCGCGCGGTGATCCTGCCCCTGCTGCGCCCGGCGATCCTGGCCGCCTTGGTCTATAGCTTCGTCCGCGCGATGACGGCGATTTCCGCGGTGATCTTTCTGGTCTCGGCGCGCTACGACATGTCCACCAGCTATATCATCGGCCGGGTCGAGAATAACGATTATGGGCTGGCCATCGCCTATTCGACGGCGCTGATCTTTGTCATGCTGGCGGCGGTGGGCCTGCTGCAATTGCTGGTCGGGCGGACAAGGATCGGTCGTCGCACCAGCCACGGTGAGGGACACTGAATGACGGGTATCCACGCAAAGGCCGCCTCGGTCCGGTTTGAGAATGTGTCCAAGGTCTATGGCCGCGATGTCAAAGCGGTGGACAGCATCTACCTGCAGGTTGAGGCGGGCAAACTGGTGACGCTGCTGGGCCCGTCGGGCTGCGGCAAGACCACGATGCTGCGGATGATCGCAGGGCTGGAGCTGGCCACCACGGGGCGTATTTTCATCGGCGATGCCGATGTCACAAAGCTGCCCGCGACTGACCGCGACGTGTCGATGGTGTTTCAAAGCTATGCGTTGTTTCCCCATATGACGGTGATGGAAAACGTCAGCTACGGGCTGAAATTCTCAGGCTTTGCCAAAGAGGAAACCCGCGAAAAGGCGCTGGCGGGATTGGGTCTGGTGGGTCTGAAAGGCTATGGCGACCGGCTGCCGTCGGAACTGTCGGGCGGCCAGCAGCAGCGCGTTGCCGTGGCCCGCGCACTGGTGCTGGAGCCGCAGGTGTTGCTGTTTGATGAGCCGTTGTCGAACCTGGACGCCAAGCTGCGCCGTCAGGTCCGCGAAGAAATCCGTGAGATACAGCAGAACCTGGGCCTGACGGTGGTTTATGTGACGCATGATCAGGAAGAGGCGCTGGCGGTTTCGGACGAAATCGTGGTGATGCGCAATGCGGCCATTGCGCAAATGGGCACACCGCGTCAGCTGTATGAGGCGCCGGCCAATGCCTTCGTTGCCGATTTCATTGGTGAGGCCAACCTGATCCCGGTTGAAATCACCGCCATCGCGGGCGATCTGGCCACCCTGCAGATTGCCGATTACACCCACCAATTGCCGCATCGTGGCCTGCCGCTGGGTCCGGCACAACTGGCGGTGCGACCGTCGCGTATCCGGCTGCTGGCGGGGGCGGGCGACGGTGTGGCGGCGGTGATCGACAAGGCCACCTATGTCGGCAACCGCATGGAATACACCGTCACGGCCGCCTTCGGCACGATCTTTGCCACCGCCGAGGACGTAACGCGCCCCTTCGCCATCGGCGATGCGGTGACGATTTCATTTGCGGCCTCGGGGCCGGTTCTGATTCCGTCGGGTTAGGCGTAGGCCCGTTCTGCCAGCGCCTGCACGGCATCGAACACCCCAGCGCCCGCCACCACAACCAGCCCGCCTTCGGCGATGGCCCGGTCAGCGTCCACCGGCACCACCCGCCCCCCGGCCTCGGCCACGATCAGGTGCCCGGCCAGGAAATCCCAGGCGTTCATGTGTTCCTCGACATAGCCAAGAATGCGTCCGGTGGCCACATAGGCCAGCGACAGCCCGCCCGAGCCATTGCGCCAGAACACCGTGCCGGCATCGCAGCATTCCGCGACCAGCCGCTTGATCCCATCGCCATAGGTGCGACCCGAAAACCCCACGCCCAACGATCCTTCGCGCAGATCTGTTTTGGTGGTGCTGCTGATCGGCCGGTCGTTGCATAAGGCACCGCCACCACGCCGGGCATGGTGCATCTCATCATGCACCGGGTCAT
The DNA here is from genome assembly GCA_049291415.1 of Paracoccaceae bacterium. Taxonomy (GTDB): domain Bacteria; phylum Pseudomonadota; class Alphaproteobacteria; order Rhodobacterales; family Rhodobacteraceae; genus Pseudogemmobacter. Next base: position 2,336 of record JBATPI010000235.1, on the reverse strand, counting down.
GCACCACGCCGATAACCGTCTGCCCCTGATGCACGCAGGCCAGGATCACGCACCATTGCGGAATGCCATTGATGAAATTGGTGGTGCCATCGATCGGGTCAATCACCCAAGTATAGCCGCTGGTGCCGGGACTGGGCGCACCCTCTTCGCCAACGATGCCATCGGCGGGAAACGCCGCTGCCAGCGCCGCCCGGACCGCCAGTTCCACATTCCGGTCCGCCTCGGAGACGAAATCCTGATGGCCTTTTACGTCAATGGTCAGCTCGGTCCATTTGCGAAAGTAATCCAGCGCCATGGCACCCGCTTCAGTGGCGATCCGGCGGGCAGCAGCATAGCGGTGGGCAAGATCATCGGACGACATGGGGTTATCCTTGCAAGGCGGCAACAGCCCATGTCTAGCAGCCAACCATCCGAAAAGGGAATGACCGCTGGCCAGTTTCACGGATCCGACGTCAACCCGTGCCGCAAGTGGGTATTGCAACTGGAGCCGCGCTGTCAGGCCGTCAGACTCGCCCGCAGGGCGCGGTGCAGCGCGGCGTTGGCGGCCAACACGCCTTGGCTGCGCGGGGTGGCGGCGTTGAAGCGCAGATCGGCGCCGTGCCGGTCTGTCACCTGACACCCCGCGCGCTGGGCGATCAGCGACCCGGCGGCAATGTCCCATTCCCAGGTTTCATGCAGCGTCAGCATGGCATCGTTACGGCCCTCGGCGACCAGACACAGCCGATAGGCCAGCGATGAGCGGAAACTGCGCTTCAGGTCGGGCACGCCGCGGGGCCAATGCTCGGGCGACAGCACAGCGCGGGTGGTCAGCACATCCGCTCCGGTCAGATCTGCGCGCGGGCTGGCCGCGATGGGCGCGCCGTCGCGGGTGGCGGGGCCATGCGCGGTGGCGGCGTAGAGACGCTGTTTGGCGGGTATCAGCACCACGCCAGCGGTGATCTGGCCGCCCGTGGCCACGGCCAGCGAGATGGCAAAGTTCTCTTCCCCCGCCAGAAAGGCGCGGGTACCGTCAATCGGGTCCAGGATGAACACCTGCGCGCAGGACAGACGGTCGGCCCGGTCGGGTGTTTCTTCCGACAGCCAGCCATAGCCGGGACGTGCCGCCCGCAGCCGTGCCGACAGCGCCGCGTTCACCGCCAGATCCGCCTCTGACACCGGGCCTGCATCGCCGCCCTTGTCCCAGGATTTCGGATCCTTGCGCCAATAGGTCAGGGCGATCTGCCCGGCCTCGGTCGCCGCTTCGGTCAACAACGCCAGATCGTCAGCTTCCCGCAAGGGTCAGCCCTTCGACCAGCAGTGACGGCACCCGGAACGACAGATGCGCGCGGGCGTCATTGGCGGCCATGATAGAGGCCAGCATCGGCCGCAGATTACCCGCAACGGTGCATTCATTCACCGCATGGCTGATCTGGCCGTTTTCCACCCAGAACCCGGCAGCCCCGCGTGAATAATCCCCCGTATTGGGGTTGATCGTCGCCCCGATCATCGAGGTGACCAGCAGCCCGGTGCCCATCTGCGCGATCAGATCATCGCGGCTGTGGGGGCCTTGGGTCAGATCAATACATGTGGTTGAGGGCGAAGGCGGCGCGCCCGTGCCCCGGCTGGCATTGGCGGTTGAGGCCAAGCCCAGCTTGCGCCCGGTTGCCAGATCCAGCACCCAGCTTTGCAAGGTGCCGTTTTCTACCAACGCGCGGGGGCTGGTCGGCAACCCTTCGCCGTCAAACAGACGCGAGGCGCCGATGCGCGGGCGGTGCGGGTTCTCGGTCAGGCTGAGGCCTGCAGGCAACACGGGCAGCCCCATCAAACCCGCCGCCCAGGATGCCCCGCGCGCAATCGCGGTGCCGTTGATCGCCGACAGAAGGTGTCCGATCAGGGACGCCGCCACCCGTTCGTCAAACAGCACCGGAAAGTGCCCGGTGGGCGGTTTTACAGCGCCCAGCCGTGCCAACGCGCGCTCGGCAGCCAATGTGCCGATGCCTGCGGCCCCGGGCATGTCGGCGGCGTGAATGCGTGCCTCTCCGGCCCAATCGCGCTCCATCCCGGTGCCCGAGCCGCAAAAGGCGGTGGCCGACAGCGACCGCGACGACCGGGCATAACCCCCGGCAAAGCCGTTGGTTGCCGCCAGATGCATCTCACGCCGTGACCAGCTGGCCGAGGTTTCAACCTGGGTGATGCCCCGTGCGGCCAAGGATGCCGTCTCGGCGGCGCGGGCTTCGGCCTCTAGGGTGGCGGCGGTGGGTTCGGCGGCATCGTCGCACAGGTCCAGCCGGGTGGTGTCAGTGTCGCGCGCCAGCTGCGATGGATCGGCCAGCCCGGCGGTGGGGTCTTCGGGGGCC
>JBATPI010000234.1:0-4554 GCA_049291415.1 Paracoccaceae bacterium | reverse complement strand
GTCGCCATGGCGGCCGACAGCGCCGCCGCAGTCCGCCCCATGCGCACCGCCATCCCCGGCAAAAGCGCGCCAAGAAACGGTAGCGCTGCGATCAGGGCTGGGGACATCAGGGCAAAATCCTCGTCGTGGCGGGGGCGGGCGGAAGCACAGGCTCGCGCGGCGCGGCGGGTTTATCCCATTTCGCGTCTGCAGGCGGGGAATTCAAGGGCCGGTGGCCGGATTAGCCGCGCTTTGTGGCCGATTTGGGCGCTGATTGACGGATCTGCGTGGCTCAGGCCAGGTGCAGGGTGATGTCGGCGGGGGCCGATTGGGTCAGCACCGTCTGCGCATTGGGCAGATCATTCGAGGCAATCCAGTCGCGGGCGGCGGTGTCGGTCTTGCCATGATGCTGCCAGCGGTCAGTCAGGCGGCGGATCAACTCGGGCTGATCGACCCGCAAAAAGACGGTCAGATCATAACCTTGGGCGATCTGTCGCCAGGGGTCGGCGTTCAACAAGAGATAGTTGCCCTCAATGATCAGGATGCGGTCGGTGGGGGCGATGATGGCGGCACCGGCGCGTGAGATTTCCAGCGTGCGGTCAAACAGCGGGATTGCGACCTCATCTTCATGGCGCAGGCGGGTGATCAGATGGCCGAACCCGGCGGCGTCAAAGGTTTCCGGCGCACCTTTGCGGCTGCGTAGGCCCCGGGCGGTCAGAACAGCGTCGTCATAGTGAAAGCCGTCCATCGGCACCACGCGGGCGTCCGGGCCAAGGGTGGCGGCCAGAGTTTCGGCCAGCGTGGATTTTCCGCTGGCAGGGGGGCCGGCCAGCGCCACCAGATAGCGGGCCGGGCCGGTGGCGCGCGTGCGGATCAGGCGGGCCAGATCGTCGGGTGTCATGCCGGTTCGGTCACGCCTTCTGGCAGTTTTGCCCCGGTCATGAAGGCCACGGCGTCGGACATGGTGTAATCCTTGGGGTTGATGACGCAGAGGCGGCGGCCCAGGCGGTGGATGTGGATCCGGTCAGCCACCTCAAACACATGCGGCATGTTGTGCGAAATCAGGATCACCGGCATGCCGCGGGCGCGCACATCGCTGATCAGTTCCAGCACGCGGCGGCTTTCCTTGACCCCCAGCGCGGCAGTGGGTTCATCCAGGATCACCACCTTTGAGCCGAATGCGGCGGCGCGGGCGACGGCCACGCCCTGGCGTTGGCCACCCGAGAGGGTTTCCACCGCCTGATTGATGTTCTGGATCGTCATCAGGCCCAGTTCGTTCAGCTTTTCGCGGGCGAATGCCTCCATTCGGCGGCGGTCAAGCTGGCGAAAGACGGTGCCCAGGATGCCCGGTTTGCGCAACTCACGCCCCATGAACATGTTGTCGGCGATCGACAGCGCCGGCGACATGGCAAGCGTCTGATAAACCGTCTCAATCCCGGCGTCGCGGGCCTGCATCGGGTTGGTGAAGTTGACCACCCGACCTTCCAGCCGGATTTCGCCTTCATCGGGGATCACGGCACCGCAGAGCGCCTTGATCAAGGTGGATTTGCCCGCGCCATTGTCGCCGATCACGGCGAGGATCTCACCCGGGAACAGGTCAAAATCGGCGTTGTCCAGCGCTGTGACACGGCCATAGCGTTTGACCAGACCGCGCCCTGACAGAATGGGGTCCATGGGTTATCCCTTTCCTAGCCCGAGACTTTGCGGATCCACTGATCCACCGCGACAGCGCCAATGATCATCCCGCCAGTCAGCAGCACTTTCCATTGCGGATCGGCGTTCAGCATGTTCAGACCCATGCTCATCACGCCGACGATCAGCGTGCCGAACAACACCCCCAGGATCGAGCCGCGCCCGCCAAACAGCGAGATGCCCCCGATCACCGTGGCGGTGATGGCCTGGAGGTTATAGTCGGTGGTGACGGTGGAGGGTGAGATTGAGCCGTTGCGGCCGATCGACACCCAGGCGGCCAGACCCGCCACCAGACCGGCCAGCGCATAGGTCTGGATCAAGACACGCTTGGTGCGGATGCCCGACAGGTTTGCGGCCTCGGGGTCGTCACCAACGGCATAGATATGGCGGCCAAAGGCGGTGTAATTCAGCATGTACCACAGCACGATATACAGCGCGATCATCGCCAGAACCCCCAGCGTGATCATGGCGCCGCCGATCTTTATCGGGATGCCAAAGATGTGCAGGGCGCTGGTGATAGCGGTCAGATCGGATTCGCGCATCGTCTCATTCGCGGAATAGATCAGGCAGATCGCCATGACGATATTCCAGGTGCCCAGCGTGACGATAAAGGGCGGCAGTTTCAGCCGGGCGACCAGAAAGCCGTTCACCATGCCCCAAAACCCCGCCATGGCAAACCCCGCCAGAATGGCGATGGGCCAGGGCAGGCCATAGGCCAGCACGGCGTTGCCCATGATGACAAAGGCGAACACCATGATGACGCCGATGGCCAGATCAATGCCAGCGGTCAGCACGACCAGGGTTTGTGCCGCCGCCAGAATGCCGACAACGGCGACCTGCTGCATGATCAGCGTCAGGGTATAGGCGGAAAAGAACCTCTCACCCTTGGCAAAGCCGAAAAAGGCGATCAGGGCCAGAAGGACGATCAACGGCACCAGCGCGGGGTTGCCGTGCAAGAGGTGCTGCAGGCGTTTCAGCGGGGCCTGGGGTTCCTTGAACTGGGCCACGGTGGTGGTGCTGCCGGTGAGAACCTTTTCGAATTCCTGTGGTTGGCTCATCTGTCCTCCATATGGCTGTCGATGGGTATCGGACCGGCACCCGTGCGGTCAGCATGCGGGGGCCGGGGCCCCCGCACAAGGGTTTTGAAGGTCAGACTAAGGGCGGGGCATCAGCCCCAGCACAGTTCGGCACCCTTGGCGGTATCAACCGAGGGCACGCCTTCGGCGGGCTTGTCGGTCACCAGTGTCACGCCAGTGTCAAAGAACGCTTTACCTTCGGTGGGCGCCGGCTTGATGCCATCAACGGCCCATTTCTGGATCGCCTCAACCCCCAGGGCGGCCATCATCAGCGGGTATTGCTGCGAGGTGGCGCCGATCTGGCCGTCTTTCACCGCGGCCACGCCCGGGCAGCCGCCGTCAACCGAGACGATCAGCACGTCGTTTTCCTTGCCCACGGCCTTCAGCGCCTGATAGGCCCCAACCGCCGCGGGCTCATTGATGGTGTGGACGACGTTGATGTCGGGGTCTTTCTGCAAGAGGTTCTCCATCGCCTTGCGGCCACCCTCTTCGTTGCCATTGGTCACGTCATGGCCAACGATGCGCGGATCATCCTCATCGCCGATCTTGTTGACGTCCTTGGTGTCGATGCCGAAACCGATCATGAAGCCCTGATCGCGCAGCACATCGACGGTGGGCTGCGAGGGGGTCAGGTCGAGAAAGCCGATCTTGGCGTCTTTGGCCTTGTCACCCAGCGTGGCGGCGGCCCAGGCACCGATCAGGCGACCAGCCTCAAGGTTGTCGGTGGCAAAGGTGGCGTCGGCGGCGTCGGCAGGGTCCAGGGGTGTGTCCAGCGCGATCACCACCATGCCGGCGGCCTGCGCCTTTTTCACCTGATCGACGATCGCCTTGGTATCGGATGCGGTGATCAGGATACCCTTGGCCCCATCGGCGATGCAGCTTTCGATGGCGGCAACCTGACTGTCATGGTCGCCATCAACCTTGCCCGCATAGGTTTTCAACACCATGCCCAGCTCTGTCGCCTTGGCCTCGGCGCCCTCTTTCATTTTGACGAAGAAGGGGTTGGTGTCGGTCTTGGTGATCAGGCAGGCGGTGATCGGCTCTTGTGCCAGGGCGGGCATGCCCGACATCAGCGCGATGGTGGCTGCGCCCAGCAGGGCTTTGGTGGTGAATTTCATCGGGTTTCTCCCAAGGGTGCGGCCGCAGAGGCCGCCGGTTTGAACTCTTGCGCAGTCCGTTTTCCCGCTGCGCAGGCCGTCAGGAAAACTGATTTAGCGAGTCGGGTCAAGATAAATAAATCTCTGTGAATTATTATTGACTCTGGTGCAGTGGTGTCGGCATTCTGGCGTTGATCTGACTGGGTTGTGGCTGTGTCCGAAAGGGGCGGAGGGTGGATCAGGCGGCTGAGATGCGGACGGTGACAGAGGGGGGAGCGCCAAAGGGCACCAACCAATCGGGCATGCGCGCGCATAACGAGCGGCTGGTCCTCAGCCTGGTGCGGCGGCATGCAGCCCTGGCCAAGACCGATATCGCGCGGATGGCAGGCCTGTCGGCGCAGACCGTCAGCGTCATCATGCGCGCGCTGGAAGGCGACGGGCTGCTGCTGCGCGGAGACCCTGTGCGGGGGCGGGTGGGCCAGCCCTCGGTGCCGATGTCATTGGCGCCGGAGGGGGCGTTCTTTTTCGGCCTGAAGGTGGGGCGGCGATCAGCCGACCTGATCCTGGTGGATTTCCTGGGCCAGGTCCGGGCGGCACGGCGGCAGGTTTACCGCTATCCGACGCCGGATGCGGTGACGGGGTTTGTGGCGGCAGCCTTGCCTGAACTGGAGGCGACGCTGCCAAAGGCGCTGCGCGGGCGGATCATGGGA
>JBATPI010000233.1:0-3763 GCA_049291415.1 Paracoccaceae bacterium | reverse complement strand
GGCACGTCCATACCAGCGCCAGACCGGGCACATGGCTAGGCGGCATGCTGGCACGCAAGCCGCCGATGCTGGTGCGGGTGGCCTTGGCGAACAAGATGGCGCGAATCGTTTGGGCCCTGATGGCCCGCGGTGGCGTTTACCAGTCTCCGGCCGTAGCGACGTAAGTCGTCGTCGGTCGCGAGGACGTCGGAGCGAAAGAGGGCAAGGAGAAGCTTGGCGCAACGGTCGTGAGACGGGATCAGAGGAACCAGCCTGCAACAAAGTGCCTTCGAGCACGCGGCGTTGATTTGGAGCCTGATCCGCGAACACCATACGGGTCGGCGGCATGACGATGGCCGCAACAGAGGCCGGATACATGTCAGCACCCGACAGCGCGCTACAACAAAATCCGAACCCCCTTGCGCAAGGGGAGGTTATACATGTTGCAGAACTCTGACTTTGGACGATTCCCATCGTTAATCCATGCGGTTAGACATGCCGCATGGCGTTGATGATGTGCCTCCCCCCCGATGGCATCAATGTGCCAAGGTGGGTTTATGTCAACCACAAGGGAGAGCGGTCACGTCGGAGACTATCACGGTTGGACTCGATCCGTTGGCCGACAGGCGAATGCGCGGCAATCGCCGTCAGGCTGGCGAGGAATGTGCACGGTGCTGAGCAAGGATGGCGTTATCGGGGCCGTCATCGACCGGCTGGCGGATTTCGAAGAACGCCAAAGGCAGGTGTCGAAGGCTGATTGCGACGCGCTTGATCGTCGCTATCGTGTTGACTAACCCTTTGTTCCGTCCGGATAGATCACACCTGTTTGCCCGGTGATGCGGCCGTAGTGCTCGATCCGGCGGTGGCGCTTGAAATCGAACACCGACGCCTTGCCGAATGCGGTCAGATCGATGTCGCAGTCATGGGCGAGAAGCTCGTCGCTTTCGGTCACCGCCTTGGCCACGATGCGCCCGTCGGGAGCGACAATGACGCTGCCGCCGATCATGTGGTGGCCGTCCTCGGTGCCGCATTTGGCAACCGACACGACCCAGGCAGAGTTCTGATAGGCGCCCGCCTGAACCGACAGATCGGAATGGAACTGCCGCAGCTCGGCGCTTTCGCCGGCGTTCTGCGAATTGCGTGATGGAGTGTTGTAGCCCAGGAGGATCAACTCGGCCCCCTGCAGGCCAAGTTCGCGGTAAGCTTCTGGCCATCTGCGGTCGTTGCAGATCAGCATGCCCATCCAGGCATCGAGATTCCGGAACACCGGAAAGCCGAGATCCCCCGGTTCGAAGTAGTATTTCTCGAGGTGTTGAAAGCTGCGGGCGGGATCGAAATCGGCATGTCCGGGAAGGTGGATCTTCCGATATTTGCCGACAATCCGGCCAGCCCTGTCAGTGACGATCTGTGTGTTGAAGCGGCGACCTTCGGGGGTAAGTTCGGCATATCCCAGTGACAGCGCAATCCCGAGCGCGCCGGCGCGTTCGAAAAGCGGCGCGGTTTCCGGACCCGGCATCTCGCGTTCGAACCAGGCCAGGATTTTGTCCCGGTCTTCGGTGTACCAGCGCGGGAAGAAGGTGGTAAGGCAGAGTTCGGGATAGACCACCAGATCGCAGCCCGCCGCGGCCGCCTCTTCGAGCAGGCGCAGCATCCGGGCGACAACCTCGGTCCGGCTTTCGGCCTTCTGGATCGCGCCCATCTGTGCGGCACCGATGACAATGGATCGCATGGTTCAAGGGTCTCCTTCGTCGTGGTAGCGCAACATGTCCGAAACGTCGTGAGCGGTTGTTTCTCGGATCTGGAAAAAACTCTCTGGCCGACTTCGCCGAGCGTTTGGATTTGGGTCTGCTCGGGCCGCGAGGTCAAGGTTGCTCGGTTCAATCGGCTGAGACAAGGTTTCCCATCGGTCGATCTTTCGAATCTGGTTCTGGCCGGACGCCACCAGTGCCGAGAGGAGCATGGGCTGAAGCTATTGCTTTTGCCAAACATTGCTCACGACCCCTGCGGAACAGGTTCCATCTTCGGCTGATCAGAATCCGTCTCCACGCATATGGGTGCCACGCCGGAAACCAATGCCGACGCAGTTTGCGACCGTGGCGAGGGTCAACGTCGGCGCCAGCGCCGCAGTGGATCCATGGTGGCGAAGAAGCCCATCGGGCATTTGGCGGCAGCTGATTGAGGTCATTGCGCCGAGAGGTAGTCAGCGGAGACATAGCCTTTGATACGAGGCGCTGCAGCAAGCGCGACCTGGCACCAGAGCTGGCCCAGTTCGGTCACGCAGGTGCCGCGAGTAAGTGGGGTTCCGTCTGGCATGCCCAAGATCACTTTGTAACCAAGCCCCGGTCCTGCCCGCAGTTTCAGGAGCTCGTCCGGTCCAGCGCCTTTGACCACTGTGCGGCCAGCTGTCATTTCCGCACAGCCGGCGACGAGCATCAGAGCGAGAAGAGCCGGAAAGGCGGTGGGGCGCATGTTTGACCTCGATCATTTCCCTTTCATTAGACCGACATCGGGCCAGATGACAATCTGCTGTCATTGAACTTCGGGGAGCCAGGACTTATTGCGACGAACACCGTCGATGGTCCCATGCGAATTCCTGGCGGCATGGATGATCAGAGGAGACCGAAGCTTGCAGGGCATGGGGCCTCTCAAGCTGCGCATGATGTCGCACGACGATCATGGTTTCTGGCCTCCGACCGAGGAACCATTGATCCTTTCCAGCACGTTCCGCACATTTGACACATGCCACTGCCCGCCCCGCCGGGTGAGCATGCCGCGCTCGCTCAGTGCAGCGGCGATGCCCCGCAGCGATGTGATTCCCTGCCGGCGCAGATCCTCGACCACGGGCGCCAGGTCCCACGCATGCTGGTCGGCGTTCCGAGAAACTGTCTCTCTCAGCGCCGCACCGCCCTTCCCTGCCCGTTTGAGCGCCGCAGCCCCGTTGGGATTGCCAAGCCTCACACCCCGGGCTTTCGCCACCGCCAGCGCTTTCTCGTGCGCCGTGAGATCGCTTCGCGCTCTGCCTCGGCCACCAGCGCCATGATGCCGACGGTCAGGTCGTTGGCTTCCAGCATGTCAACGGCGAGGAACCGCACCCCACTGTCGCGCAGGGTCAGCAGGAACGCCGCTTTCCGCGACAGCCGGTCCAGCTTGGTGATGACCAGCGTGGCGCCAGTGACCTTTGCCAGATGCAGCGCCCGTGCCAGTTCCGGGCGATCCGATTTTCGGCCGCTTTCCACTTCCGTGAACCGTGCCAGGACTTCGGCGCCGCGCGTTGCCGCGAAGGCATCGATGGTATTCCGCTGCGCTTCCAACCCGAGGCCGCTGGTGCCTTGTCGGGTTTTCGAGGCCCGCTCGTAAGCCACAAACCGCTGCGTGCCTGCCGTTGCCACCGCCATTCCCGCCCCCCGTACACAACTGCCAAACGTTCGTTGCGCAGATGTGTACAGGCAAATTGGACCCGAGTGTAACGTCAAGCCATTGAATTTGATCGACTATCTTTATGAATGTAGAGTTCTTCGACTTCATCGGCGCCAGGCTTCGGGTCATAGATGGTCCGAAACACGATCAGCGGCTCGAGAGTCGATTGCTGGCTCAGCGCGTTCACCCGCGACCAAGTCACAAGCCGACATGACATAACCCTCGAAAACAACGCAAAAAGTAACCGATGGGGTGGACGCCCCCGGCGGCATCGAATGTGCCAAGGTAGTGGGTGTTGAAGCACCGCTACAAGGGAGAGCGTCCATGAACGAGGTTAGCATCATCGGCCTGGATTTGGCCAAGAATG
>JBATPI010000232.1:0-1779 GCA_049291415.1 Paracoccaceae bacterium | reverse complement strand
GAAGAAGAGTTGCAACAGGTTGTTGCTCATGACCAGCATGAGCATGGAGAAGGTGAACAGGGAGATGTAAGCGAAGAAGCGGTTGTAGCCCGCGTCTTCTTCCATGTAGCCGATGGTGTAGAGGTGCACCATGAGCGACACGAAGGTCACGACGCACATCATCATGGCGGTCAGGCCATCGACCATGAAGCCGATTTCCATCTTCAAGTCACCCACCATCATCCATTCGTAAATGGTTTGGTTGAAGCGGGCACCGTCCAGGGCCACGCTGGACAGCGTCATGGCCGACAAGACGAAGGCGATGAACACGCCCAGGATGGTCAGGGTATGGGAAGCGCGGCGGCCAATCACGTTGCCACCGAAGGTGGTTCCGAGAATGCCGGCGAGCATCGAGCCCACCAGCGGAGCCAGAGGCACGACCAGTAGGGTGCTTGCGGAGAGGGTTGTGCTCATAGGTGTTCTTTGGCTGTGATCGGGCGGCTGACCGTCCCGATCAACCCTTCAATGTGTTGAGTTCTTCCACGCTGATCGATGCGCGGTTGCGGAACAACTGCACCAAAATCGCCAAACCGATGGCCGATTCGGCGGCCGCCACGGTCAAGATGAAAAACACAAAAACCTGGCCATGCATGTCGCCCAGGAAATGGGAGAAGGCCACGAAGTTCATGTTCACGGCCAGGAGCATGAGCTCTATGGCCATCAACAAAACGATCAGGTTTTTGCGGTTCAAAAAGATACCCACCACCGACAGCGCAAACAACACAGCGCCGACCGACAGAAAGTGTTGGAGTGTCAATCCGCTGCTCATGCTGGTTTCTCCTCTTCGGCTGCGGGCGCAGCGGGCTGCGCTTTTTGCGTCGCGGTCATGGGCAAGACCACCAAGCGGTCGGCGGCGCGCACACGAACCTGCTCACCCGGATCAATGGCTTTGCTGTCTTTGCGGTGGCGCAGCGTGAGAGCGATGGCGGCCACCATGGCCACCAGCAAAATCACAGCGGCCACTTCAACCGGATACAGATACTCGGTGTACAACAGGTGGCCCAACGCTTTGGTGTTCGAAACATCGCCCGGCAAGGCCGACGCAATCGGCGCCGTGATTTTGTCGAATCCGGCCCAAAACACCGCAATGATTTCAACCGCCACCAAGCCGCCCAAAACGGCGGCCAATGGAAAATTTTGCCAGAAGCCCCAGCGGTCGTCGTCGAGTCGCACATCCAGCATCATCACGACAAACAGGAACAACACCATCACCGCGCCCAGGTACACCAGCACCAAGGTCAGGCCGAGGAATTCAGCTTTCAGCAGCAACCACAAAGCCGAAGCCTGCGAGAAGGACAGCATAAGGTAAAGCACCGCGTGAACAGGATTGCTCGCGGTCACCACGCGGTAAGCCGCAAACAGCAGCACCGCGGAAAATAGATAAAAGAAGCCGGTCTGGTAATCCATGGATGTGTTCTTCGGTCTTGGGTCTGTCCAGGGTCAGCGCACTGTCAGCGGTAAGGCGCGTCGGCCGCCTTGGCCTTGGCGATCTCAGGCTCATACCGGTCGCCCACGGCCAACAGCATCTCTTTGGTGAAATACAGATCGCCGCGCTTTTCGCCGTGGTATTCGAGGATGTGCGTTTCCACGATGGCGTCCACCGGGCAGGCTTCTTCGCAGAAACCGCAGAAGATGCACTTGGTCAAGTCGATGTCGTAGCGCGAGGTGCGGCGCGAACCGTCGTCTTGGCGCTGGCCCGCCTCAATGGTGATGGCCACAGCGGGGCATACCGCCTCACAC
>JBATPI010000231.1:0-9949 GCA_049291415.1 Paracoccaceae bacterium | reverse complement strand
GTGCGGATGGTCAGCACCTGTGACGGTGCAAACCGCCCACCGATCAACGCGCGGCGCAGTTCGGCATAGACCCGGTCCTGCACCGTTTCGCGCCCCACCGGGGCCAGACCCATGCCCGTTTCCTTTGTCATCCAGACCCCACGAATCGGCTTGTGGGATCAAATAGACGCCTATAGCGTGATCAAATCAAGTGTGATCACAGATCAAACATTGGGGCAACCATGGGGCCGGTGCTGGAGGCGCAGAACCTGACCAAACGCTTTGGCGGCGTTGTTGCGGTGCAAGGCATGTCCCTGACCTTGGCCAAAGGTGAGATTCTGGGCCTGATCGGCCCGAATGGCGCGGGCAAGACCACGATGTTCGATCTGCTGGCAGGGTCGGTCATGCCAACCTCAGGCGCAATCCGGCTGGGCGGGCAGGATGTGGCCGGGCAGGCCGCGCATCGGCGGCTGGCCCAGGGGATGGGCCGCACCTTCCAGATCCCGCGCCCCTTTGCCGATCTGACACTGATGGAGAACATGCTCTTGGCCCGGCAGTCCCAGACCGGAGAGCGGCTTTGGGCCAATTTCACCGCCCCTGCCCGGGTGCGCGCCGAAGAACGCGCCGCCCGTGACAAAGCGCGCCAAGTACTGGACATGCTGCTGCTGGGCCGTCTGGCCGATGACCCTGCCCGCGTGCTGTCGGGTGGTCAGCGCAAGCTGTTGGAGCTGGCCCGCGTCTTGATGGCCGACCCGTCGGTGATCTTGCTGGACGAACCCGCCGCCGGGGTGAACGCCAGCCTGCTGGAAACCATCATCGACCGCATCCGCGACATCAACGCCCGCGGCGTCACCTTTTTGTTGATCGAGCATAACATCGACATGGTCTCGCGCCTGTGTCACCGGGTGATGGTGATGGCCTCGGGCGCGCTCTTGTGCGAAGGCACCCCCGATCAGATCGCCCGCGACCCCCGCGTGATCGACGCCTATCTGGGTGGTGCAGCATGAGCCCGCTTTTGGACGTGCGCGATCTGACCGCCGGGTATGAACCGGGGCTGAACATCGTGCGCGGCTGTTCCGTCCACGCCGATGAGCGGGAGATCGTGGTGATCCTGGGGCCGAATGGCGCAGGAAAATCCAGCCTGATCAAGGCGATTGCCGGGCTGGTGCCAATCTCGGGCGGGCAGGTGCTGCTGCAGGGCCAGGACATCACCCACACGCCAGCGCATCAGATGGTGCGGCGCGGATTGGCCTTTGTACCGCAGACCGAGAACATCTTTCCGCTGCTGACGGTCGAAGAAAACCTGCGCGTCTCGGGCGGCATCCTGCCCCGCGCCGACATCGCGCCCCGGATGGAGGAGATGTTCACCCTCTTCCCCGATCTGGCCCGTCAACGCCGCCTGCCTGCGGGCAGCCTGTCGGGTGGTCAGCGCCAGATGCTGGCGGTGGCCCGCGCATTGATCGTGCATCCGCAGGTGCTGATGCTGGACGAACCCTCGGCCGGGCTGTCGCCGAAATTCGTCGAGATGGTCTTTGCCCGGCTGGCCGAGATTCGCCGCGACGGGTTGACGATTGTGCTGGTCGAACAGAACGCCCGTGCCGCGCTGTCCATCGGCGACCGCGCCTATGTGCTGGTCGAAGGACGACAGGCGCATGAAGGCCCGGCGAAAACCCTGTGGGACGATCCGGTCATCGCCGAGCTGTATCTGGGCCAGCGGAGGGCGTCATGAGCCTGCAATTCCTGGCCGATGGCCTGATCACCGGATCGCTGATCGGGCTGGGTGCCATCGGCGTCACCCTGACCTATTCGATCCTGCGGTTTTCCAACTTTGCCCATGGCGATCTGATGGCCTGGGGCGCCTATGCCGCATTGGGCCTGCTGGCCGCGATCACCGCACTGATCGGCCCGGTTGCCCCCCTCGGCGCGCTGTCCTTTGGCTGGCCGCTGATCCTGTCGGCCGGGCTGGCGATGGGGATCATCGGCGTCATGGCGCTGGTTTTGGACTGGCTGCTGTTCGCCCGCCTGCGTGCCAAGGGACAAGCGATCATCGTCGTCATGGCCTCTTTCGGGGCATCCATGGCGCTGCGCAGCTTTCTGGAGTTTTCGGTCACCTCGAAACCCGCCTATTTCAGCCGGGCGATCCAGATGGCCCAGCCAATCGGCATGGGTATCCGCGTGACGCCGGATCAGGTGGTGCTGCTGTTGGTCACCGCAGCATTGGTCATCGCCCTGCATCTTTACATGCAACGCAGCCAGACCGGTCGTGAGATGCGAGCCTATTCGCAGAACCCCGCATTGGCACAAGTCGTCGGCATCGACGTGGCGCGGATCGTCCGGGCGACATGGATGATCGGCGGCGGGCTGGCCTGTGCCGCGGGCGTTATGGTGGGCATTCTGGTGCAGATCAGGCCCCTGATGGGGCTGGACATGCTGTTGCCGATGTTTGCCGCCGCCATTCTGGGCGGCATCGGGTCAATCCCCGGAGCGGTACTGGCCGGGCTGATCATCGGCCTGTCGGAAAGTGCTGCGGTCCAGTTGGTCGGCGCCGAATGGCGCGCAGGCGTGGCTTTTGTCATCCTGATGGGCGTCCTTCTGATCCGCCCCACCGGCCTGTTCGGAGTGACGGAACGATGATTGACCTGATGGGCTATGGCGCCTTTTTCCTGTCCACCGCGCTGATCCTGGGCATCATCACCCTGGGGCTGAACCTGCAATGGGGCCAGACGGGCCTTTTCAACGTGGGGATCGCAGGCTTTGTCGCGATCGGGGCCTATACTTCGGCCATTCTGACCACGCCGCATGCGGCAGACCGGATCGGCGGGTTTGACTGGCCGATTCTGGCCGGTTGGCTGGCGGCGATGGCGGTGGCCGGGGCGGCGGCAGCCCTGACCGGCTTTGCCACCTTGCGGCTGAAGGCCGATTATCTGGCGATCACCACCTTTGGCGTCGCCGTGGTCGTGCAGCTGGTGGCGTTGAACGCCCAACGCCTGACCGGCGGGCCCTTTGGCGTTGCCTTCATCCCGCGCCCGATGGCATCGCTGGTCGAAGACCCGGTCGCCTTCAACTTTGCCAATCTGGCGGTGATCGGCGCTGTCACTCTGGCGGTCTATCTTGCCATCGAGCATTTGACCCGCAGCCCCTGGGGCCGCGTGCTGCGCGCCCTGCGCGAAGATGAACGCGCGGCAACCAGCCTGGGCAAAAGCGTGCGCAGCTACCGCATTCAGGCCTTTGCGGTGGGCGGTGCTGTCATGGGTCTGGGCGGTGCGGTGCAGGCGCATTTCATCGGCTTCATCGCCCCCAACAACTATCTGCCAACGCTGACCTTTCAGATCTGGGCGATGCTGATGGTGGGCGGCAGCGGGTCAAACCGGGGTGCATTGGTCGGCACCATTGTCGTCTGGGCAATCTGGGTCGGCGCGGGCTGGCTGTCATCGGCCGTTGTGCCAACCGACTGGCAGGCCCGCACCGCCTCGCTGCAGATCGTGGCGATCGGGGTGATGCTGTGCCTGATTCTGCTGTGGCGGCCCGCCGGGTTCTTTTCGGGGCGGCGGCGGCGATGACCCCGGCAACCCTATGGCATGCGACCGCTGCCACCGGCGCCAGTTATCTGGCGGCCAAGGGCGAGATCAGTGCCGATCTGGCTGTGATCGGCGGCGGCTTTGCGGGCCTGTCCACCGCGTTGCATGCCGCCGAGGCGGGCCTGCGCGTGGTACTGCTGGAGGCGCAGACCATCGGCTGGGGGGCTTCTGGCCGCAATGCAGGCTTTGTGGTGCCCAACTTTGCCAAGGTTGACCCAAAGGCCGTCCTGTCCAGGCTTGGTCCTGACCGAGGGGCGGCCCTGAACCGCTTTGTCGCCGAAAGCGCCGATCTGGTCTTTGCCCTGATCCGCCGCCATGCCATCGCCTGTGATGCCGTGCAATCGGGCTGGATTCAGGCGGCGCATTCCATGGCCGCATTGGCGCGCACCGCAGACCGCGTGCGGCAATGGCAGGCGCTGGGCCGCCCGGCACAGGCGCTGGATGCCGCGGGCCTTGCGGCGCTGACCGGCACGCGGGGGTATCTGGGCGGTTGGATTGACCATTCCGGCGGCGTGCTGAACCCCGTCGGCTATGCGCGCGGTTTGGCTGCCGCCGCCACCACCGCCGGGGCACAGCTGCATGAGGCCAGCGCCGTGACCGCCCTGACACCGGAGGGTGCAGGCTGGCAGGTCAGCACTGCTACTGCCCGCATCCACGCGCCGCGCGTGGTGCTGGCAACCAATGCCCACGCGGGGGGGGTGATCGCCGGTCTGGCCCGCAGCTTTTTTCCGCTGCAGGTGTTTCAGGTCGCCACCCAACCCCTGCCCGCCGCGATCCGCAGCCGCCTGCTACCGGGTGGCCAAGGCATGGCCGACACTCGGCGCAACCTTTTCACCTTTCGGTTTGACGCGGAAAACCGGCTGATCTCGGGCGGGATGCACATCCTTGGCCCCGGAGCAGACCACCGGGTGCCGCAGGCCATCCACCGGCGCATGACGCGGATGCTGGAATTGCCGGATCTGCCGCCACTGGCCTATGCCTGGTCCGGCATGGCGGCGGTGATGCCAGATTTCCTGCCGGTCCTGATGGACATCGCCCCCGGCCTGATTGCGGGCTTTGCCTGCAACGGGCGCGGCGTCGGCACCACCACTCGGCTGGGGCAAGAGATCGCGCAGTGGGCCCAAGGCGCACCGCTGGACAGCCTGGCCGTGCCGCATCGCAAGGTTTCGCCGATTGCAATGCACGGGCTGATGCGGCACGCGCCACAGGCGCTGTTGCCGCTGTCAATCCTGCGTGACCGCTGGGATAGGACTGACCGCTAATCCGCGAGCAGGCGCAGATAGGCCGCAACCTGCGCAACGTTATCGGCCGCAAGGTCACCGTTGGCGGCAAAGAGATTGTTCTCAAACCCGATCCGCACTTTGCCCCCGGCCCGGTGGGCGGCCAGCAGGCACACACTCTCCTCTGGGCCAAAGGCGCAGATCGCCCAATCGGGGTCAAAGCCCAGCTTTGCCTGCGCCCGCAGCGGCGCGTCCAAGTCAGTGGGGACGGATCGTTGGCCGGTGGCATAGCGGCCCAGAACATGCAGCACTTGCGGGGCCGGGGTGTCGGGGAGGATACCCTCAGCCCGCAGCGCGCCAAAGCGAGCGACATCGGCGCTGTCATATAGAATGTGCTGCACCGCAATCTCCGCCGCTTCGCAGAAGGCAAAGAAACGGCGGGTGACGGCACTGTCCGGCTCGGCGGTGATCTCGCGCAGCGCGATAGAGACTGCGGCAGGGCGCAAAGTCTCGACCAAAGCACGCTGCTGAGCGGGGGAATAGCGCCCAACCGCTTCGGTGGTGATCTGGACCTGCATCTGCGGCACTTGCTGCGACAGTTCGGCCAGGAGTTCGGCATATAGCCCGGCGTCCAGCACATGGCGGCCTGCAGCGTCGCGGACATGGGCGTGCAGCCCATCGGCCCCCGCCGCGTGGCATGCTGTAGCACAGGCGACAAGCTCGGGGATTGTCATCGGCAAGGCGGGATGATCGGCCTTGGTCTTGGTCGCACCATTGGGGGCAACCATCAGGGCGGGCAGCGGTCTCATCCCGCCACCGCCTGCCGGATAGCACCCGACAGCTTGCTGACCAGTTCATCAATCTGGGCATCTTCGATGATGAAGGGCGGCGCCAGCAGCACATGGTCGCCGCGCTGCCCGTCAATGGTGCCGCCCATCGGATAGCAGATCAGCCCGGCCTCGAACGCCAGTGCCTTGACCTTTTTGTTGATCCCCAATGCAGGGTCAAACGGGGCCTTGGTCTCTCGGTTTTCGACGATTTCCACGCCACGAAACAACCCCCGGCCGCGAATATCGCCGATATGCGGGTGCTGGCCCAGTTCCGCCTCCAACGCCGCTTGCAGCCGCGCGCCCATGCTCTGCACCCGCTCTAAAAGGCCCCGGTTCAGGATCGCACCCAAGACCGCATTGGCCGCCGCCGCCGCCAACGGATGGCCCATATAGGTGTGCCCGTGCTGAAAGAACCCCGACCCTTGCGCCACGGCGTCATAGATCCGCCCCGAGGTCAACAAGGCCCCGATCGGCTGATAGCCAGCGCCCAACCCCTTGGCGATGGTGATCATATCGGGGGCGATGCCGTCTTCTTCGCAGGCGAACAGATGTCCCGTGCGCCCCATGCCGCACATCACCTCGTCCAGAATCAGCAGCACGCCATATTGGTCGCAGATCTCACGGATGCGTTTCAGATAACCGGGCACGGCAGGCACTGCACCCGAAGTGGCCCCGACGACGGGCTCGGCGATGAACGCCATCACCGAGCCAGGACCAAGGCGCAGGATTTCTGCCTCCAGTTCATTCGCGGCGCGCAGGCCGTATGCGTGCGTCGTCTCATCCGGCAGACGGTCGCGGTATTCATAGCAGGGCGCGATATGGGTGGCATCCATCAGCAGCGGCGCAAATTGCGCGCGACGCCATTCATTGCCGCCCGCCGCCAGCGCGCCCAGCGTGTTGCCGTGATAGCTTTGCCGCCGGGCGATCACCCGATGCCGCCCGGATTGACCAATTTCCATAAAGTATTGCCGGGCCAGCTTGATCGCGGCCTCAACTGCCTCTGACCCGCCCGACACCAGATAGACCCGGTCGATTCCTGCGGGCGCATGGGCGATCAACGTATCGGCCAGCGATTCGGCCGGGGCCGAGGTGAAGAACCCGGTATGCGCAAAGGCCAGTTGATCCACCTGCGCATGCAGGGCCGCCCGCACGTCGAGGTCAGAATGCCCCAGACATGACACAGCCGCCCCGCCCGACCCGTCAAGATAGCGTTTGCCAGTGCTGTCAATCAGATAGCAGCCATCGCCCCCCACCGCGGTCGGCAGCGTGCCTTTGGTTGAACGGCCGAATATGTGGTTGGGCATCGGGGGATCCTGACATTTCGAAAGGGACGTGTGCGCAAATTATTTGCATCTTACTATCTCTTGTGCAAATCTTTTTGCATGACGCAGTGTGAAAGCACCCGTAACCGCGAAAAAGTCCATCAAAAACCCACAACAGGAGAGTGCCATGAAATTCCTTGCCCAACTGGTCGGCGTCGCCGCCCTTGCCTTTGGTGCCACCGTCGCTGCGGCTGACGATCTGATCGTCGCCACTGATACCGCCTTTGTCCCGTTTGAGTTCAAGGAAGGCGACAAATACGTCGGCTTTGACATCGACATGTGGGACGCCATCGCCACCGAGCTGGGCGTGACGTATGAGCTGCGCCCGATGGATTTCGCCGGCATCATCCCCGCGCTGCAAACCGGGCAGGTCGATGTGGCGCTGGCAGGCATCACCATCAAGCCTGAGCGTCAGGAAGTGATCGACTTTTCAGACGGCTATTATGACAGCGGCTTTTTGCTGATGGTGCCGACCGACAGCACGATTACCGGTGAGGCCGATCTGGCGGGCAAGAAGCTGTCGGTCAAGACCGGCACCTCGGCCTCGGACTATGCCGAAGCCAACTTCAAGGAGACCGAGCTGCGCAAGTTCCCGAACATCGACAACGCCTATCTGGAACTGCGGGCGGGCGGCGTTGATGCCGCCATGCACGACACGCCGAACGTGCTGTATTACATCGCGACCGCTGGTGAAGGTCAGGTCAAGGCCGTGGGTCAGCAGATGCTGGCGCATCAATACGGCATCGCCTTTCCCAAGGGCAGCGATTTGACCGTAAAGGTCAACGGTGCGCTGGCCAACATGAAGGCCGATGGCCGCTATGATGCGATCTATGAAAAGTGGTTCGGCGCCAAGCCCGCGAACTGATCCGGCATTGGGGGCGGCGGGCCATACCTGCCGCCCCAAACCCTTGAACCCCCACCGGAGGGACAGATGCAAGTCGACTGGTCCGTTATTCCGGCCTTCCTGCCCCAGCTATACGCAGGCGCAAAGGTCACCGTTTTCATCACAGTCATCGGCCTTGTCGGCGGGCTGATCATCGGCCTGGTGGCAGGCCTGATGCGCGCCTATGGCGGCCGCGTCGCCAATGCCATCGCCTTTGTCTATATCGAGCTGATCCGCGGCACTCCCATCGTGGTGCAGGTGATGTTCCTGTATTTCGCCATGCCAATTCTGGTTGGCCTGCGGATCGACCCGATGTCCGCCGCCGTGCTGGCCATTGTGGTCAACGCGGGCGCCTATATCGCCGAGATCGTGCGCGGCGCGTTCCTGTCGATCTCAAAAGGGCTGACCGAGGCCGGTCTGGCACTGGGCCTGCCGCAGTGGAAAGTGCTGATCTACATCCTGGGCCCCTTGGCCTTCCGCCGCCTGATCCCGCCCTTGGGCAACCAGTTCATCGTCAGCCTGAAAGACACCTCGCTGTTCATCGTGATCGGGGTGGGCGAATTAACCCGCACGGGCCAGGAAATCATGGCGTCAAACTTTCGCGCCGTTGAAATCTGGACCGCGGTGGCCGTGATCTATCTGTTCCTGACCGGCAGCATGACCGTGGCCCTGCGCATCGTCGAAAAACGCATGAGGATCCTGTGAGCATCATTGAATTTCGCAAGACCTCAAAGCACTTCGGCGATCTGAAGGTGCTGGATGAGGTCGATCTGAACATCGACATCGGTGAGGTTGTGGTTCTGATCGGCCCGTCCGGGTCTGGCAAATCCACCCTGCTGCGCTGCATCAACGGGCTGGAGCAGATCTCTGGCGGCGATCTGGTGATGGATGGCATCAGCGTCACGGCGGGCAAGCGGCAGTTGCGCCTGATCCGGCAAGAGGCCGGGATGGTGTTTCAGCAATTCAACCTGTTTCCGCAGATGACCGCGCTGGAAAACGTGGCCTTTGGCCCGCGCAAAGTGCGGGGGCTGTCTGCGGCTGAATCGCGCGAACAGGCGGTGGCGCTGTTGGACAAAGTGGGCTTGGGCGACAAGGCTGGGAACTATCCGTCCGAACTGTCGGGCGGCCAGCAGCAGCGCGTAGCGATTGCCCGCGCCTTGGCGGTGCGGCCCAAGGTCATGCTGTTTGATGAGCCGACCTCGGCGCTGGACCCCGAGTTGAAGCAAGAGGTGCTGACCGTCATGCGTCAGCTGGCGCAAGAGGGGATGACCATGGTTGTCGTCACCCATGAGATGAGTTTTGCCAAACAAGTCGGCACGCGGCTGATCTTTATGGAGCATGGCAAGATCTCGGTTGACGGTGACCCGCGTGAGATCATCGGCAATCCGCCCAGCGAACGGTTGAAGGACTTTTTGCAACATGTTGAGTGAGGTTCGCGACCTGGGTTGGGTGGCCATTCAGGGAGGCCCCCGGGCCATCGGTCTGGCTTTGGGCGCCGCGGGCCGCGCAGCCGTTCATGGGCAACTGTTGCCCTCGGCCATCTGGCATCTGGTGAATGATCCGCGTCATGCCGACCGCCTGGCGCGGATGGCTGCAACGGTGCAGACCCGCCACCCCGCGATCTGGGCCGAGATTGAGGGGCTGGCCGAAGGCCTGGCCCTGCCGGTGGCGCAGGTCTTTGCCTGGAACTGCCGGGGCGACCTGCTGGCGTCGGCCCCCGATGGCTGCACCACGGTGATGCTGCCCGGAGATGCGCCGGTGCTGGCCCATAACGAAGACGGCCTGCCGTTCTTTCGTGGCGCGGCCGTCGTTGCCGATGCGGCCCCCGATCAGGCACCGGGGTTCCGCGCGTTTTGCTATCCGGGATCGATCCCCGGCCATACCTTTGCCTTTACCGATGCGGGCCTTGTCCAGACCGTGAACAACATGCGGCTGACCGGAGTGGAACCGGAAATTCCGCGCATGGTTCTGGGCCGCGCGGTGCTGGGTGCGCCCTGCCTGAATGCGGCACTGACAGTGCTGAAAGAGGCGCCTCCCTCGGGTGGATTCCACTTTGCGCTGACCCATGTGAAGGACCGGCGCATCCTGTCGGTTGAGTTTGGCGGGGGTGAGGTTTCCGTGGTTGAGATCACCCAAG
>JBATPI010000230.1:0-13675 GCA_049291415.1 Paracoccaceae bacterium | reverse complement strand
GAGACAAAGGCCGAGGCCGACAGGATTTCCCAATCCCCCCCGCGTGAGCCCATGAGGTTGACGATATTGCCGGTCAGCACCTGCTGGTCATTGCCGGTGCCCAGAAACACCAGCGCCACCAGAAGGTCATTCCACGTCCAGAGAAACTGGAAAATGGCGAATGAGGCCAGCGCAGGGAATGACAGCGGCAGGATGATCTTGGTAAAGATCTGAAAGTCGGTGGCACCATCGACGCGTGCGTTCTCGATGATGTCACGCGGCAGGCCGACCATGTAGTTGCGCAAGAGATAGATCGCCAAGGGCAGGCCAAAGCCGGTATGGGCCATCCAGATCCCCAGGTATCCCTTGCCGATGCCGATCCAGTTGTGGAACTGCAATAGGGGGATCAGCGCCAGTTGCAGCGGCACCACCAACAGCCCGACAATGAACGCCACCAACAGCGCCCGGCCCGGAAACTCCAGCCAGGCCAGCGCATAGGCCGCAAAGGCCGCCACCAGAATGGGGATGATCGTGGCCGGAATCGCCACCGTCAGCGTGTTCAGAAACGCCTGACCGATGGATTGCCCGGCCATCGGTGAGGCGATCACATTGGTATAATTCCGAATGGTGAACTCTGGCGGGGTTGAGGCGGTGGCAAAGATCCGCGGCAGGCGCGTGCCCGCGGTGGTGACGGGTGAGGTCAGCGCATAGGCCCCGTCGCCCGCCACCGTCAGCGTGACGCCATCCCCCAGATCGGCGGTGTCGCCGGGGGTATAGGCGTTCGGTTCCTTCGATGACGTGCCCCAGGTTGTCACCGTCGTGGCGCTGGTGAACAACTGCCCGTTGATCTGGAAGACGCCGTCCGTCTCCTCTTCATCCCCCGCCACACGAATGGGCGACAACTGCTGTTCCTGCGTGGTCAGCGCCTGCCACCACCCCGAGCCGACGATCTGATCGCCGGTGCGGAACGATGACACCAACAGCCCGAAGGTCGGCAACACCCACAGCAGCACCAAGGCGGCAACCGACAGATGCACCGCCCAGATCAGGGCGGGTTTCTTTCCGGCGATACTGTCCATCAGCCCCCCTACCGCATTTCCCTGCGCACGTTCCAAACGTTCCAGATCAGGATTGGCGTCACCAAAGCCATGATGATCATCGCAGAGGCCGACCCCATGCCCCAGTCCAGCGCGCGAAACAGCTTGTCATACATGTAATTGGCCAGGACTTGCGTCTCCCACTGGCCATTGGTCATCGCCAGAACGATGTCGAACACCTTCAGAACGGTGATGGTGATGGTGGTCCAGACCACGACGATGGTGCCCATGATCTGCGGCACCTTGATCTTGAAGAAAATCTGAAACGGGTTCGCGCCGTCTATGATGGCGGCCTCAATGGTGTCTTCGGGCACGCCGCGCAGGGCCGCCGACAGGATCACCATGGCAAAACCGGTCTGGATCCAGATCAGCACTGCCATCAGGAAATAGCTGTTCCAAAAGGGTTTTTGCAGCCAGACCTGCGGCGTGCCATAAGGCAGGCTATTGGTGGCGATCCCGATCAGCCAGCGCGCCAGCACATAGGCCAGCGCCAGCACAATCGCCCCCGCCAGCACACGGCCCAGGCTGACCAGAACCCCGCCGCCACCCCGCAACAGGGGCCGCACCAGCAGCCAACCGGCATAGACAAACCCTGCCAGCAGGCTGGTGACCAGCAGCCCCGGCAGCACCCGCAACAGCAAGACCGAACCGATCCCGCCATCAAACCGCATCCACAGCGCATTCAGCAGGCCGATCTGCGACAGCGCAGCATCGCGGCTGTCATAGATCAGCTTGAAGATCACCGATGCCCCGACAAAAGAGATCGCCATCGGCATGAAGATCAGCGATTTGGCGATATTGCCCCATTTGATCCGGTCTGTCAGTTGCGCCGCCAACAGGCCAAAGCCAGTAGAGGCCGCCGGCACCACCACCAGCCACAGCATGTTGTTTTTCAGCGACTCCGCGAATTTCGGCTCGGCGAACATCCTGGTATAGTTGGAAAAGCCGGTGAACCTGCCCGCCCGGTCCGTCAGCGACAACCAGGCCGTCGCAAACACCGGATAGGCCAGATACAGGCACAACAGCGCCAACGCCGGGAACAGAAACAGCCAGGGCCGCACCATATTGGCGCGGTTGATGTTGCGCCCGGCGTTCGTGCCGCGAGCAGGAAAGATCACCCGGTCCAGCACCAGATTCGAGGCGTAGAAATACCCCACGCAACCGCCGACACCGACAATGATGACCACAAGGGCCTGCAGTGCGGGATGCATCGTCCCCTCCCCGGATTTCCGCCCGATTCCGTCGGTTAGACCCGGTTATCTGGGCCAACTGGCCTGAATGGCATCAGCCACCTGTTGCGCCGACTTGCCGCCGACATAATCCACCATTCCGGTCCAGAAGGTGCCAGCCCCCACCGCGCCCGGCATCAGATCTGATCCGTCAAAGCGGAAGGTGGTCGCGTTCAACAGGATCTCCCCCATCTTTTTCAGCGCGGCATTGCCATACAGCTCGGTATTAGCCGATTTCAGCGGTGTCAGAAAACCCGATTGCGCCATCCAGACCTCATGCGCGATCGGCGTTTTCAGGAATTCGATGAACGCACGGGCGGCGGCCGTGTCCTTGGTGATAAAGGCCAGCGTGCCCGCCCCCAGAACCGGTTTGCCCAGATCCTTTTCGGCATAGGCCGGAAAGTAGAAGAAGTCAGCGTCCTGCCCCACAAACGTGCCTTCGGGGAAGAAGGACGGGATGAAGGACGCCTGTTTGTGCATGTAGCATTGCGGCGGTGACGCGAACAAACCCTTTGGGCTGTCACGGAAATCGGTCGAAGATACCGCCGCCGCCCCCCCGGCAACAAAGGAGTCATTCTTGGCAAACCAGCCGAACTCCTCAATCGCGCCGACCACTTCGGGGCTGTTGAAGGGCAGCTCATTGGTGACCCATTTGTCATAGATTTCGGGCGGTTGGGTGCGCAGCATCAGATCTTCGACCCAGTCGGTCGCGGGCCAGCCCGTCGCCCCGCCAGACCCCAGACCAATGCACCAGGGCGTGCCGCCATCAGCCACGATCTGCTGGGTCAGCGCCTTCAGCTCTTCCATGGTTTGCGGCACCGCATAGCCCGCATCCTCAAAGTTCTCGGGGCTGTACCAGACCAACGATTTAACGTCGATCTTGTAGGGCAGCGCATATAGCGCAGTGGCCCCATCCGGCCCGGCATAGCTGCCCAAGGTGACCCAGCTGTCGCCCGCGGCGAAATTCTCGGCCAGCCACCCTTGGGTATCCGCACCCAAGGGGGCAACGAAACCCTTTTTCACCAAATCGGCGATCAGGCCGGGTTGCGGCAGAATGGCGATGTCGGGCGGGCTGCCGGCCTGGGTATCAATGACGATCTGCTGTTCGTAGTTTTCCGATGATGAATAATTGACCTTCACCCCGGTCGCGGCGCTGTAATAGGCCAGCACGCTTTCGACCAGCACCTGATCCTCACCGCGCCATGGGCCAAAGATCGTCAGAGTCTGGCCATCCAGATTGTTTGCTGCGTCATAGGCATTGTAGCTATCCCAGTTGAACGCCCCCTCGCCCACCGGATATTTCAAATCCTGCGCGATTGCGCCGCCCGCGGACAGCGCCAGAACGGCAACACTGACGACCAGGTTCGTCTTCATTGTCTCTCTCCCGAAATGCCCCTGATTGGCTCGGGGCCGATATGGTCAGACGACGGCCACGGGCCCTGCAGACCTGCCGCAGAATCAACTCAAACCGCTTTGGATAGGGAACGATTGCTGATCAGTTGGCTTCTGTCAATCTGATCTGCCGTGCAAACCGCATGAGACGCTCTCCCATAGCGGGAATCTCGGGCGGCTGTGACGGCAAGGTCGGCCAATTCCTTTTGACGCCCGCCCCGGGCCGTGGCTAAGATCGGGGCAATTAAAACCGGTTTGGATTGCGTGCGGGATGAACCTGAAACAGCTTGCCACGCGATTGGGCTTGTCGCCCACCACGGTAAGCCGCGCCCTGAATGGCTATCCCGAGGTGAATGAGGCCACCCGCACCCGCGTGATCGCCGAGGCCAAGCGCCAGGATTACCGCCCCAATGCCCGCGCGATCCGTCTGGCCACGGGGCGCGCCATGGCGGTGGGCCATGTCATCCCGGTGGCGACCCGGCATGAGATCGTGAACCCGGTTTTTGCCGATTTCATCGCCGGCGCGGGTGAGACCTACACCCGCCATGACTATGACATGCTGTTGTCGGTGGTGCCCGACGCCGACGAAGAAGCCACCTACCGCGCCCTGCGGTCCAAGGGCAATGTCGATGGCGTCATTCTGCACGCGCCGCGGCTGGATGATCCGCGCATCCCTCTGTTGCATGACATCGGCCTGCCCTTCGTGGTGCATGGCCGCTCTACCGGCACGGCCAGCGCCTATCCTTGGGTCGATGTGAACAACCGCCGCGCCTTTCAGCGCGCGACCGAATTCCTGCTGGATCTGGGCCATCGCCGCATTGCTCTGCTGAACGGGCTGGAATTCATGGACTTCGCCATGCGCCGCCGCACGGGCTATCTGGATGCGCTGGCGGCCCGCGGGGTTACTGCGAATCCGGCGCTGATGGCCAGTGATGAGATGACGGAATCCGCCGGTCATCGCCGCGCGCTGGCGATGCTGGCGCTGCCCGCTCCGCCGACGGCGATTCTGGCATCGTCAATCATCTCGGGCATCGGCGCACGCCGCGCGATCGAAGAGCGGGGGCTGGTCATGGGCCGCGATGTCAGCGTGATCATCCATGATGATGACCTCAGCTATATGAAAAACGGCGACGACGTGCCGATCTTTACCGCCACCCGGTCCTCGGTGCGTCAGGCCGGGCGGATTGCGGCCGAGATGCTGCTGGGGCTGATCGCCCGACCGGAGGCAGAGCCGCCGCACCGCCTGCTGGAGGCCGATCTGATCATCGGCCAATCCACCGGCCCCGCGCCATGACGCTGACGCGGTTCGACTTTCCGCCCGGGTTCATCTTTGGCGCCGCCACCGCTGCCTATCAGATTGAGGGCAGCCGGTTTGGCGGCTGTGGGTCCAGCCATTGGGACACCTTCGCCGCCACCCCCGGCAATGTGACCCGCGCGGCAGATGGCGGCACCGCCTGCGATCACTACCACCTTTGGCCGCAGGATCTGGATCTGATGCAGGCGGCGCATCTGGACGCCTACCGCTTTTCCACCTCATGGGCGCGGGTGATGCCTGATGGGGTGACGCTGAACCCCGAGGGCGTCTGCTTCTATGATCGTCTGGTGGACGGCATGCTGGCGCGCGGATTGCAGCCCTATCTGACCCTTTATCACTGGGATCTGCCCTCGGCCTTGGCCGACCGCGGCGGTTGGACCAACCGTGACACTGCCCTGCGCTTTGCCGATTATGCCGCAGCGATCAGCCGCACTCTGGCCGACCGCGTCGCCAGCATCGCCACGATAAATGAGCCGCGGTGCGTGGCCTGGCTGTCGCATTTTCTGGGCATCCACGCGCCGGGCCTGCGCGACATCCGCGCCGCGGCCCGCGCCATGCACCATGTCCTTCTGGCGCATGGGCTGGCGCTGCAATCCTTGCGCCCGATGACAAAGGTGCCCTTGGGCATCGTGTTGAATTTTGACCATGCCACCCCGGCCTCTGACTCCGCCGCCGATATCGCCGCCGCCACCCGGCAAGACGCCATTTTCAACCTCTGGTTCATTGAGGCGTTGACCAAAGGGCGCTATCCGGCCGAGGCGCTGCCGGGGCTGGAGCCGCATCTGCCTGCCGCCTGGCAAGACGACATGACGCTGATTTCTCAGCCGATCGACTGGCTGGGGGTGAACTATTACACCCGCCATATCCATGCCGCTGCGCCCGGAACGCCCTGGCCATCCACCCGCGACGTGCCCGGCCCCCTGCCCAAAACGCAAATGGGCTGGGAGATTTATCCCGAAGGTCTGCAAGGCTTTCTGACCCGGTTGGCGCGCGACCATGTTGGTCAGCTGCCAATCTACGTCACCGAGAACGGTATGGCCAATGCCGATATTGTTGAAGATCATGGCGTAAATGACCAGATCAGAACGGATTTCCTGTTTTCTCATCTGGCAGCGACCAAGGCGGCGCTGGCAGCAGGTGCCAACGTCAAAGGCTACTTCTACTGGTCGCTTCTGGACAATTTCGAATGGGCCGAGGGCTATGCAAAACGCTTTGGTCTGGTGCATGTCGATTTCGACAGCTTGAAGCGCACCCCCAAAGCCTCGTATCACGCCTTGGCACGGGCGCTGGCCCGCAACGCGTAAGGAGCCGCCGATGACCCTAGCCATCCTGGCCGATATCGGCGGCACCAATACGCGGGTTGCACTGGCCGACGGACGGGTGGTGCGGCAGGGCAGCATCCGCCGCTATTCCAACGCCGAGTATAAGGCCCGCGGGCAGGACATCTCGGCCATCCTGCGCGACTATCTGGGCAGCACCGGGGCGCAGGTCAGCGGGGTTTGCGTGGCGGCCGCCGGGCCGGTGCAGGACGGCGTGGCAACGCTGACCAATCTGGATTGGACGATGGATGCTGGTACGCTGCGGGCCGCCACCGGGGCCAGTCGCGTCGCCATCCTGAACGATCTGCAGGCGCAGGGCCATGCCTTGGGCCATATCGCCGCCGACCGGTTGCGCCCGCTGATCTCTGGCCCCAGCCAGCCCGGGGCGGCGATGCTGGTGGTGGGCCTGGGCACCGGCGTCAACGCGGCCCCTGTGCATGGCGCGGGGGCGGGTCGGATCGTGCCGCCCTCGGAATGCGGGCATGTCAACATGGCCGTCCGCAGCGCCGACGATCTGGCACTGATGCAGTTTGTCCAAGACCTGCTGACCAGCCGGCATGAGACCCCGCATTGCAGCGTGGAAGAGGTGCTGTCGGGCCGCGGTCTGGCCAATCTGCACGCCTTTGCTGCCCATCAGACCGGCTGCCCCGCCAGCCTGACCTCAGCACAGGTTTTGCAGGCGTTGGACGCGGGCGACCCCACCGCCACCGAGGCTGCGCGCAGCTATACCCGCATTCTGGCGCAGACTCTGGCCGATCTGGCGCTGATCCACCTGCCCTATGGCGGCATATTCCTGATCGGCGGCATGGCCCGCGCGATGACCCCGCATTTTGCGGGCTTTGGCCTGACCGAAACCTTCCGAGAGCCGCGCCGCGTGGATCTGTTGGAAAAGGATTTCGCGGTCTGGGTGGTTGAGGATGATTTCGCCGCCCTGACCGGCTGCGCCGCCTGGTTGCAGGCGCAGACCGGTTAGCCCGGCAGTCGTTCCTTCAGAAACTGCAGCGCCACGCCCAGACCATCGGGCGCGATGCCGTGCCCCGCGCCCTGCATCACATGGCCATAGGTTTCAAACCCGGCCGAGACCAGCGCATCTCCGGCCAAGGCCATATCACCAAAGGGCACCACCGGATCCTGATCGCCATGCACCAACAGGACCGGCGGTTTGACCACAGCCTCATCGGCCAGCACCTCAGGCGTCAGTAACCGGCCCGAAATTGCCACCACCCCGGCCACCGCGACAGCACGGCGGGGGGCCACATGCATCGCCACCATCGCCCCTTGGGAAAACCCGATCAGCGCCAGCGCCTGCGGGGCCAACCCGTACTCAGCCAACTGCGCATCCAGAAATCCGTTCAGATCCGCCGCCGCCCGGGCCAGACCTTCGGCTGCGGCGGCCTCGGATGACCCGTCCAGCCAGGGTATGGGAAACCACTGCCGGCCATAGGGGCTGCCGGTGCAGCTCTCTGGCGCGTCGGGGGCCACAAAAGCGCTATGCGGCAGGTGCGGGCCCAAGGGGTCGGCCAGACCCAACAGGTCAGCCCCATCCGCGCCATAACCGTGCAGGAACACCACCAGTGACCGCGCCTTGCCCGGCTCTGCGCCCTTGCGACCAAACTCCAGTTGCCTCATCCCGTCACCCCTTGCCTGCCTTTTGCCACGCGGTAATAGGACCAGAGCGCGCGCGCTGCAACCGATCGCCACGGGCTCCAGTCTTCGGCAAGGCTGCGCAACTGCCGCTCATTCGGGCGGGCGTCCAGCCCGAACAGGATCCGCGCCGCCTCTTGCAGCGCCAGATCGCCCGGCGCAAAGACATCGGCCCGGCCCAGCGAGAACATCGCATAGATCTCGGCCGTCCAGGTGCCGATGCCGGGCAGCGCCACCAGCCGCGCCACCACCTGCGCGTCCGGCAGGCTGCGCAAGGCGTCATAATCCAACTGCGCCCGCGCCAGGCAGCTGGCATAGCGCGCCTTTTGCCGGCTAAGCCCCGCGGCGCGCAGATCATCCTCACCCGCGGCGGCCACCGCAGCCTCATCCCACAGGCCAGCCCCTTCCATCCGGGCCCGGATCGCGGTGGCCGATGCGACCGAGACCTGCTGGCCCAGAATCGCGTCCAACAGCGCCGCAAACCCTTCGGGCCAGCGGCGCAGCGGCAAGGGGCCAGCGTCCAGCGCAGGCGCAAAGCGCGGCTCATGCGCGGCCAGCCATGCGGCGCCTTCGGCCAGATCTTCAGCGCCGATGATGATCCGTCCTGACATGTCGCCCCCCCTT
The DNA here is from genome assembly GCA_049291415.1 of Paracoccaceae bacterium. Taxonomy (GTDB): domain Bacteria; phylum Pseudomonadota; class Alphaproteobacteria; order Rhodobacterales; family Rhodobacteraceae; genus Pseudogemmobacter. The sequence goes on along the minus strand of JBATPI010000230.1, from coordinate 5,076 downwards.
GCGGCAGACCGATTTACGCCCTACGCCTTTTCGCCATGTCAGACACAATCGCAAAACGCAACGTCGCCGTTCTTGTCGCAGCCCAAGCCATCCTTGGCGCGCAATTGCCGATGATCTTTACGCTGGCAGGATTGGCCGGGCTGTCGCTGGCCCCCAACATCTGCTGGGCGACGCTGCCGGTCAGTTGCATCGTCATCGGATCCACTCTGACGGCGACACCGATTTCGGCCTTCATGCAGCGGTATGGCCGCGCGATGGGCTTTGCGGTGGGGGCGTTGGGCGGGGTGATCGGCGGAATATTGGGGGTCTATGCGCTGTACACCTCCAGCTTTGCGCTGTTCTGCGTGGCGTCAATGTTCACCGGGGTTTACCAAAGCGCGCAAGGCTTCTACCGCTTTGCCGCCGCCGATTCCGCATCAGACGCGTTTCGACCAAAGGCGATCAGCCTGGTGATGGCGGGCGGGCTGTTCTCGGCTGTGCTGGGCTGGCAACTGGTCAAGCTGACGTCCGAGGCGATGGTGATCCCCTTTCTCGGCTCATATCTCGCGGTGATCGCGCTGAACGTGATCGGTGTGGGGCTGTTTGCGCTGTTGCGCATCCCCAAGCCGGTGCCACCTGCGGCTGGCGCGCCGGTTGGCCGCAGCCGGATGGAACTGCTGCGCACGCCCACCATTGCAGTCGCAATGATCTGCGCCACCGTGTCCTATGCGCTGATGAATCTGGTGATGACCTCATCGCCGCTGGCGGTGGTGGGCTGCGGTTTTCACACCAACGATGCCTCTGATATCGTGACGGCGCATGTGCTGGCGATGTTTGTGCCCAGCTTTTTCACCGGCCATATCATCGCCCGCATCGGGGTAGAGCGGGTGATCGCCTTGGGTCTGATCATCCTGGCAGGCGCCGGATCGGTGGCGATGGCGGGGGTAGAGCTGTCGAATTTCTTTATCGCCTTGGTGCTGTTGGGTATTGGCTGGAACTTTGGCTTTATCGGCGCCACGACCATGCTGACCAATGCGCAGCGCCCCGAAGAGCGCGGACGTCTGCAGGGGCTGAACGATCTGATCGTGTTCGGCGGGGTTACGCTGGCCTCGATCTCATCAGGTGGGCTGATGAACTGCTCGGGCGGGACGGTGCAAGAGGGCTGGCAGGCGGTGAACATGGCGATGCTGCCGTTTCTGGTGCTGGCAGGTGGCGCATTGATCTGGCTGTGGATGAAGCCGCGCGAATTCCGCGGCTAGGTGTCCGTTGGCGTCTTTGGTTGCCGTCGGCCTACCAACGCCCGCTGAACGCCTGCAACAGCAGCCTCCCCCGGCGGTGGAATTCCGACAATTGCAAGCGGCCTTCGGTGACGGCTGCGGGGTCGCTGGCCGCAATCCGCAAAATGGCCTCGGTCTGCCAACCCGGCAATAGCGCCGGAGCAGCGGCTTTCGGCAGCGTCTTGCGGCCGGCGCGGGACTGGGCCAATCGGTCCAGACCCTGCCCCGCCAGCGCGGCGATATCAGTGCCCTTGGGCAAAGGGTGACGCCCGCGGGCCTGCAATTCCGGCACAGCCCGCAGGAAATTCGCCAGCCCCGCCGCCCAGCCATAGGCGCGCACCGCCCCCTCGGCCCCATCCGGCGCCCCCAAGGCGCGCGCGGCCAGCCACATCAGACCAGCGCCGGTATCGTCGATATAGGTTTCCAGCGCGGCAAGGTCGTCAAACGGCTCACGCCAGCAATCCCAGCGGCGCGCGGCGATCAGACGGTCCAGCACCGCCACCGGAAGCCCTGCATCGCGGATCAGCCCGTGCAGCGGCTGAGCCACCTCATGCGCCTTGGCAGCGCCGTTATGCGCCGTCTCAACCACATCGCGCCACCATTGCAGCCGCATCTCGGCCACCAACGGCTCTTGTGCCACCCATGGCGCGCGGGCGATTTCCAGGTTGAAAGCGTAGAGTGGGAACAGAAGTTCGCGCGCCCAGCCCGGTGCGGCCATGACGGCGGCAAAACGGTCAGGGTCACCGCGGTCAACCAGACTGGCGCAGGCATCAATGCTCATCCCGGCCAGATAGCGCACCGCTGCGCCAAGGCCAAGCCCGCGTCGCGTCAGGGCGCAGCAATCGCACCCAATACGTTGGAGATGAACGTATCCAAAGCCGGTTCCGGGCACCCTGCCCCAGCTTTGGAAAAGCCGCCGATCGGTGGCTTGGCCGCCACCCAGTCTGATCCGTAATCCAGACAGGACAGCCCATCATCCTTGGCCTTCAACTGGGCCGCAACCTTTGGCCCTTGCACAGCCACGACGGCCGAAGCGCGCTGGAACGCCCCGGCGGGGGCATTGCGGCGCTGCGACGTCTTAAATGGCCCTCCGGGATCGGATTGCGACGTCATCATGGTATCGTCGGCATAGATCGTCACGCTGCTGCCACCTGAAAAACTGCCGCCGCGAGAGATTTCGATCACGCCTGCCGTTTTCGCGCCGGTATCACCTGCGTCCGTCTCCGGAACACAGGCCGCCAGCAACACTGTTGCCAGCGCCATGCCTGCCAGCCCAGGCAACCCGGCCGCCCGAAATGCCATTCAGATGCCCTCACCCTTGTCGCGGATCAGCTTCCACTGAATGGCATCCAACAGCGCCTCGAAACTGGCGTCAACGATGTTGGCACTGACCCCCACGGTGGACCAACGCCGCCCCTGCCCGTCTTCGCTGTCGATGATGACGCGCGTCACCGCCTCGGTGCCGCCATTGGTGATGCGCACCTTGAAATCAACCAACCGCATGTCGTCGATACAGGCCTGCCACGGCCCCAGATCCTTGGCCAAGGCCTTGGCCAGCGCGTTCACCGGGCCACGGTCCTGCCCGCCTTCATCCATGCTGTCAGAGACCGACATCATCTTCTTGCCGCCGATCTTTACCACCACCACGGCCTCGGACAGGCTGACCATGCGGTCATGCTTGTTCTTCCTACGCTCAACCGTCACGCGATAGCGTTTGACCTCGAAAAACATCGGGCACAGGCCCAGTTCACGCCGCGCCACCAGTTCAAAAGAGCCTTGCGCGCCGTCATAGGCATAGCCCTGATCCTCGCGTTCCTTCACCAGTTCCAGAATGCGCGCCAGCCGGGGGTCTTTGGCGTCAACGTTGATCCCGGCACTGGCAAGCCGGGCGCGCAGGTTCGACTGCCCGGCCTGATTGGACATCGGGATCACCCGCTCATTCCCCACCAGGTCTGGCGGGATATGCTCATAGGTGGTTGGATCTTTCAGGATGGCGCTGGCGTGCAGCCCCGCCTTGTGGGCAAAGGCCGAGGCGCCGATATAGGGGGCGGCGCGCAAGGGCACGCGGTTCAGGATATCATCCAGCATCCGGCTGGTTTTCAAGAGACCCTTCAGCGCCTCGGGCGTCACCCCGGTCTCGAACTGGCTGGCGAAAGGTTCCTTCAACAGCAGCGTCGGGATCAGCGTGGTCAGGTTGGCATTGCCGCACCGCTCACCCAACCCGTTCAAGGTGCCCTGCACCTGCCGCGCGCCCGCCTGCACCGCCGCCAGCGAATTCGCCACCGCATTGCCGGTATCGTCATGGCAATGAATGCCCAAACGGTCGCCGGGTATCCCCGCCGCGATCACCTCACCCACCACGCGGCCCACCTCAGCGGGCAAGGTGCCGCCGTTGGTGTCGCACAGCACGATCCACCGCGCGCCAGCGTCCAAGGCGGCGCGCAGGCACGACAGCGCATAGCCGGAGTTTGCGCGGTAGCCGTCAAAGAAATGCTCGGCGTCAAACAGGGCCTCACGCCCCTTGGCCTTCAGATGCGCAAAGGTCTCGGCAATCGCATGGCGGTTTTCCTCAAGGCTGACGCCCAAGGCGGTCACCACCTGAAACTCATGCGTCTTGCCCACCAGACACACCGCCTGCGTGCCCGCATCCAGCACGGCAGCCAGCACATCGTCATTGGCGGCACTGCGCCCAACCCGCTTGGTCATGCCAAAGGCGGTCATCTTTGCGGCCAGCTTTGGGGCGGCGGCAAAGAACTCACTATCCGTGGGGTTCGCCCCCGGCCAACCACCCTCGATATAATCCACACCCAAGGCATCCAGCGCCTGTGCGATCTGCACCTTCTCGGCCACCGAGAACTGCACCCCTTGGGTCTGCTGGCCATCGCGGAGCGTGGTGTCGAAGAGGGAAAGGCGCTCGCGGGTCATTTCAGCGCCTCAAGTTTGGCGGGGTCGAAGTCCGAGCCGAGGGACGCTATTCCTCCGTTTACACCGTTTTTTGATCGGGTAGCACGCAATTCAACACCTGCAACTGCAGCGGCACTGCGTAGTGCATCTGCTGCTGCAAAGTCATGACTTCTGCGTAGAGCTAGCCAACGATGGACTATATGCAACGAAAGATCACGAGGTGCATCCGCGATCTCTCCCCACCCAACAACCGCGACAGTTGGTTGATAGTCAATGCCTTCCTTTAGGAATTCGCCATCAGTGGTTTCAAACTCAAAAAGCCGTGCCCAAGGTTGATCTGCAACGGACACTAGATCCAAGCCCAAAGCTTGGGCGGAAGCTAGCAAGCGGCCAGCATCCCCGCTGCTATACAATTCCGAAAGTGTGCTAATTGCCGCTGCTGTGTTCAAGTCATCCGCAAGTGCGTCTAAGACATCTTCATCAATGATAGTCGGAGTTTTGCCTAAGCACAAATGCGCCCAGTTCCGCAATGTCGCTGCTGCTTGTCGCGCTTTCTCCGCCGTCCAGTCCATCGGGCTGCGGTAGTGCGTCATCAGGAAGACAAAGCGGATCACCTCGCCCGGATACTTCACGCCGTCGGGTGTATTTCCTTCCAGCAGATCGCGCACGGTGAAGAAGTTGCCCAGAGACTTGGACATCTTCTTGCCCTCGACCTGCAGCATCTCATTATGCAGCCAATAGCGCGCGAAGGTGCCATGTGGATGGGCGCAGGCGCTTTGGGCGATTTCATTCTCATGATGCGGGAATTGCAGATCAAGGCCGCCGCCGTGGATGTCGAAACTTTCGCCCAGCAGTTCCAGCGACATCGCCGAGCATTCGATATGCCAGCCCGGCCGCCCCCGACCCCAGGGCGACT
>JBATPI010000229.1:0-43954 GCA_049291415.1 Paracoccaceae bacterium | reverse complement strand
ATCCCCTGCTGCCAGCAGCCAAGGGGAAGGTGTCACATGGGTCACTTCTCAATGAAAATTATGCCCCTACCCGGGTCACTTCTGGGTGCAAATCAACACTCCATCACATCCGCGGGTGCGACGGGTTCGGGCTCATCGAGCGACTTCAGGACCGGGTGTCGCGGTTGTCCGTCGAAGTTGCCTTCGTCGCGCTCGAAAATACGCTCTAAGGCCTCATACTCGGCAGCGCAGATAGCCACTGCCAGACGGCGCCATTCCGGCGACCCCGCCACAACTATGGTCTCTCCGACGGATTTGAAGCCTTCGATGCGCTTACCAACAAGATCATCTAGGGCGCTATCTGTCAGACGACCCGCCATACCATCCCGAAGCGATCCTGCGTAGTCTGTATCGATGGGAGCATTTGCCCAAGCGGTCGTGCTCTCGCGAAGGATCACATCCTGGCGCAGACGATCCTTGTAGGAACGCGCCGCCAACTGTTCGATACTAAGATGTCGACGGACGGCCTGAGGTGCGACTGCAACACTATTGTGAGGCCGTGCTGTGTCGAGCTGTCGCTGAAAAGCCGCAACAGCCTCAGGCAGCAACCGCATAGTAGCACGACGATCACCCCCGAGGGGTGTTACCAGCTCGGACTTCCCGATGCTTTCCCTCAGCGCTGCGGGCACCGCAATACGAGCGTAGAAGCGACCGTCCTTTTCTTTCAGATGCCTTGTCTTCCCCGCCATCCCTGACCCCTTTCTGGCACGCCATCTGGCACCAGAAACGGCACTAAGACATTGAGTGCAAGGGTTTTATTTCGCATCAACAGCTTAGAAGGGGAAAAGGTGAGAGGCTGGACAACGACCCAAGCGGGTCTCGTTACGGCTGCTTCCTTCCGGACCTGACCGGGTTGGCGAGGCGCTCGCCCGCGCCAACCTCTCAAGCGTCGATATAGGCGGGGGCGTGCGCGATGGCAAGCCCGTCCGCGCGCTCTTTGGGGCCGCCGGTCAGAGCAGCCCCGCCATCCGCGCGCCGGTCAGCAGATCGGGTGCCAGGTGATGCGCCCAGCGGCCCTGGCTGGGCAGAATGTCGGGCACCTGCACCACAACGCAGCCCGCCCGATGTGCCGATTCCGCCCCCGTCTCGCTGTCTTCAAAGACCAGACAGCGGGCGGGATCAACGCCCAACAACTGCGCCGCCAGCAGGTAAGGATCGGGGGCCGGTTTTGGCGCGTTTACATCGTTCAGCGTGACGACATGGGCAAAAGCCCCGGCGATGCCGGCGAGTCCCATCTTATGATGCGCACCAGGGCGTCCCGATGAGGTGACCAGCGCGCGCGGAATTTCAAAGGCCGACAACAGCTGTGCCGCACCGGGTTTCAACGGCAGACCGCGGGCCAATCCGGCCTCAAACCCGCCGCGCCAGTGATGGCTCAGCGCGGTCAGGTCCAGATGCGGCATGGCGGCTGCGATGATCCGGGCGGCGCTGGGTTCATCCTTGCCGATCAGGCCGTGCATGAAGACTTCATCCACCGTCAGCCCCTGCGCCGCAAAGGCCGCGATGCCTGTGGTGGCTGCAATGGTTTCGGTGTCGATCAGGGTGCCGTCCAGATCAAAGAGAAGGGCGTCATACATCGCAATCCTGCCGGGTATGTGCGGTCATTGGGCTGTGGCCCGGGTTCATGCGCAGCATTGCACGCAGGTGCGGCCGACGAAAGAGCGGCCTAAAGGTGCAGACGAAACTGGTGAAAGCCCTGCGCGGTCAGCCCCAGAAAGTCGGGGCGGAGGGCGGCGACTTCGTCGAGGTGCTGCAGCGCGCCAGGCCCGGTTTCCAGCAGGATGCTGGTGCCCGGCAGCGCGCGAAAGCGCCAGCGCTGATCGGGATAGGTGGGCAGGGCCGTGATATGCCGCCGCCGCTGAAGATAGTCGCGCAGCGCGTCCGTGCCCAGATCCTGCTGCTTGATCAGCACGTCTTCGGGCAGTGGTGGGTCAATACCCAGAGTGCCGCCGGTGCGGAAATTGTTCGTCACCAGCAACAATCGGTCGGTCGGCCGAACCAGTCTGCCCGCCACGCGCAGATCGTGAACCCGGCGTGAATGTGGCCGGATCAGCAGGCCGTGACCGTCGTAGCGTGCCTCTTGGGTCGGGTCGATCTGATAGCAGGCGCCAACAAAGCTGGCATAGGCAAAGCCGGGATAGGCCGGACCCAGCAGGGTCTGGTTCTGTACGCCCGGCGTGATTTGCTGAAACAAGGCGGCGGCGCGTTCGATCTGTTCGGCCAGCGCGGCACCGGTGACACGAATGGCGACCAGAGTGTTGGGAAATGGGTAAAGGTCAAAGAGATGGCGCACCGAAAAGCCGCCGGCAGGAATATCGGTGTAGTTCAGCGCCCCGCCCCGCCCGCCAACCCGGTATGGCGTGGCCGTGGCGACCATGGGCAAGTCAGCATGCGGCGTGCCAGCCAATAGTCTGCGGGCATAGTCCAACTTTGCCGCTCCAAAGAGGTGCATGGCCCGCACATCAGCCACATGGGCAAAGTAGGTGGTCAGCGGGGCGTCACATTGGCCCAACGTCCGGCGGGCCCAGGACAGGGTGGCGCGGTGGTCGGGCGCAATGGCCTGGCGCAGCGTGGCGGCCTGTTTGCGGACTGCCGACACTGACAGGCCCGCGACCTCTTGGGACACGCTGATGGACTGCGATTGCGATCCGGCTACCACCCATTTGCCATGCAACTGGTGTAGCGTCAGGTCGATCACCCCCAGATGAGAGCCGCTATGACCGGGCTGCACCGCCGGCTTGCCGGCAAGGGTTCCCGCATTGGGGTTGACCGCCGGGTCCGGATGAACGCCGCGATAGGGAAAGACCATGTGGCTGTGCCCGGCCACCAGCGCATCGACTCCGTCGATGGCGGCAATGTCTGGGGCCAGCCCTTCGCTATGCAGGTGGTCCCGGCCGGGACGCGCGGGCGTTTCGGAGATGCCGGTATGGGCCAGGCAGACCACTATATCCGCCCCAAGCTGGCGCAGATGCGGCACCCAGACGGCGGCGGTTTCAACCATACCGCGCGCCTGCAGCCGATTTTCCAGCAGCTCTCGGTCCCAGATCAGGATTTCTGGCGGGGTCAGCCCCAAAACCCCGATCCGGATCAGGTGTTGCTGACCGTTGCGGTCGGGCAGGTGGCGCTCCAACACGGCAAATGGTGGCACAAACGGCTGGTCATCAAAGGGCGTGGCCCCCCGCTTTTGCACGATATTGGCCGAAAGGATGGGAAAGCGCGCACCGGCGATGGCCGACTGCAGCACCTCAAGGCCAAAGTTGAATTCGTGGTTGCCCAGCGCGGCGGCGTCATAGCCCAGCGCATTCATCGCAGCGATCACCGGATGGCAGCGTTTGCTGCGCTGTCGGGCGGCCAGATCGGCCAGGGCCGTGCCTTGCAGGAAATCGCCGTTGTCAAACAGCAGGGCCTGCGGGGCAGAGGCACGTTGCTGGGCGATCAGGCTGGCGGTCTGGGCCAGACCCTGACCGAAAAGCGGCCGGTTGGCGGCATAGTCATAGGACAGGATATTGGCGTGGATGTCGGTTGTGGCCAGGATGCGCAGGGCCACCTCTGCCGACGGTTTCGGCAGGGCCGTAGCGCCGGGCTGGGCACCGTCGCTGCCCGTGGGCCGTGTCGCGATACCCGGTCTTCTAACGGTGCCATTCTGCGTGTCATCAATGATGGCCAAATGCGGCGGCAGTTTGACTTGCCGCTGCCGGTTCATGGCGATCCCCACGTCGGGATGACCGAGGTCTGCACTGAAGCAGGCACTTAGGCTGTAATCCTGATTGGCTTCGTATGGGCCCTAACTGGCATGGAAGAATCCGAAACAACAAGTAGAGTCTGTGCGATAGCGATAAAAATCAACTTACGGTTGCTTTGCTGTTACCGCTGTTTTTCGGGGCGAAAGCGCGTTGCCGTACGGGGCCGGGTATGCAAAGGAAAGAGCGTGCAAAACGCGGGGACATGTGGTGCAACAGGCGGAAACGGTAACCTTTGGCGGGGCAGGGCTGGACCGAGCGCCGCATGTGAGGGCCGATGCGGTGGCGTTGCAGCAGGCTTGGGAGCAGGCGCGGGTGTTGCCGTTTTGGCGCGGCCGTCCGCTGACTGAGGGGGATGACGTCGCGTCACTGGTCTGGATCGCCGCGGCGCATCCGTTGTTCGCCGGGGTGACAGAGCCGATCTTTCTGGGGCTTGAGGGGGGCCAACCCCGGTTTGCCGCCAACGTCTCTGCCACATTGACCCAGACCGACCTGGCCGATTCAGGCCCGTTTGACGGCCGGCGTCAGGGCCATCCGGCCTTGCCTGCAAACCAAGGCTTTACCGATCTGCGGGCGATGATGGCCGATCTGTCGCCCGCGCAGGCAGAGCTGGCCGCGGTGGGCAAGGCGTTGCTGGAATGGCACCGTCTCCACGGCTATTGCGCCGCCTGCGGGGTGCCCAGCCGGATCGCCCTTGGCGGCTGGCAACGCCACTGCCCGGCCTGTCAGGCCACGCATTTCCCGCGCACCGATCCGGTGGTGATCATGCTGGTCACCGATGGCGACCGGGTTCTGTTGGGTCGTAGTCCCGGCTGGCCCGAGGGGATGTATTCCCTGCTGGCAGGTTTTGTCGAACCCGGTGAAACGATTGAAGCCGCGGTGCGCCGCGAGGTCGCCGAGGAAACCGGCGTACGTCTGGGCGCGGTGTCCTATCTGGCCAGCCAACCCTGGCCCTTTCCGGCCAATCTGATGATCGGCTGCCGGGCGCAGGCGATCAGCACCGCAATCACTCTGGACCCGGCCGAGCTGGACGACGCGCTTTGGGTCGGCCGGAATGACATGGTGCAGGTGCTGAACGGAACCCATCCGCGGATCCGGCCGTCACGTCATGGCAGCATTGCGCAATTTATTCTGAACGCATGGCTTGCCGATCGTCTGGAATGAGGTGACATTGTCCCGCAACGGGTGGAAAGCCCGAAGGCGATGCCATATCGGCCGCTTGACAACCTATGGCAGACAGTGGCGGGCGTGGCATGAAGCTGACGACAAAGCAGGATATTGAGGCACCGCTGGACGTTGTCTATCAGCGGCTGACCGATTTCGATCATTTTGAGCGAATGGCCATGCGTCGTGGTGCTGAGGTAGAGCGGACCGACCGGCTGAAGGTGCCGGGCGTGGGTATGGCTTGGCGACTGCACTTTGTGTTCCGGTCAAAGCCACGCACGATGCTGGTGCGTTTTGCCGATGCCGAGCCGGAGTCGCATCTGATCTGGGGTTTTGACAGCACCACTCTGGAAGGTGCTGCGCGGATCGACCTGGTCGCCCTGTCGGCGCGGCGGACCCGGATGTCTATCGCTGGTGAGGCGCGGCCCAAGACGCTGGCGGCGCGGCTGGTGTTGCAATCCATGCGGCTGGCCAAGGGCCGTCTGCAGCGTAAGTTCGACGTGGCGGCCGGGAAATTGGCCAATATGGTCGAAGAGCAGTTTCGCGCCGCATCCAGCCGGTAGGGCCCGGTCAGCGCGTAACAGCCTCTTCCATCGCGTCCAGAAAGTCTGACACCTCTTCTTCGGTGTTATAGTGACAGATCGACACGCGGATGCAGGACGGCAGGCCCAGTGGGTGCAGGATATTGCCGCAATAATGGTCATCGTTTCGGATATGCACGCGGATGCCACGGCGGGCCAGGTGGCTGACCAGCTCGGCCGAGGGCATATTGGCCAGCACCAGCGATACCACACCTTCGCGGTGGGTGTTGTCGGCCCCGCCGATCAGCTGCACCCCCGGCATGGCGGCCAACCCGCGGCGGTTGCCGATGCCGTTCACCATTGCCCCGATCAGGTCGGCTTCATGCGCCTGTATCGCGTGGGCGGCGGCCTCAACCCGCTGGCGGCGGTCTGGAGCGGTGGTGAAATGGCTGCCCAACCAGTCGAAATAATCGACCACATCGGTAAAGGTGGCATAACTGCCGGCATCGCGGGTGCCCAACTCCCAATTCTGGGCCGCGCCGCCGATGATCTGTTCTTTGGCACAGGCGGTCAGCCGGTCTGACGCCCAGCCAAAGCCATAGCCGTGGCGGGAAAACACCTTGTACGGCGACACGGCATAGCCATCGGCGCCGTTCGTCGTGCAGTCGATATGACCGTGGCTGGCGTGCTGAATGCCGTCGATGATGATCAGACATTCGGGCGCCGCTGTGCGGATGGCGGCGGCAATCCCTGCCACGTCCACCGCCATCCCGGTGACCGGTGAGGTTTGAACGATGCTGGCCACCCGTAGATCGGGGCGGATAAGCGGGGCATAATCGGCCAGCGTGACGCGGCCCGTGGCGTCATCATGCGTGGCCAAGAGGTGCGGTCGGCCGGTCACCTGTGCCCAACGCGCCATGGCACTGCGCGAGGCGGGGTGTTCCAGAGTTGAGCCCAACATCGCCCCACCCGGGGCGGCCCCCAGCGCAGCGGTGCGGATCAGGCGAAACAGCACCTCGGTGCCGCTTTCGCCAACAAAGATCTGGCCTGCAGGGGCGTTCAGAAACAGCCGCATATCGGCGCGGCCCTTGTCTATCGCGGCCATCAGCGCCTTGGAAGCCGGGTTGTCGCGTCCCTGATTGTCGGGATAGCCGGCAAAGTTGGCCGAGGTTTCAATCACCGAATTCAGGTGCAACGCGCCGCCGGCATTTTCAAAGAAAATCCGTGGGCCGTCAAACGGGCAGCTGGACACATGGGCGAAGCGGGCACGGATCTGGGCCATCAGGCCGGGGTGGTCGGCAAACATCTGTTCTCCTGCAGGCGGTCAGCCGCCCTTGATACGCTGGATCAGAAAGACCTCGTCGTTCGGGGCGACAGGGGCGGACAGGTTGGTCTCGATCACCCCGTTGAGGGAGATTGAGACCCCGGCCTTTATCACCGGCTCCAGCCCCGGATGCGCCGTCACCAGCGCCGCCAGCATCTCGCGTAAGCTGACGGCCTGCACCGTCACGATGGTCTGGTCCCCCGCCAATCGGCGCAGACCAGACCATAGGTTTACCGCGACCATGGCCGCGTCAGACCCCCGCCTTCAACACAGCTCGTGCCTTGATCGCCGCCAACACCTTGGGCGGAGACATTGGCAGGCTGCGCAACCGCGCACCGGTGGCCGCCGCAATGGCATTGGCCAGGGCGGGCAGGGGCGGGGTGATCCCGGTTTCGCCCACACCGCGCACGCCGTAGGGATGGCCGGGGTTCGGCACCTCAACGATCACGGTGTCGATCATCGGCAGGTCTGAGGCAACGGGGATGCGGTAATCCAAGAAAACGGTATTTTGCAGCCGCCCGTCTTCGCCATAGACGTATTCCTCATTCAAGGCCCAGCCGATGCCCTGTGCGGCGCCGCCCTGATACTGCCCCTCGACATAGGCGGGGTGGATGGCGCGGCCCGCATCCTGCACCACCAGATAGCGCAGAACCGTGGTGCGCCCGGTTTCGGGATCAACCTCGACATCGACCACATGCACGCCAAAGCTGGCACCAACGCCACCTGCGGTAACTTCGTGGTGGCCCGAGATCGGCCCGCCCGTCGTGCCCATGGTGGCGCCGATCTGGCCGATGGTCATTGGCGGGAATTTCCCGGCATTCGGCCCGGCGGGCATCGCGGCCCCGTCGCGCCATTCGACGGCATCGGCGTCAATGCCCCATTCGGCGGCGGCGCGGGCGCACATGGTGGCCATCGCCTGACGCGCGGCCTCAACCGCGGCCATACCGCTGGCAAAGGTGGCGCGGCTGCCGTGGGTGGGTTCATTCACCCCCAGGGCTCCGGTTTCGACCACGTTTACCCGGACATCCTCATAGGGAATGCCCAGCGTCTCGGCGGTCATCAGCGCGATGGAGGCCCGGCTGCCGCCGATATCCGGCGTGCCGATCGACACCTGCACGGTGCCATCCTCACCAATCGCCAAGGACACCGAGGTTTCGCCGCCATGGTTGAACCAGAACCCTGCGGCCGAGCCGCGGCCTTGATTGGGGCCCAAGGGCACCGACAGGTTCGGGTGCGCCATGGTCGCCTCGATACATTCGACCAGACCGATGCGGTTGTAGGTGGGGCCGTAGCTGGCCTTGGTGCCCTCACGCGCGGCGTTTTTCAGGCGCACGGCCAGCGGGTCCAGTTTCAGCGCGTGGCACATCTCATCCAGCAGGCTTTCCACCGCAAAGGCCGCCATCGGCGAGCCTGGGGCACGATAGGCGGCGGCCTTGGGGCGGTTGGCCAGCACCTCATAGCCCTCATGATGCACGGCCGCGACGTTGTAGGATGCCAGCGCACAGCTGAGCGCCTCTCCTACCGGGGAGGACCCGATGAACGGCCCGCCCTGCATGCGGAACATGACCGAGGCGGCGGTCAAGGTGCCGTCTTTCTTCATCCCCATCTTGACGTCCATTGACGCCGAGGCGGTCGGCCCGGTGGCGCGCAGAACCTCAGCCCGGCTCATCACCAGCTTGACGGGGCGGCCCCCGGCCTTTTTCGACAGGGCCAGCGCCAGCGGTTCCATGAAGATGGTGGTCTTGCCGCCGAATCCGCCGCCGATCTCAGATGGCGTGACGCGCAGTTGCGCGGCCTCAATCCCCAGAACGGCACTGCACATCCGGCGGATATACCAATGGCCCTGGGTGCAGACCCACATCTCACCCTTGCCATCCGATCCCAGCTGGCCCAGGCAGGCGTGAGGTTCGATATAGCCCTGATGGGTGGCTTCAGTCTTGTAGGTTTCCTCGCGCACCAGATCGGCGGCGGCAAAGCCTGCGTCCATGTCGCCATGGCCAAATTCGATGTATTTCACCACGTTGGGCGACATGCCTTCGGGCACTGAATGATCGGCGGTGCCGGGGCGGATGGCGGGGGCATCAGGGCGCATGGCGGCATCAACATCGGTGACATGCGGCAGGATTTCGTATTCCACCTCGACCAGCTTGGCCGCGTCCTGGGCGATGAATTTTGATATGGCGGCCACGGCGGCGACCGCGTGGCCATCGTAGAGGGCGACCTCACCCGCCAGGGTGTTTTCCTGCAGATTCCAATCTTCACCGGTCAGCCCGGTGGGCAGATCAGCGCGGGTGATGACGGCCTTTACCCCGTCCAGTGCCAGCGCCTTGGACGCATCAATCCGAATGATCCGGGCATGGGCGTGGGGCGAGCGGACGACGGCCGCATGCAGCATGCCGGGGGCCGACATATCGGCACCATAGCGGGCGCGGCCGGTCACCTTGTCCAACCCGTCGGGGCGGTTGGGGCGGGTGCCGATCAGGCGGAATTCGGTTTTCAGCTCATCTTTCGGCATCAGTTCGCCCCCCGCATCTCAGTACCCGCATCCATCACGGCGCTGATGATCTTGTCATATCCGGTGCAGCGGCACAGGTTGCCCGCCAGCCAATAGCGCACTTCGGACTCAGTAGGGTCGGGGTTTTCCTCCAGCAGCGCCTTGGCTGCGACCAGAATGCCCGGGGTGCAAAAGCCGCATTGCAATGCGGCATGTTCGATGAACTTGCGCTGCAGGGGGTGCATGTCCTGATCGCCGCTGAGGCCCTCGATCGTCTGAATGGATTTGCCCTGCGCTTCGGCCCCCAGGACCAGACAGGAGCAGACCAGAACCCCGTCCAGCTGGACCGAGCAGGCACCGCAATCGCCGGTGCCGCAACCCTCTTTCGATCCGGTAAGGCCCAGATGGTCGCGCAGGCAATCCAACAGCGATTCGCGTGGGTCGGCCAGATATTCGACAGAGTCGCCGTTGACGGTGGTGGTGACGTGGATCTTGGTCATTTGGCGTCCCCTTTGGCGCGGGCATAGGCGATCAGCGCAGCGCGGCGGGCCAGAACGCCCACCACATCCTTGCGGAATTCGGCGGTGCCGCGCTTGTCGCTGATCGGTGTGGCGGCGGCGGTGGCGGCAGTGGCCAGCGCCGCTAATGCGGCGTCATCCAGTGTTGTGCCGATGATCGCGGCAGCGGCGGCGGACACCAGCAGCACCTTGGGTGCTACGGCCCCCAGTGCCACGCGGGCAGTTGCGATGCGGTCGCCATCCAGCGTCAGGTTGACGGCGGCGCCGACCACGGCAATGTCCATTTCCGTGCGCGGGATAAAGCGCAGGTAGGCGTCGCCGCCCTTTTTGCCGCGGGGCGGCAGGTGGATTGCGGCGACCACCTCTCCGGGTTTCAGCGCGGTTTTGCCGGGGCCGGTGGGGATGTCTTCAACCGCCATCTCACGCCGGCCTTGCGGGCCGATCACCAGCACACGCGCGCCTGCAGCGATCATGCCGGGAACCGAATCGGCGGCTGGTGAGCCGTTGCACAGGTTGCCCGTCAGCGTCGCGCGGCCCTGCACCTGGGTTGAGCCGACCAGCTGCATCCCCTCAACCACACCGGGCCAATCGGCGATCAGTGCGGCGTGCCGGCCCAGTTCGATTCCCGACACGGCAATGCCGATCTGCCAGCCGCCATCCGCCGTGCGGGTAATGTCTTTCACGCCGGGAATGTGTTTCAGATCAATCAGATCGTCAGGCGTGGCGATCCCGGCGCGCATCTGTACCAGCACATCGGTGCCTCCGGCCAGAAAGCGGGTTTTTCCATCTGCGGCCGCGGCAATGGCCACGGCATCGTCAAAACTTGTCGGCGTATGGTAGCGCATATGGCCCCCCCTTATGAGCGGCTTATGCTGCCGCCTGAATAGTTATGATCGCGGAGTGTCCATGGAACAGCGAGACCCGAAGGGCCCGCACCGCTGATATCGGCAGGATAGGCGCTGCGGCGCGCAAGGCAAGCCCTGCCGGTAAGGCAGGCCTAGTCGCGCTGGCGATCAGCAGGGTAGACGCCGACGATGTTTATATGGGTGGTGAAAAAGCCCAGCTCGTCCAGTGCGCGGGCGACGGGCGGGTCTTCGGGATGGCCCTCGATGTCGGCATAGAACTCGGTCGCGGTAAAGCTGCCGCCGACCATATAGCTTTCCAGCTTGGTCATGTTGACGCCATTGGTGGCAAAGCCGCCCATCGCCTTATACAGCGCTGCCGGGATGTTGCGAACGCGAAAGGTGAAGGTGGTGATCATATGATCGGCCCGGCGGCTGTGATCAGGCGCGCGGGCCATGACCAGAAAGCGGGTGGTGTTATTCTGGTGATCCTCAATATGGTGGGCAACCACGTCCAGGCCGTAGATCTGTGCCGCCAACTCGCTGGCCAGGGCACCGCAGGCCGGATCACCCGCTTCGGACACTTCACGCGCGGCGCGGGCGTTGTCAGAGCTGACCACGCCGCGGATGCCGTGGGTTTTCAAAAACGCCGCGCATTGGGGCAGGATTACCACATGGCCATGCGCCTCGCGGATCTGGGGTAGCTGTGCGCCGGGCACGCCCAAGAGGTTGACGTGGACCCGCACAAACGCCTCATCCACGATATGCAGCCCGGCCTTGGGCAACAGGCTGTGAACGTCGGCTACCCGGCCATAGGTGGAATTCTCTACCGCCAGCATGCCCAGATCGACCTCGCCCGAGCGGGTCTTGTCCACCACATCCTCGAATGTCTGACAGGGAACCGCCTCAAAATCGGGGCGGGCCTGGTGGCAGGCCTGATGCGAATAGGCACCCGGTTCCCCCTGAAAGGCGATGCGTCCGGCCATGTGACAAGGTCCTTTCGGCAAAATGGCCCCAAAAGGGGCGATCGGGTGCGCTCGTACACCTTGCGCCCACCCGTGGGAAGCGGGTAGAACCGCGCGCAACCGCACCCCAAGGGATCTGCACGTTATGTTCAACACGATGACTGTGACCAAAGCTGTCGGTGGCGTCTGTGGCGCACTGTTGGTGTTCCTGCTGGCCAACTGGGCAGCCACCTCGCTGTTTACCATCGCCCCGGCTCATGGGGCGCATGGTGCCGAGGGCGAAGTGGCCCAAGCCTACACGATCGAAATCGCTTCTGCCGACGGATCGACCGAGGCCCCTGCCGAAGCAACGGTTGATGTGGGTGCCATCCTGGCAGCAGGCGATGCCGCCGCGGGCGAAAAACTGTTTTCCAAGTGCAAGGCCTGCCACAAGGTGGATGGCGGCGATGCCACCGGCCCCCATCTGAACGGTGTGGTGGACCGTGCCAAGGCGTCAATCGCAGGCTTTCCCTATTCCGAAGTGCTGAAGGGCATGGCGGCAGACAGCTGGACGCCGGAAAACCTGTATGCGTTCCTGGAAAGCCCCAAGACCTATGCTCCGGGCACCAAGATGTCTTTCGCGGGCCTGCCAAAGCCGGAAGATCGCGCCAATATCATTGCCTATCTCGGCACCACCACGCAGTGATCCGGGCTACCTTTGGGTGCTGAATGCAGGGCTGTCCCAATTCGGGGTGGCCCTTTTTCTTTGATCACGGAGCGGCGCGCGGCATCACAGCTGCGCGTGGGCCATATTCCCGCCTTGGCGCGGCGGATTGTGCGCATTAGCATGGCGGCAGGCGTGAGACATGTGGGAAGGAACACTGAATGGCAGGCAGAGCGCGGGCTGGGGATAGGGCCAATATGGGCTGGCATGCAGCGGGTCTGATGGCCACGGGGGCCGTGGTCTGCGGGCTGGCACTGGCCACGGCGGCGCGGGCCGAAACGGTGGTCACCTCATACGGGATCTCGACCTTTGGCGATCTGGACCTGCCCGCAGATTTTACCCATCTGCCCTATGTGAACCCCGACGCCCCCAAGGGTGGAGAGATGTCGCAGGCCACCTTTGGCGGCTTTGATTCTCTGAACCCCTATTCCGTCAAAGGTCGCGGGGCGGCGGCGTCCAACATCATGCTGGAATCCATCCTGACCGGGTCTCTGGATGAGATTGGCGCCTCTTATTGCCTGATGTGCACCACGCTGGAATACCCCGAGGACCGGTCCTGGGTGATCTTTAACCTGCGTGACGATGTGCGGTTCTCGGACGGATCGCCGATGACCGCCGAGGATGTGATCTTCAGCTATGAAACCTTTCTGACCAAGGGCCTGACCGATTTCCGCACGGTTCTGGCCACGCAGGTTGAAAAGGTCGAGGCGCTGGATCCGTTGCGGGTGAAATTCACCTTCAAGCCGGGTCAGACAACCCGCGATCTGCCCGAAGCGGTGGGCGGCCTGCCGATCCTGTCAAAGGCCTATTACACCGCCAAGGGCATGGATCTGGAACAGTCCGGCCTGACCCCGCATCTGGGCACCGGCCCCTATATGTTCGACAAGATGGATGTCGGCAGGTCGATCAGCTATCGCCGCAACCCCGATTATTGGGGCAAGGATCTGCCGATAAACATCGGCCAGAACAACTTTGATACCCTGCGGTATGAGTATTTCGGGGATCCCAGCGCCGCGTTTGAGGGGCTGAAGGTCGGCATCTACACCTTTCGCCGCGAAACCAGTTCCAAGCAATGGGCCACGGGCTATGACTTTGCGGCGGTAAAGGCGGGCGATATCGTCAAGACCACGCTGGCCTCGGGCGAAAAGGGCAGCGGGCAGGCCTTCATGTTCAACCTGCGGCGCGAAAAGTGGCAAGACCCGAAGGTGCGGCAGGCGATTGGTCTGATGTTCAACTATGAGTGGACAAACCAGACGCTGTTTTACGGCCTTTACGGGCGGATCAATTCGATCTGGGAAAACACGGACATGGCGGCTACGGGTGTTCCGACGCCCGCAGAGGTCGCGCTGCTACAGCCGTTGGTCGATCAGGGCCTTTTGCCAGCCACCATCCTGACCGATACGGCCGTGATGGCCCCTGTCTCAACCGTGGCCCGCCAGTTGGACCGCAAGAACCTTCGCGCCGCCTCGGCCCTGTTGGATGAGGCGGGGTGGGATGTCGGCAATGACGGCAAGCGCCGCAATGCCAAGGGCGAGGTTCTCAGCCTGGAGATCCTGAACGACAACCCGCAGTTTGAACGGGTGATCGCGCCTTTCGTGGAAAACCTGATCGCGCTGGGCATCGACGCGCGGCTGGAAAACGTCGACGAAGCGCAGTTTGAGGTGCGCACCCGCAACCCCGACTACAAGTTCGACATGATCACCGGCAATGCACGGTCAGGCTATTTCTCGGGCCCGGATCTGTTGCAATATTACGGCTCGGCCACGGCGGATGTGTCTGTGTTCAACATCATGGGGCTGAAATCGCCGGCGGTGGATGCACTGATACAGGTGGTGATGGCGGCCCGGACCAAGGCCGATATCACCGTGGCGACGCAGGCGCTGGACCGGGTTTTGCGGTCTATCGGGTTTTGGGTGCCGCAATGGTTCAATGCCGAATACTGGGTGGCACATTTCGACATCTACGGCTTCCCCGCCACGCCTCCGCGCTATGGTCTGGGCGAAACCTCGATCTGGTGGTATGACGCCGAAAAGGCCGCAGCGCTGAAGGCCAAGGGCGTGCTGAAATAACAAAAGCGGACGGGCAGGGAATTTGGGCGGCTATATTCTGAGACGGCTGTTGCTGGTCATCCCGACGTTGTTCGGGATGATGGTGGTCAACTTTGCCCTGACGCAATTCGTGCCCGGTGGCCCGATCGACCAGATCGACGCCCGCCAAGAGGGCGGCGGTGACAGTCTGCAGAACCTGGGAGGCGGCACCGAAACCCTGTTCGTCGATGGTCAAGAGGGCTATGTCGGCGGGCGTGGCCTGACGCCGGAACATCGGGCCCAACTTGAGGTTGAATTCGGCTTTGCCCGGTTCATCTGCCCCGAGGGGTTTGTGGGCACCGAAGCGGTAAAATCCCGTTCGGCAGAGTGCCACAAAGAGCAGATCGCCGTCGTGGAACGTTTTTTCATCATGATGGGCAAATATCTGCGGTTTGATTTCGGGGACAGCTATTTCCGATCCATCTCGGTCATTGATCTGGTGATGGAAAAGTTGCCGGTGTCGATCACGCTGGGGCTGTGGTCAACGCTGATCGCCTACATGATTTCTATCCCACTGGGCATCCGCAAGGCGGTGCGCGACGGGACATCCTTTGACACCTGGACCAGCGGCATCGTCATTGCGGCCTATGCGATTCCGGGGTTTCTGTTTGCCATTCTGCTGATGGTGGTCTTTGCGGGCGGATCCTATGTGCAATGGTTCCCCTTGCGGGGGCTGACCTCTGACAACTGGGATCAACTGTCGTGGTTCGGCAAGATCACCGATTATCTGTGGCACATCATCCTGCCGGTCACGGCCCAGCTGATCGCCAGCTTTGCCACCCTGACCCTGCTGACCAAGAACAGCTTTCTGGATGAAATCAAAAAGCACTATGTGATGACCGCCCGCGCCAAGGGGCTGTCGGAACGGCAGGTGCTGTATGGCCATGTGTTCCGCAACGCCATGCTGATCGTGATTGCCGGGTTCCCCAGCATTTTTGTCGGCGCGTTCTTTGGATCGTCGCTGATTATCGAGTTCATCTTCTCATTGGATGGGTTGGGGCAGCTGGGCTACAAATCGGCGGTGGACCGTGATTTTGCGGTGATGTTCGGCACGCTTTATGCCTTTGGTCTGATCGGGCTGATCGTCGGCATCCTGTCGGACATGACCTATGTGCTGGTCGATCCGCGGATCGACTTTGACCGCAGGGCGGGCTGAGCCATGGCCCTGTCACCGCTGAACCAGCGCCGCTGGCGCAACTTTACCGCCAACCGACGGGCCTATTGGTCGCTGATCCTGATGGGCATTCTATACGGGTTGTCGCTGTGCGCCGAGCTGCTGGCCAATGACCGCCCCCTGTTGGTGAAATACCAAGACAGCTATTACACGCCATTCCTGTCGTTCTATTCCGAGAAGGCCTTTGGCGGTGAATTGCGGACCGAGGCGAAATACGAATTCCCCGAGGTGAAGTGCCTGATCGCGTCCGGCGGGTTGGAAAGCTGTCTGGACGATCCCGAAGGCGTCCTTCAGGCCATTCACGACGGTGCCTATACCGACGGAGTGGACGGCTATCAAAAGGGTTGGATAATCTGGGCACCGATCCCCTACAGCTATACCACGATCGTTGACACCGGCGGCGTGGCGCCCGGCCCGATCACCGCTCAGAACTGGCTGGGCACCGACCGCTCCAGCCGCGATGTGGCGGCGCGGGTGATCTACGGGTTCCGGCTGTCAGTCAGCTTTGCGCTGGTGGTCACGGTCCTGACCTCAATCATCGGGGTCGCGGCGGGGGCGGTGCAGGGCTATTTCGGCGGCTTGGTCGATCTGGTCATGCAGCGCGTGATCGAGATCTGGGCATCGGTGCCGTCGCTGTATGTCATCATCATCCTGTCGGCGGTCTACATGCCCTCGATCACACTGATGATCTTTTTGATGGTGCTGTTTGGCTGGACCAGCCTGATCGGCGTGGTCCGAGCCGAGTTCCTGCGGGCGCGCAACTTTGAATATGTGCGCGCGGCCAAGGCGCTGGGGGTCAGCAATGCGCGTATTATCGTGCGCCACGTGCTACCCAATGCGATGGTGGCGACGCTGACCATGCTGCCGTTCATCATCACCGGCACCATCGGCACGCTGGCGATGCTGGACTATCTGGGCTACGGCCTGCCCGCGTCGGCACCGTCGCTGGGGCAGTTGTCGCGGCAGGCGCAAGAGAATTTGCAGATGCCGTCGCTGGCTATCGTGTCGTTCTTTACCTTTGCCATCATGTTGACGCTGCTGGTCTTTGTGTTCGAAGGCGTGCGCGATGCGTTTGATCCGCGAAAGACCTTTCGATGACCTTGTTGTCCGTCAAAGACCTAGCGGTCAGCTTTACCCAGGAAGGTCGCCAGATAGAGGCGGTCAAGGGCGTGTCCTTTACCGTGATCAAGGGTGAGACTGTGGCCTTGGTCGGCGAAAGCGGGTCGGGCAAATCGGTCACCGCGCTGTCCGTGGTGGGGCTGCTCTCTGATAACGCCACGGTGTCGGGATCTGTCGAATGGCAGGGCACCCAGATGCTGGGCGCGGCCGAGCGGGATCTGCGCCGGGTGCGGGGCAATGACATCAGCTTTATCTTTCAAGAGCCGATGACCAGCCTGAACCCCCTGCATACCGTGGAGCGACAGTTGGGCGAAAGCCTGGCGCTGCATCAGGGTCTGACCGGGGCCGCCCTGCGAGCGCGCAGTCTGGATCTGATGAACAAAGTCGGCATCCGTGATGCCGAAAGCCGGTTGTCGGCCTATCCGCATCAGCTGTCGGGTGGGCAGCGTCAGCGAGTGATGATTGCGATGGCGCTGGCGAACGGCCCGGAACTTTTGATCGCGGATGAGCCGACAACCGCGCTGGATGTGACCATTCAGGCCCAGATCCTGGACCTCTTGGCCGAACTGAAGCGCGAAGAAGGTCTCAGTCTGCTGTTCATCACCCATGATCTGAACATCGTGCGGCGGATCGCCGACCGGGTTTGCGTCATGCAGGGCGGTGAGATTGTCGAACAGGGGCCGACGGCCCAGATCTTTGCCGCCCCCACGCATCCCTACACGCGTAAGCTGCTGGCGGCCGAGCAGGTGGGTGGGCCGCAGCCGGTGGCCGTGGATGCGCCGCAGATTGTGCAGACCAAAGGCTTGCGCGTCTGGTTTCCGATCACCGCGGGCATACTGCGCCGCACCATCGGCAATATAAAAGCGGTGAATGACGCCACACTGTCGGTCCGCGCGGGTGAGACCTTGGGGATTGTCGGGGAATCGGGCAGCGGCAAGACCACGCTGGCGCTGGGCATCCTGCGGCTGCTCTCATCCACCGGTGAGGTCAGCTTTCAGGGCCAGCGGATTGATGGGCTGCAGGGCGCGTCCTTGCGCCCGTTGCGGCGCGATATGCAGGTGGTGTTCCAAGACCCGTTCGGCAGCCTGTCGCCGCGCATGACCATTGGCGAGATCATCGCCGAAGGTCTGGGCGTGCATGGCATAGAACCGGGGCAAAACCGGCATGACATGGTGGCCGAGATCATGGGCGAGGTGGGCCTGGACCCTGCGATGATGCACCGCTATCCGCATGAATTCTCAGGCGGGCAGCGCCAGCGCGTCGCCATTGCCCGCGCCATGATCCTGCGCCCCAAGCTGGTGGTGCTGGATGAGCCGACTTCGGCGCTGGACATGACGGTGCAGGTGCAGATCGTCGATCTGTTGCGCGATCTGCAGCGCAAGCATGGGCTGGCCTATATCTTCATCAGCCACGATCTGCGGGTGATCCGCGCGATGTCGCATCAGGTGATGGTCATGCGGGCGGGCGATGTGGTCGAGATGGGCGAGGCTGCCAGTCTGTTTGCCAACCCGCAGCAGGACTATACCCGCGCCCTTCTGCGCGCCGCCTTTGCCGAACCGGGCCAGGTGGACGCATGAAAATCCTGTTCGTTCACCAGAATTTCCCCGGTCAGTTCCTGCATCTGGCCCCGGCGCTGGCCGCGCGGGGGCATGAATGTCGCGCGCTGACTGACGCCAAGAACGGGCGGCAATCGTCAACCCAGACCTGGCGGTATAGTCATGCGGCCGAAAAGGTGGACCCCGCTGCGACGCGGTTGGGGCGCAACTATACCACAATGTCAGATCGCGGCGTGACGGTGGCCCGCGCGGCGCTGCAGTTGCGAACCAAAGAGGGCTATATCCCCGATGTGATCTTTGGTCATTCCGGGTGGGGCGAGACGCTGTTTCTGAAAGAGATCTGGCCCGAGGCCAAGCTCTTGGTCTATGCCGAATTCTATTATCGCGGCCGCGGTGCCGATGTGGGGTTTGACCCGGAATTCGGCGCGCCGAATTTCGACCAGGTGATGATCGCGCAGGGCCGCACGGCGCATTTGGGCCAAGCCTTGGCGCATGCCGATGCCGGCCTGTCGCCGACGCAGTGGCAGGCCTCGACCTACCCTTCCGCGCTGCGCAAGATGATCGAGGTCATCTTTGACGGCGTGGATACCACGGTAATGGCCCCCAACCCCGACGCCACCGCAACGCTGCCCGATGGCAGCGTGCTGAAGGCGGGGGATGAGGTGCTGACCTTTGTGAACCGCAACCTTGAGCCTTATCGCGGCTATCACACCTTCATGCGCGCGCTGCCCGATGTGCTGGCGGCCCGCCCGCAGGCGCAGGTGGTGATCGTGGGCGGCGACGAGGTCAGCTATGGCGCGGCCCCCAAAACCGGCAAGTGGAAAGACATCTTTCTGGATGAGGTGCGCGACCGGCTGGACATGTCGCGTGTGCATTTCTTTGGCAAGGTGCCCTATCCGACTTTTGTCAGCCTGATGCAGGTGGCCCGGGTGCATGCCTATCTGACATATCCCTTCGTGCTGTCCTGGTCGATGATGGAGGCGATGGCGGCGGGCTGTCTGGTGGTGGGCGCCAAGGTGCCGCCGGTGCAAGAGGTCATCCGCGACGGCGAAAACGGCCGGTTGGTCGATTTCTTTGATGTGCCGGAATGGAGCCGGGTCTTGACCGAATCTCTGGCCGATCCGGCGCGGTTTGCGCCCCTGCGGCGGGCTGCCCGTCAGACCATCGTGGACCGCTATGATCTGGCAACGGTCTGCCTGCCAAAGATGGTCGCACTGGTCGAAAGTCTGGGTCCGCGCAGCGCCTGACGCCTGTTGGGACGTCAGATCGCAGCGGAATGCTGGGCCTTGGACTGGTCATAGGCGTCAAAGGCGCGCGCGATCAGCCGGGTCAGCGGGCGGCCGGCTTCGGGAATGCTGAACACCCCGTCCTGCAACTGGACCAGATTTTCAAACCCTGCCGCAGCGTCACGGAACAGCCGGTCGATCCGCACCGCGGGGACGTCGAATTCACGCATAAGATCGGCGCGATCCACGCGGAAGTCGCACATCACCAACTCAATGATGCGGGCGCGCAGCTGATCTTCGCCGCTAAAGGCATGACCCTTGCTGGTTGAGAACCGCTGGTCGCGGATGGCCTTGGTATGCGCTGCGGTGGCCGAGGCGTTCTGGGCATAGCCCTGCGGAAAGCGGCTGATCGACGACGCGCCCAGCCCGACCAGCGCGGGCGAAGTGTCATCGGTATAACCCTGGAAATTCCGCCGCAACGTGCCCGCCTTTTGTGCCATCGCCAGCCCATCGGTCGGCTTGGCGAAATGGTCGATGCCGATCTCATCATAGCCGGCGGCCAGAAACAGCCTCCGCGCGGTTTCAAACAGCCCCAGCCGCTCTTCTGCCGGGGGGATGGTGTCTGACGGGATCATCTGCTGACGGCGGCTCATCCATGGCACATGGGCATAGCCGTATAGCGCGACCCGGTCGGGCGACAGGGTCAGCAGCTTTTCCACCGAATCGGTGATTCGGGCATTGGTCTGATGTGGCAGGCCATACAGGATGTCGGCATTCAGGCTGCGGACGCCACGGTCGCGGATTTTCTGGGAAATACTGCGGGTCAGCTCATAGCTTTGCTCGCGTCCGATGGCTTTCTGGATTTCGGGGTCGAAATCCTGCACCCCGATTGACGCGCGGTTCATACCGGCCTGGATCAAGGCATCCAGCCGATCATCATCCACCTCACTCGGGTCGATCTCAACCGAGAATTCACCGTTCGGCGCCATGGGGGCGACGGCAAAAACCGCCTCGGCCAGCGCGCGCATCTGATCGGGCGGCAGCATGGTCGGCGTGCCGCCACCCCAATGCAGGCGCGATAAAGTCACGCCGCGGGGCAGATGCCGGGCCAACAGAGCAATTTCGGCATGCAGGGTCTGGGCATAGGCAATGACCGGATCGTCAGAGGTTGTACCCTGGGTGCGGCAGGCGCAGAACCAGCACAACCGGCGACAGAACGGCACATGCAGATACAGCGAGATCTGCGCGCCTTCGGGAATTGCCTCAATCCACCGGGTAAAGTCTGCTGACCCGATTCCGGCCGCAAAATGCGGCGCCGTGGGATAGGACGTGTATCTGGGCACGCGCGCGTCAAAAAGACCCAAGCGTGTGAGTTGCGGATCTACGGTCATCGGGCTAGATTATCGGGGGCCAAGCAGAGCTCGCCTTGATATAGATCAAGAAAATCAGGATCGTGAATGTCGATGCAAGCCAATCATGCTTTTCATGTCGATTGTGGAGATTGCCCGATCCGCCACCGGGCGGTCTGTGCCCGGTGTGACACCGATGAGTTGGCCCTGCTGGAGCAGGTGAAATACTATCGCAGCTATCAGGCCGGGCAGACGATCATCTGGTCGGGCGACCGGATGGATTTTGTGGCCTCGGTGGTGACGGGAATAGCCACCCTGACCCAGACCATGGAAGATGGCCGCCGTCAGATGGTGGGGCTGCTGTTGCCGTCGGACTTCGTCGGGCGGCCGGGCCGCAATGCGGCGGCCTATGATGTCACGGCCACCACCGATGTGTTGATGTGCTGCTTTCGCAAAAAACCGTTTGAGGATTTGCTGATCCGCACCCCCAATATCGCGCAGCGTCTGCTGGAAATGACGCTGGATGAGTTGGACGCCGCGCGCGAATGGATGCTGTTGTTGGGGCGCAAGACGGCGCGGGAAAAGATCGCTTCGCTTTTGGCCATCATCGCGCGGCGCGATACGTCGCTGAACATTCGGCGCGGGGGCGGGCCGATGGTGGTTGATCTGCCGCTGACGCGCGAAGAAATGGCGGATTACCTGGGTCTGACGCTGGAAACGGTCAGCCGCCAGATTTCGGCGCTGAAACGCGACGGGGTGATTACCCTGGACGGCAAGCGGCACGTCACCATCCCCGATTTCGACCGCCTTCTGGAAGAAGCGGGCGATGACAGCGATGGCGGGTTGCCAGCCTGATTTCCGTGCAAGATGCGCCCTCCGGGGGGAGAGTTTTTGCCAAGATAAAGGCCTGTGGCTGGGCCGTATCCCAGCCGTTAGGAGCAGTGGATTTGGGCAGCGGCCTTGCGACAGCTGCCGAAGTTGTCAATGCGCCAGGAACAGCGGCACCTTGGTCTGTTCCAACATGTTGCGCGTGGCACCGCCCAGAATCGCCTCGCGAAAGCGCGAATGGCCATAGGCACCCATCACCAGCATGTCGGCGTCCATGTCGCTGCAGGCGCGGTGCAGCACGTCCGAGATGCGCGGCATCGTGCGGGCCAGCACCGAGACCTCGGCCTTGACCCCATGACGAACCAAGAGCTGACACAGCAGCCCGCCGGGATCGGACCGTTCCGGCCCATGGGTGGGTGGGTCTATCACGGTAATCGTCACCATATCAGCGCGCTTCAGGAAGGGCAGGGCGCGGCGGGCGGCCACCATCGCCTCACGCCCTTGATTCCAGGCCAGCACGATCCGCTTTGGCTCGGCCGATTTCAGACCGGACTCGGGCACCACCAGAACGGGGGCCATGCCTTCGAACATGGCCGCTTCGATCGCCGCTTCGGCTTCGGGCCCGTTGGCGGTGCCATAGGGTTTCGGCAAGATCACCAGATCGGCATACCGCGCGCGATTGGCCACCAGATCGGTCATCGCGCCAATCTGGGTGACGGCGGTTTCCAGACCGTAACGCAGTTCTGGCCCTTGGGCATCCAGGGCTGCCTTCGCGGCCTTTTCGTTGGTGCGCGCCTCTTCCTCAGCGCGGTCAAGCGCCACCTGCAGGATCACAGCGCCCGACCCGATGTAGGAATAACCGACCTGGGTGCGATCCACGCCCAGCGCCAGCACGTCCAAATGTGCATCCATCTTGCGGGATATCGTCGCAGCGGCAGAGATCGCGGCCGCGGCCTGATCGGGCGCGGTGGCGATGGTAAGCAAGGATTTATAGGCCATTTGCGCCTCCTTCGGATCCAGATTGGCATAAGGTTAGCGAATGCCGAGGCGCAATTCTATAGACCCGGAATCAGAACGGCGTTGATAAAGGTCAAGCAGATGGCCAAAGAGTGTTGATGCAGATCAAGGATAAACTGTTGTTGCGAGAGCAAAAGGCACAGAGTCGGGAATTTTGCGCGACCACGAGTCATGTTTTTCGCGCAGCGCCCGGACAAAGAAAAGACGAAGGGACGCAAAATGTGGGATTACGTAAAGCTGATCGTGCTGGGCGTGGTCGCGGTTCTTGCCGCGATTGCCGCCAATTCAGCGCACGATCTGGCCTATCTGGTCAACGCGATCGAAGTCGTGCTGGCGGCAGCCATCACATTCGTCGTGGTGCTGCGCGGTGTTGGTGAGCCAAAGCTGGTTGACCAAGGCGAGTATATGGACGGGGTCATTCGGGCCGGGGTCATTCTGACCGCGTTCTGGGGCGTCGTCGGGTTTCTGGTGGGCGTGATCATCGCCAGCCAGCTGGCATGGCCGTGGCTGAACTTTGAGTTCCTGCAAGGGACCGGAAACTTTGGCCGTCTGCGCCCGCTGCACACCAGCGCGGTGATTTTCGCCTTTGGCGGCACCGGCCTGATCACAACCGCATTTTACGTTGTCCAACGCACCTGTGCGACCCGCCTCTTTGGCGGCGGTCTGGCCAGCTTTGTGTTCTGGGGCTGGCAGCTGGTTATCGTCCTGGCCGCCTCCAGCTATGTCTTCGGCGGCACGCAGTCGCGCGAATATGCTGAACCGGTCTGGTATATCGACTGGTGGATCACTGTGGTCTGGGTGTCCTTCCTGATCGTCTTTGCGGGGACGCTGTTCCGCCGCAAAGAGCCCCATATCTATGTGGCGAACTGGTTCTATCTGTCGTTCATCATCACTATCGCGATGCTGCATCTGATCAACAACATGGCCATTCCGGTGTCGATGTTCGCCAGCCAGTCGGTGCAGGTCACCTCTGGGGTGCAGGATGCGATGATCCAGTGGTGGTATGGCCACAACGCGGTGGGCTTTTTCCTGACCGCAGGTTTCCTGGGCATGATGTACTACTTTGTGCCCAAACAGGCTGAGCGTCCGGTATTCAGCTATAAGCTGTCTATCATCCACTTCTGGGCCCTGATCTTCCTTTATATCTGGGCCGGTCCGCACCACTTGCACTATACCGCGCTGCCCGATTGGGCAGGCACGCTGGGCATGGTGATGTCGGTGATCCTGTGGATGCCTTCGTGGGGCGGCATGATCAACGGTCTGATGACGCTGTCTGGCGCCTGGGACAAGCTGCGCACCGATCCGGTCATCCGGATGATGGTGGTTTCAATCGGCTTTTACGGCATGTCGACCTTTGAAGGCCCGATGATGTCGATCAAGGCCGTCAACAGCCTGTCACATTATACCGATTGGACCATCGGCCACGTCCACTCTGGCGCCTTGGGTTGGAACGGCATGATCACCTTTGGTGCGCTGTATTATCTGACGCCGAAACTGTGGAACCGCTCGGGGCTGTACAGTCTGAAGCTGGTCAGCTGGCACTTCTGGTTGGCCACCATCGGGATCGTGCTTTACGCATCGTCGATGTGGGTGACGGGTATCATGGAGGGTCTGATGTGGCGTGAAGTTGACGCCAATGGCTTCCTGGTCAACGCCTTCGCCGACACCGTGGCCGCCAAATACCCGATGTATGTGGTGCGGATGCTGGGCGGGCTGTTGTTCCTGACCGGTGGCTGCATCATGGCCTACAACCTGTGGATGACGGTGCGTGCGCAGCCGGCCAGAGCGGTCGTCAACGCAAACAACGCCGTTCCGGCCGAATAAGGAGAGGGAAAAGCATGTCTTTCCTTGATAAACACAAGGCTATCGAAACCCATGCCACGCTGTTGATGGTTCTGGCCTTTCTGGTCGTGACCATCGGCGGGTTGGTGCAGATCGTGCCGCTTTTCTACCTGCAGAACGTGATCGAGGACGTAAAGGGCATGCGGCCCTATACGCCCTTGGAACTGGCCGGACGTGACATCTACATCCGCGAGGGTTGCTATGTCTGTCACAGCCAGATGATCCGCCCGATGCGCGATGAGCATGAGCGGTATGGCCATTACTCGCTGGCGGCGGAGTCTAAGTATGACCACCCGTTCCAGTGGGGGTCAAAGCGGACCGGGCCGGATCTGGCCCGTGTGGGCGGGCGCTATTCGGATGAATGGCATCAGGACCACTTTACGCGGGCCAAGTCTGTGGTGCCGGAGTCGGTGATGCCGCCCTATGGTTTCCTGTTCAACGCCGAGATCGACGGGAAATACATCCAAGACATCGTCAAGACGCACCGGATGGTGGGCGTGCCCTATACCGACGATATGGTTGAAAGCGCGCAAGCCGACTTTGCCGCCCAGGCCGACCCGAACGGCGACAGTGACGGTCTGCAAGCGCGCTATGGATCTACCGCGTTCGAATACGGCAAGGACGTGAACGTGCGCAACTTTGACGGCCAGCCACAGCTGACCGAAGCCGATGCGCTGATCGCCTATATCCAGGTTCTGGGCACGATGGTCGATTTCTCGACCTTCACGCCTGACATGAACCGCTAAAGGGGGGGATGATGGAGCATTATTCCTTTTTGCGAACACTGGCAGACAGCTGGGGCGTCCTGGGGATGCTGACGGTGTTCTTGATCGTCTGTGTCTGGGCGTTGCGCCCGGGCAGCCGCGCCCTGCATGACGATGCCGCGCAATCGATCTTTCGCCATGATGAGAACCATCCTGACGCAGGCTCTGATCCGGCCCGGTCCACCCAAAATCGGAAGGAGGCGTAACCATGTGCGCCAAGAAAGTGACAAAGACCACGCCTCCGCCCCAGACCACGGGGCACAGCTGGGATGGCATTGAAGAGTATAACAACCCCTTGCCGCGTTGGTGGGTGTGGGTGCTGTATCTGACCATCATCTGGGGGATCTGGTATTCAGTTGCCTATCCAGCATGGCCGCTGATCAAGGGGGCCACCCAAGGCTATCTGGGGCAAGACAGCCGTGCCGATGCCGCCACCGAGATCGCGACCTTCAAGGCCGCGAATGCCGCGATCGAAGCCAAGCTGACCGCGACAGATCTGAACGCGATCAAGGATGACTCTGATCTGTCTGGCTTTGCCAAGCGGGCCGGGGCGGCGGTGTTCAAGACCAACTGCGCCCAGTGTCACGGGGCAGGGGCGGCTGGCGTGCAAAGCCTGGGCTATCCCAACCTTCTGGACAATGACTGGCTGTGGGGAGGCACGATGGAGGACATCTATGTCACCATCACCCACGGTATCCGCAACACAACCGACGCGGACGCCCGCTATTCCGAAATGCCGAAATTCGGCGCGGATGACTTGCTGGAGGCCGCTCAGATCAACGATGTCGTGGAATATGTTCTGAAACTGTCGGGGCAAGAGCATGACGCCGCCAAGGCCGAAGCGGGGATGACCGCCTTTGTCGACAACTGCGCCGCCTGCCATATGGAAGACGGTTCGGGGGATCGCGCGCAGGGCGCTCCGGCATTGAAGGATGCGATCTGGCTTTACGGTGGCTCACGTGAGTCGATCCGTGAGTCGGTGTTCTACGCCCGCTTTGGCGTGATGCCGAACTGGAACCAGCGCCTTAGCGAAGACCAGATCCGGGCGGTGGCGTTCTACGTCCACTCTCTGGGTGGGGGCGAGTAACCCCCCCGCAATCACGGCCCCCGGCGTTCGTAGGATGCCGGGGATCACCACCCCTACCCCGACCTGGACGCGGGATTTTCGGGGTAACGGTCGGCCCGTCCTCTGAGGGGCCTGCGACAAATGCGCCCTCTGCCCCCGCGGACTGCAGCAAACCTGTATCGGGGATATTAGTATTGACCCACATCAAGGCCGCCGTCTGATCGGCTTTGCCATATGTCGGGACAATCCGACCACCCAACCGGAGATTTCGGTGACAGCCTCTGATCCCAACCCGCCCAGCCTGTATGCCGCCCGCGAGCCGATCTTTCCGCGCCGCGTGAAGGGCACCTTCCGCACCATGAAATGGTGGCTTCTGGCGCTGATGCTGGGGGTTTACTACATCATGCCGTGGATCCGCTGGGACCGTGGGCCGAACCTGCCTGATCAGGCCGTCCTGATCGACCTGGCGCACCGGCGGTTCTTTTTCTTCATGATCGAGATCTGGCCGCACGAATTCTACTTCGTTGCGGGCCTGTTGATCATGGCGGGGCTGGGGTTGTTCCTGTTTACCTCGGCCGCCGGGCGGGTCTGGTGTGGCTATGCTTGCCCGCAAACCGTCTGGACCGACCTTTTCATTCTGGTTGAACGGTGGGTTGAGGGCGACCGAAACGCCCGGCTTCGTCTGCATCGGCAGAAATGGAATGCTGAGAAGATCCGCAAGAATGCCATGAAATGGACAATCTGGGCCTTGATCGGCCTGGCTACGGGCGGGGCTTGGGTGTTTTACTTTACTGACGCACCGACGTTGGCGGCCAACCTGATCGCGGGCACGGCCCACCCGGTTGCCTATACGACAATGGCAATCCTGACCGCGACGACGTTCTTTTTCGGCGGATTTGCGCGCGAGCAGATCTGCATTTATGCGTGCCCCTGGCCGCGCATCCAGGCCGCGATGATGGATGAAGATACCCTGAGCATCGGGTACCGTGACTGGCGCGGAGAACCGCGCGGCAAACAGGACGTCGAAGGCAATGGCGACTGCATCGACTGCATGGCCTGCGTGAACGTCTGTCCGATGGGCATCGACATCCGCAACGGTCAGCAGATGGCCTGTATCACCTGCGGGTTGTGCATCGACGCCTGCAACGACGTGATGGACCGGATCGGCAAGCCGCATGGGTTGATCGGCTATCTGGCCTTTACCGATGAGGTCCGTGAGCGTGAGGGTCAGCCGCCGAAATCGGTCTGGAAACACGTCTTCCGCCCTCGGACCATCCTTTACACCACGCTCTGGGCTGCCGTGGGCATCGGTCTGGTCGTGGCGCTGTTCCTCCGCACCGAGATTGAAGTGAACGTGACGCCCGAGCGAAATCCGCTGTTCGTCACTCTGTCCGATGGCGCCATCCGCAACACCTATTCGCTGCGGCTGCGCAACAAGCATGGCGATGACCGCTGGTTCTATATCTCGGTGGTGCCGGACACCGATCTGACCGTGTCGGTTGAGGGTGCCGATGGTTTGCGTGTGCTGGTTCCGGCCAACCAGACGCTGGAAACGCGGCTGTATGTAGTTGCGGCACCGGGCAGTGAGATCTCAAAGGCCGAACGCACCGACCTGACGATCTGGATCGAAGACAAGGGCACCGAGGCGCAGCCCGGCACAGACCGGGTCAGCCACGCCACGCTGTTCAACGGCAAGGGGAACCAGCCATGAAAGAGATCACGGGCCGCCATGTGCTGATCTTTACCGTCGGCGCCTTTGCCGTAATCATCGGCGTGAATCTGCTGCTGGCGTATAAGGCCGTCAGCACCTTTCCGGGGTTGGAGGTCGACAATTCCTATGTCGCCAGCCAGGAATTCGACGCCCGCCGAGAGGCGCAGAATGCGCTGGGATGGACCGTTGATCACCGATATGAAGACGGCTTGGTCAAGCTGGCAATCACCGATCAGGCCGGCGTTGCGGTTGAACTGGCCAAGATTGACGTGCTGATCGGCCGTCCTACCGAGTCGCGCGACGACATGTGGCCGGAATTCACCCTGGTGGCCGGGGTATATGAGGCCAGGGCCGACCTTACAAAGGGGCGCTGGATCGTCAAACTGACAGCTACCGCGCAGGATGGCACGCTGTTTGAACAGCGCTATGATTTTCAGATAAAGGGCTGAAAAGATGACGTTGGCAGGCCCTGATCTGCGGGTAAGCAGGTCATCAGATCTGATGGGTCAATCCTTTGCTTCCGGCATTTCGGCCTGTCCGGCCTGCGTTGCCGCCCCGTCGGCACAGCAGATTGCCCAGATGGCGGCCCCGGCCGACATGCGGATCATGCTGTCGCTGCCCTCGGCCCATTGCGCGGCCTGCATCTCAACCGTTGAGGGCATGCTGAACGGCTATCCGGGGGTGAAATCGGCCCGGCTGAACCTGACGATGAAGCGGGTGTCCGTCGATGCCGAGCCGCAGGTGGATGCCGCTGCCCTGATCGCCGCGCTGAAAGGCGTGGGCTATGAGGCGCATGAACTGGACGCAGGCTTGCTCAGTGCGACCGAGGCGGACAAGCATGCCCGCGATCTGTTGATGCGACTGGGGGTGGCGTTCTTTTCGATGATGAATGTCATGCTGTTGTCGGTGGCGGTCTGGTCGGGGGCGCAGGATGCGACGCGCGATCTGTTCCACTGGATTTCCGCCGCGATTGCCCTGCCAACGGTGGTGTTTGCCGGACAGCCGTTCTTCAAATCGGCCTGGGCGTCTTTGCGCGCCGGGCGGTTGGGCATGGATGTACCGATTAGCCTGGCGCTGGTCCTGGCCTCGTCCATTTCGGTGTATGAGACGATGCAGTCGGGCGAACACGCCTATTTTGACGCGGCGGTGATGCTGTGCTTTTTCCTGCTGATCGGGCGCTATCTGGACTACCGGACCCGCGCGATTGCCCGCTCTGCCGCCGAAGAGCTGGCAGCGCTGGAAGTGCCGCGCGCCACCGTTCTGGTGGATGGGGTTGAGGAAATCCGCGCGATCTCGGCGATTGTGGCGGGCGATATTGTGCTGGTGCGGCCCGGCGGGCGAATGCCGGTGGATGGCGTGGTACTCGCCGGACAATCCGAAGTGGACCGCAGCCTTCTGACCGGCGAAAGCCTACCGGTTTTTGCCGGGATCGACACGGTTGTGTCGGCCGGTGAGGTCAATCTGACCGGCCCCCTGACCCTTAGGGTGACCGCAGCGGGGCGCGACAGTAGCCTGCACCGCATGGCCGATCTGGTCGCCGTGGCCGAGGCGGCCAAGACCCGCTACACCAGCCTCGCCGAACGCGCGGCCAGCTGGTATTCGCCCCTGGTCCATATCCTGTCCTTTGCTGCCTTCGGGTTCTGGATGTGGAAAACCGGCGGTGATCTGCGCCACGCGGTCAATATTTCTGCTGCCGTGTTGATCATCACGTGCCCCTGCGCCTTGGGGTTGGCGGTGCCTGCGGTGGTTACTGCGGCCTCGGGGCGGCTGTTTCGCAAGGGGCTGCTGATCAAGCAAGGCACCGCGCTGGAGCGGCTGGCCGAGGTGGACACCGTGGTCTTTGACAAGACCGGAACGCTGACGATGGGCACACCGGTCGCCACCAATCTGGCCGACCATCCCGGACAGGCCGTTGAAGTCGCGGCAGCGTTGGCAGCGGCTTCATCACACCCATTGGCGCGGGCGCTGGCCGACGCTGCCCGCGCGCTGGGCATCCGTCCTGCACGGGTGGAGGACCTGCGTGAGGTGCCGGGCTATGGCGTTGAGGGCCAGTGGAAGGGTCAAACCGTCCGTCTGGGCCGGGCCGAATGGTGCGGTGCAGATCAGGCCGTGGCCCAGACCGCGACCTGGCTTTGCACCGGTGATGGCCGTCCGCACGCCTTTACCTTTACCGACCGTCTGCGCCCCGGGGCCGATGTGGCAGTGGCTGCGCTGCAGGCGGCGGGCATGCGGGTGATGCTGTTGTCAGGCGATACCGAAGCCGCCGTTGCGGCGATTGCGGCGCAACTGGGCATTGGTGATTGGGCCGCGGGGCAATTGCCGGCCGAAAAGGCCGCAAAGGTGGCCGCGTTGACGGCTGAGGGGGCGAAAGTTCTGATGGTTGGCGACGGATTGAACGACACCGCAGCCTTGGCGGCGGCGCATGTATCGATCTCGCCCGCCACCGCGCTGGATGCGGCAAGGGTGGCGTCAGACATTGTTCTCTTGGGTCAGGATATGGCCCCAGTGGCCGATGCGGTGCGGATCAGCCGCCAGACCACACGGCGGATCGTGCAGAATTTCATGATCTCGGGCGGCTATAACCTGATCGCGGTGCCGTTGGCGCTGGTGGGGGCGGCGACGCCTCTGGCAGCGGCCTTGGCGATGTCGCTGTCATCCATTACAGTCTCATTGAACGCATTGAGGCTGAAGTAATGGAAATCCTGGGAATCCTGATTCCGGTGTCGCTGTTTCTGGGGGGCCTGGGCCTGGGGTTCTTTGTCTGGGCGATGAAGACCTGCCAGTTTGACGACCCCGAAGGCGATGCCGCCCGGATCCTGACCAAGGATTGGGACGACAAGCCGCGCCCGGACGCGGATTAGGCCAGCGTTATGGTTGCCGGTTCCAACCCGTCAATCTGAACCACGCAGGTATCGCCGGGCTGCAAGGGGCCCACGCCCGCCGGCGTGCCGGTAAAGATCAGATCACCCGGCGCCAGTGTGACCAGCCGCGACAGATGTGCGATGATCGCGTCAACCGGCCAGATCATGTCCGACAACCGCGCCTGTTGCCGTGCGTCACCGTTGACCGTGCAGCGGATCATTGCATCACCTATAAGCCCGGGCCGGATCGCGCCGATCGGGGCCGAGGCATCAAAGCCCTTGGCCATGTCCCAGGGGCGGCGGGCGGCCTTTGCCTCGGCCTGCAGATCACGGCGGGTCAGGTCATTTCCGGCGGCATGGCCAAAGATCAGGCTGGCGGCTGCAGATTCAGGCACCATTGATCCACCCGCGCACAAGGCGACGACCAGTTCTGCCTCATGGTGCAGGTTGGCGGTGGCCATCGGAAAGGGAATGATTGCCCCGCTGTCCACCAGCGCATCGGCGGGTTTGGTGAAAAAGAATGGCAGTTCGCGGTCGGGGTCATTGCCCATCTCGCGGGCATGTTCGGCATAGTTGCGGCCAACGCAAAAGATGCGGCGCACCGGGAAACGGGCGGAGGTTCCCGCGACCGCCACGGTTACCGGGGGCGGCGCGGGAAAGACCAGCCCGGTCACGGCCCCAGCGTCTCGCAGGACACGCCGCGCGCTTGCAGGCGGCGGCAGGCCAGATCGGCCTGATCTTCGGTCAGACCCATGAAGTTGGCGTGATAGCTGCCGCCCTTTTGGGTGATCTTGCGCAGACCCTCATTCAAAGTGGCGCTTTCGGTCAGGGCGGTTTTCAGCAGCGCGCGCTCGGCCGCACTGCGTGAGGTGTAGTCGCCGACGTTCACGCCCCAATGGCGACCGCCAGAGGTGGATTTGACCACAATCACCTCTTCGACGGCGGGCTCTGCTTCGGCCACGGTCACTTCGGGGGTGACGCTTTCAAAGATCGGTGCATTGCGGATGGGCGCGGCGTCGGGCATCGGGGCCATGATGGCGGCGGCCACGGTTTCCACATCGGTCAACACCGGGGTGTCATCGTCCAGCGCGGCATCAGCCAGCAGGCTGTCTTCGCTGTCGATCGCAACGTCGGCGGGTACAACTTCTTCCAAGATCGCCACGGCGGGGGTGGCATCGGCGACCTGAACCTGTTCCAGAACCGGTTCGGGGGCAGGGGCCTCAACCACATCGGCCACGGGGGCCGTGATCTCGGCAGGACGCGCCACGGGGCGGGCAGCGGCCAGGGCCAGATCAACGGGTTCTTCCAGGGCTGCCTCTGCGGCGTCCGTGCCAACGGCTTCGGCCATCACCATCGGTTCGGGCTCTGCCGGGGTGGCGGCCAGCTCTTGGGCCTGCGCCTCAAGAGTTCCCGCTGGTGCGGTGACGGTGGCCGTTTCAACCAAATCTTCGACTGGATCGGCGGCAGTGTCAGCCAGAGACAGATCTTCGGTCGCCAGCTTTTCGGCCTGTGCCTGCAGCGTGCCTTCGGGGGCGGGTAGAACCTCATCCAGCGCGCCTTCGACACTGGCCGCAATGGCCAGCGCCACTTCGTCGGGCACTTCGGCAATCTCGGCCACCTCGGCGACAAGCACCTCTTCGGCGGCCGCAGCACCGGGCCGCGCCTTAGGCCGCAAGGACCGGACTACCTGACCCGTGACGCGGATTGTCTTGGCTGAACTGCCCGGAACATCCGGCTCGTCAATTGATGCCAGTGCGTCGGCGACACCTTTGCTTTCGGGCAGGGGTGCGGCCTCGGGCACTTTTTCGCGGGCGTTGTTGCGCGCAGCCCCAAAGCCCAGGTCCATCAGCTCTTTCATCTTGGCATTCCGCGCCGCGGTCGAAGTGCCGCCAAAAACGGTGGCGATGATACGCTTGTTGCCGCGCTGGGCGCTGGCGGTCAGGTTGAAGCCGGCGGGTACTGTATAGCCTGTCTTGATGCCGTCAGCGCCTTCATAGGCGTCCAGAAAGCGCGAGTTGGTGTTGGTGACCGTGGCCATTCCGGCATCCGCGGTGCGGCGCGAGAAGATGTTGTAGAACTGCGGAAAATCATAAAACAGATGACGGCCCAGCAGGTTCATGTCGCGCGCAGTTGACAGGTGGCCTTCGGCGGTCAGGCCGTTGGGGTTCTTGAAGGTGGAGTTCTTCATGCCCAGGGCGCGCGCGGTCTTGGTCATCCGCTTGGCAAACGCCTCTTGTGATCCGCTGACATGTTCACCCAGCGCCATGGCCGCGTCATTGGCCGATTTGACCGCGGCGGCGCGGATCAGATAGCGCACGGCGATCTTCTGCCCCGGCTTCAGCCCCAGACGTGACGGAGCCTGTCCGGCGGCGTTCTTCGACACGGTAACCTTGTCATCCAGCGAAATGCGCCCGGCGGCGACTTCTTGAAAGACGATGTACAGCGTCATCATCTTTGTCAGCGAAGCGGGGTGCAAACGGGCATCGGCGTTCTTTTCATAAAGAACCTCGCCCGAACGCGCATCCATCACGATCGCCGCAAACGGCGCCGCAGATGCGGGGTTAACCACGGTCACGGCCCAAAGAACCGCCATAACGATGAAACTGCGGAGATTCCGCCCGAGAAGCGATGCCACGTCGCTGGTCCCTTTATGCCTGTAGTCGGGCCCCTTTGCGGAGCCTCATTTCTGCCAAGGCTGACGCTAGCACAGAGAGTTGTTTCCGAAAACACCCAAATTCCAAGGGCTTTGAGGGTTTAACTAATGTTGTGGCGACAATGCAGCACCCCGCGATCGCCGAGGCAGATGTTGCGGCGCTGGCGAGTCGTGGCGCTATGTGTGGGTCGAGATCTTTAGCCGCGCGACGTGGTCGGGCAGTTGGCCCAGATCGCTCAGCGCGGCATAGCGCGGATGGGCAGCGGGTTCATCGGCGGCTTCCAGCGCCCAGGTCTGGCCATGTGGCACATATACGCCGAAGGCCCCCGCCTGCAGCGCCGGCAACACGTCGGATTTCATCGAATTTCCAACCATCACGGCCTGATCGGCCCCAGTGCCGTGGCGGGCAAACACGGTCTGATAGGTGCGGTCGGTCTTGTCTGAGACAATTTCAACCGCGTGGAACAGATCGCCCAACCCTGATTGCGCCAGCTTACGCTCTTGATGCAGAAGATCGCCCTTGGTGATCAGGACGATCCGGTGATCGGCCGCCAGCGCCTGCACGGCGGCGCGGGCGTGCGGCAGCAGCTCAACCGGATGGTCCAGCATGGCGCGACCTGCGCCAAGGAGTTCTGAGATGACCGATGAGGGCACCTTGCCATCTGTCACCTCAATCGCGGTCTCAATCATCGACAGGGTAAAGCCTTTGACGCCAAAGCCATAGGCGCCGATGTTGCGCCGCTCGGCCGCCAAGAGGCGCTCTTGCAGGTGATCGGGGGCAGAGTGGTCGCGCAACAGATCTGCAAACCGATCCTGCGTCAGGCGAAAATAGGCCTCATTCTGCCACAGGGTATCGTCCGCGTCGAAACCGATGGTGGTCAGCATGGAACCCTCTTTCGCGCCTGCATTCATGGTGATTGCATCTTTGGGAGGGTCAGCGCAATGCCGCCCTCTTTCCGTTTTGGGAAAATAGGCTATATTCCGATTTAGCCTGCGCCATACCCGAATCTTGCCGATGGAGTGCCCCTGCGTGACGTTTCAGCCTGTCAGACTGTCCGGTGATGATGCGGATGGGCCGGGCCGCGGTGGGTCTGGTCCCGGATCCGGCAACGGCGGGCAAGACACCTCGCTGCTGGCCAAGCCCAAGCCCAAAACCCAGCGCCCCCCGCTGTACAAGGTGCTGATCCTGAATGACGACTACACGCCGATGGAATTCGTCGTGCATGTGCTGGAGCGTTTTTTCGGGCTGAACCACGCGCAGGCGTTTGACATCATGCTGGCGGTCCACAAAAAAGGGCTGGCGGTGGTGGGGGTTTTTTCGTTCGAGGTGGCGGAGACCAAGGTGGCACAGGTGATGGACTTTGCGCGCCGTCACCAGCACCCGCTGCAATGCACGATGGAAAAGGAGTAGGGGCCGCGTAGCCCCGCCCATGCGATCTGCTAGATTGGATATGGCGCTGGAAAGCGGCGCCCTGACGTTGCCGCCCAATGGGCGGATTGCCGTGTTGCGCCCACGTCAGGGCGATGATCTTACGGCCTTGCCGCAGGACCGGGTCGTGGTGCGGACCGGGTTTCTGCCCGATCATCAGCATTTCATCGCGCGCGGCTATACGGTTGAGAGCGACGCCCCCTTTGCCGCCGCCGTGGTCTGTCTGCCCCGCGCGCGGGCGGCGGCGCTGGCGATGATTGCCGATGCGATGGCGCTGGTGCCTGCCGGGGGGCCGGTGCTGCTGGACGGGCAAAAGACCGACGGGATCGAGAGCATCATCAAGGCCTGTCGTCAGGCTGACATCCAGATGGGTCCTGTCTTGTCCAAGGCGCATGGCAAGGCGGTCGTGCTGATCTCGGGCCCCGTGCCCGATGATTGGGCGGCGGTCAATGCCTCGGTTGAAGGCGGTTTTGTCACCAATCCCTATTGCTTTTCTGCCGATGGGCCTGACCGCGGATCGGCCCTGTTGGCGGCGGCTTTGCCGGCCAAGCTGGGGCCGAAGGTCGTCGATCTGGGCGCGGGCTGGGGGTATCTGTCGCAGGCCATTCTGGCGCGTGATGGTGTCAAACGGTTGGACGTGGTTGAGGCCGAAGCCGAGGCGCTGGCCTGCGCGCGGATCAATGCAGATGACCCGCGCGTGCGGTTCCATTGGGCCGATGCCACCATATTCCGCCCTGAGAATCTGGCCGAAACCGTGGTGATGAACCCGCCCTTTCACACCGGCCGCATGGCCGATCCGGCCTTGGGGGCAGCGTTCATCGCGGCGGCCCGGCGGATGTTGGCGCCTGACGGTGTGCTGTGGCTGGTTGCCAACAGCCACCTGCCCTATGATGCGCCGCTGACCGAGGCGTTCCTGACGGTCGAAGCTGTCGGTGGCGACGCCGCATTTCGTGTGATCCGTGCCGCCAAGCCGCGCCGCGCGCGTCCTTGAACCAAAGAGGCCCCGAATGTCCCTATCCGTCTCTGGCAAGACTGCCATCGTGACCGGCGCCGCCAATGGGCTGGGCCTGGCCATCGCCCGCCATCTGATCGACAAGGGCGCGAATGTCATGTTCGCCGACATGGATGAGGCCAAGCTGGACACCGAAGTCGGCGAGGAGGCGCGGGCCGATGGGCCGGTGCAGATGTTCTCTGGCGATCTGACGCAAAAGCTGACCATCGCCAATCTGTTGTCAGCCACGGTAGAGGCGTTTGAGCGGGTCGATATTCTGGTAAACGCCAGCCGCCGGTTTGCCCTGTCCGATCCGTTGAACCCCGAGGCGGACGGGGTTGAGATGATGTGGCAGCAAAACCTGATGACGGCGCTGCGCCTTAGCCAGATGACGTCCAAACGGATGCTGGCCTGCGCCGAAAAGGCGGGGGTCGAGGCCGGCACGCCGATCGGGACCATCATCAACGTCTCATCGCTGGCCGCGGACCGGACCCAAGGCGGGCTCTTGGGCTATTCCATCGCCTCGGCCGCGATTGAACAGATGACGCGCAGCATGGCGTTGGAGCTGGCACCACGCGGCATCCGCGTCAACGCGGTGTCGTTCGGCTCAGTGATGAGCGCCAGCCTGCAATGCGCGCTGAAGGAAAACCCCGACTGGCGCGATCTGATCGAAGCGGGCACGCCGATGGGCCGCATCGCCGGTCCGGATGAGCTGGCCGAGACGGTGCAATATCTGGCCTCGGATGCGGCGCGGTTCGTGACTGGGCAGATTATCGCGGTCGATGGCGGGCGCGGCCTGCGCGATGGGATCGCGGTGCCGGCGTTCTGACCCCTATTCCGGAAATTCGGCGCGGCATTGTGCCGAAACGGTTTGCGCCCGCCGGGCCAGATCCGCGCGCTTGGCCTGCAATTGCGACAGCTTGCGGGCCTCTTCGGCCAAGTCGATGGCCTTGGGCCGGGTGACGATCTGTTCGCACGTGTCGGGGCACATCCGCACCGGCGGCGGCGGCACACCCGGCTGTGGCGGTGGCATCCGACAGCGCGTGAAGGTGGCAAAGCGGATCACCTTTTCCTCAAGTGCATAGCCGCGTTTGAGGTTGCCTTCAGCCTCGGCGATCAGTTGATCGACCACGCGCAGATCACGGGTGCCAGCGGCAATGCACTGCTCTTGCGGGGTGCCGCAGGCGGTCAGCAGGCCAAGGGACAGAATAAACAGGCGTTTCATCGGGTGACTCGCATCAGGGTAGCGGCAGGATAGGGCATATTGCCAGGTCCTCCAATCGGCGCGTTGGAATGGGCGGGCGGCGGTGATAGGCACAGGGAAATGACGACGGAGACGAGCATGGATTTTGACGATCGCAAGGAAATGGCCTCGGCGTGGTTCCGCAGCCTGCGTGACCGCATCGTTGCAGCCTTTGAGGATCTGGAAGGCCGCGCGGCCCCCGGCGACTGTCTGCCCGCCCGGTTCGAGGTAACGCCGACCACACGGACCGACGGCGGTGGCGGTATCATGAGCGTGCTGCGTGGCGGGCGGGTGTTTGAAAAGGTCGGCGTGAACTGGTCGGCGGTGCATGGCACCCTGGGGGTGCGGGCGCAACAGGCGATGGCCGCGCGTGGGGTGCCCGGAATGGCGGAAGATCCGCGGTTCTGGGCCAGCGGAATTTCTCTGGTGGCGCATATGGTCAACCCGCATACACCAGCGGTGCATATGAACACCCGGATGTTCTGGACGCCGGGGGCCTGGTGGTTCGGCGGTGGGGCGGACTTGAACCCCTGTATCGAATACGCCGAGGATACTGCACATTTTCATGGCGAAATGCAGCGCGCCTGTGACGCCCATGACCCCGAGTATTATGTGAAATTCAAAGCCTGGGCGGATGAGTATTTCTTTGTGCCGCACCGTGGTCGCGCGCGCGGCGTCGGTGGGATCTTTTATGATGACCTGAACTCGGGCGGTGCCGCTGCGGACAGCTGGGAGGCCGATTTCGCCTTTACGCGCGCAGTGGGCGAAGCATTCCTGCCGGCATTCCTGCCGGTGACAGAACGGCGCCTGCCGACCGAATGGACCGAGGCTGACCGCGAGGCCCAGCTGATCCACCGCGGGCTCTATGCCGAATACAATCTGGTCTATGATCGAGGCACCAAATTCGGGCTGGAGACCGGGCATGACGCGAATGCCGTGTTGATGAGTCTGCCGCCGATCGCGAAATGGCCCTGACGCCACTTTGGCGCGATCCGGCGGCGGCCTGCGTTTCATCCGCGGTCCGGGCCGTGCCCAGCAGCCAGATTTTGCCGTCGAATCTGGGTCGGTGGAACGTGATGGCATAGTTCCAATGGCATTCGTATCCCTCGGGATGCAGGGAATACGACCCGCCTCGGCCAAAACCCGCCTCTGGGTCGGCAAAGGTCATTTGCAGCGTATTGGTAATCTCGCCTCCCTCGTCGTCGACGATCCCGGTGTTTGAAAAGATCAGATAGCCGTTCTAAATCTGGCCGGAACAGGCGCAGACCCATGCAGGGCTGCAGGTCGCACCCGATACCAGCGTCAGCGATACGTCGCCGCCCGCTGCTGCAATCTACAACAATCCCGACATTGCGGTGCCCGGATTCGGGCAGACCCCGGAAACGGTGTGGTTGCTGGACGCGTATTCCCAGACGCCGGTGGTATCGAAACTGGCCGGGTTCACCGTTTTGCCCATGCCCAGGTCATTGGGCGAAACCAGCGGCACCGTTGGAATATCAAGGCCACCTTCCTGCGCGAAGACCGGGCTTGCGACTGCGGTAACCACCGCAACGGCGATTGCCGGAAAAGACTTTGTCACCCTGCCTTCCCCCCCGATATGCAGATGTGGGGCGGTCGCGCTGTTGAATGGAGGGGGCACATTGACGCAGGGCGGATCAGGCCGTGCGCGGGGCAGCCTGACGGAGACACCGGAGTCTCTGCAATGCGCTACATGGACTGCGCGATGGGCTGCTGCGGGCTTGCCGATCCGGGCGTCACGGTGCAGAGGTTGCGGGCGGATTGTGCGAGGGCGGGAATGGCGGATATCGTGGTGACGGCGGCCTATGGGTCAGTGGTCGAAGATGCAGAAGAGGGCTTTTTGTTCATCGGCTTTGCGGCTGGGGAAGACGAGGATGAGGGCTATGTCCTGTTTCGCCAGCCTCTGGCTGGGGGCCCGGTCTGGTTTGAGGTGAGCGACGAGGCTTTTGGCGCCGAGGATGCGGTGACGCAGGTGGTTTTGGCGGACACGGGGCTGGAGATCACCCTGGCTGCGGGCAAAGTGGCGACTTATGGATTTGCCGGGTCTGTAGAGGTGCGGATCGGGGCGGAATGTGAGGATGCCGATGTCACGCTGGAGGCGCTGCGCGCGATGCTGGGGCCGCTGTTCGTGGACGCCTAGGCGTCGCGGGTCTGGCCAAGCAGCCAGTCACGGAAAGCGGCGGCGTCGGGGTGCGGGCTGCCGCCCGAAGGCTCCAGCAGGTGGAAGGCTTCGTCGATCGGCACCTGCAGCGCGAAAGGCGCGATCAGGCGGCCTCTGGCAAGATCATCAGCGGCCAGAGAGTGGCGGCCAAGGGCGATGCCGCCGCCATGGGCCGCCAGTGCAAAGGCCGTCAGTGAGGTGTCGCACTGCACGCCCTGGCCCGGATCCACGCCAGTCGCACCCGCGGCCCTCAGCCAGACCGCCCACCCCTCTTGATAACCCAGAACATGCAAGAGGCGGTGGTTCCGCAGATCTTGCGGCGTGGGTAGCGTGACGCCGGGGGCGGCAAGGGGGGTGATCGTCTCCCATGTCAGGCGGTGGCTGGTCAGGCCGGGCCAGGTGCCGCGGCCATATTGGATGTCCAGATCATGA
The DNA here is from genome assembly GCA_049291415.1 of Paracoccaceae bacterium. GTDB lineage: Bacteria > Pseudomonadota > Alphaproteobacteria > Rhodobacterales > Rhodobacteraceae > Pseudogemmobacter. The sequence goes on along the minus strand of JBATPI010000229.1, from coordinate 4,117 downwards.
CCGGCGCTGTCGAAGCTGTCGTTCCAAACCGACGACAGAATGCGCAGGCGCCGCTTTGGATTGCGGGCCAGCCAGTCGGGCAGACGAGGGGCCAGCCAGTTTGTCGCAAATGAGACCGCGCAGCGCAGGGTCAGCGCCTCATCCCGGCGATGGCCGAAAACTTCGCGCGTGCCCATGGCCAGCCGGTCCAGTGCGTCCTGCACCTTTGGCAGATAGGCCTCGGCCCAGCGGGTCAGGGACAGGCTGCGGGGGTGGCGATGGAACAAGGGCTGGCGCAGGTGCAGTTCCAGCGATTTGACGTGTTTGGATATGGCGGCCTGGGTCACGTTCAACTCGGCTGCCGCCTGGGTGAAGGACAGGGTGCGGGCGGCGGCTTCAAACGCGCGCAGCCAGGTCAGGGGTGGCAGATCGGCGCGGGGAGGCATTGCACAACCTATTCATAACCATTGGTAGGGGCATTGACCCTGAATACGTCGTTTGACGAGTCGGTGCCAGAGGCGTCATCTGACAGCGAAACCCAACCGAGGTCTGCCGATGTTCACCTTCTTTCCAACCGCCCGCGTGCGCCCCAGCCCATTTCTGCAGGCCGCAAAGGCCGACGGGCTGGTGGCGGCGAATGTCTATAACCGGATGGTCATGCCCACGTCCTACGGCGACCCCGAGGGCGAATACTGGCGGTTGATCAACGGCGTCAGCCAATGGGATGTGGGGGTAGAGCGGCAGGTGCAGCTGCGTGGCCCCGATGCCGGGCGACTGGCGCAGATATTGGCGCCGCGCGATCTGTCGGGCTGCAAGGTGGGGCAGGGGAAATATGTGCCGCTGTGCAACCATCGTGGCACGATCATCAACGATCCGATCCTGTTGAAGCTGGCCGATGATCTCTACTGGCTGTCGATTGCGGACAGTGACATCTGGCTGTGGGCGGGCGCGATTGCGGCTGAGCGGGGGTTGGATGTCGAGGTCAGCGATCCGCAGGTGCATCCGATGGCCTTGCAGGGGCCGAAGGCCGAGGATGTGGTGGCGCATGTGATGGGCGACTGGGTGCGGGGGCTGAAGTATTTCTGGTTCCGCGAGACCGAGGTGCAGGGAATTCCAGTTGCCGTGCAGCGGTCGGGTTGGTCCAAGCAGGGAGGATTTGAGATCTACCTGAAGGATCCCACGCGGGGGACGGCGCTGTGGAATATCTTCAAAGAGGCGGGCCAGCCCTGGGGCATTGGCCCCGGCGCGCCGGCGACGCCCGAGCGGGTGGAAAGCGGCCTGGTCTCTGTTGGCGGCGATACCGATGATGACACCAACCCGTTCGAGGTTCGCTTGGGGAAATATGTCAATCTGGACGTGCCGGATGATACGGTTGGCATTCAGGCGCTGCGGCAAATTGCGGCGGACGGGGTGGGCCGACATCAGTTGGGGCTGGTGATGGACGGGGCCACGCCGATGCCATTTGGCACGGACAGCGAAGATATCCTTCACAACCGCGGAAAGGTGGGCAAGATGACCAATAGCGTCTGGTCACCCCGCATGCAGGCCAATATCGGCTTTGCACTGATCTCTGTGAATGTTGCGGCGGGGCAAGAGGTGCAGGTTATGCGGCGGGGCGTGCCGGTTGCGGCACGGCTGGTCGAGCTGCCGTTTCTGTAAATGGCAGTTCTGCCAAGGATGCGAGTTTGACGATAGCTCGGGTTGGGGCCGCGGCCTCTGGCGAGCGTATTTGGCAAAGGGCAATGCGGCTGGCTTGCCTGCCGGGCCTGATACTGTGAAGGTTTTGCGAAACAGGGAGGGCGGCGATGCGGCAAGCTTATGAGGCGTTGGAACGCGGACCGGCCAACCATGTGGCCTTGTCTCCGCTGTCGTTCTTAAGCAGGGCGGCGCTGGTCTATGGCGCGCGTCCGGCGACCACCTACGGAACGGTGTCACGGACATGGGGGCAGGTGGCGGATCGCTGCGCCCGGGTGGCGGGCGGGCTGCAGGCGCGCGGGGTGGGGCTGGGCGATACGGTTTCCGTTCTCTGCCCGAATACGCCCGAAATGTTCGAATTGCATTACGCCGTGCCGCTGACCGGGGCGGTCTTGAACACCATCAACTATCGGCTGGAGGCCGAGACCATCGCCTATATCCTGGATCACGCCGACAGCCGGTTGGTGATCTGTGACACAGCCTTTGCCGGGGTCTTGGCCCAAGCGTTCCAAATGATGGGGCGCGAGGTGCCGGTGATCGACATCGTCGATCTGCAGGCCGGGGCGGCTGAGGGGTTCGGGCAAGCGTCTTATGACGACCTTCTGGCAGCGGATCCGGCCGAATGGCAATTGCCGGCCGATGAATGGCAGGCGTTGGCGCTGAACTATACCTCGGGCACATCCGGGCGGCCAAAGGGCGTGGTGTACCACCATCGCGGCGCGTATCTGATGGCGATGGGCACGGTGGCGGGTTGGCCCGTTCCGGCGAACCCGGTCTATCTGTCGGTCGTGCCGATGTTTCATTGCAACGGCTGGAATCACCCTTGGGCGATGGCGATCGTTGGGGCAAATCTGATCTTTACCCGCGACGCTGTGCCCGCACGGATGTTTGCCGCGATTGCGGCTCATGGGGTGACGCATCTGGGGGCGGCCCCGGTGATCCTGCAGATGCTGTGCGACAGTGCCGATGCGCCGACGCAGCCTTTGGAGCCGAAGGTGAAGGTGTTCACTGCAGGCGCGCCTCCGCCGCCCGCCGTTCTGGAAAAAGCGGCAAGGTTGGGGCTGCAGGTGATGCAGGTCTACGGTCTGACCGAGACCTATGGCCATGTCAGCCAATGCCTGTGGCAGGAGGAGTGGGCCGATCTGTCGCCCTCGGATCAGGCAGCAAAGCAGGCGATGCAGGGCGTGGCTTTTCCGATGTTGGAAGGGTTGCGGGTGGTGGACCGCGACACCGGGGCCGATGTGCCGATGGATGGTGTGACGCAGGGCGAGATTGCCATGCGCGGCAACCCGGTGATGGCGGGCTATTACAAGGACGCCGCTGCGACCGAAGCGGCGTTTGCCGGCGGTTGGTTCTGGTCGGGCGATGCGGCTGTGGTGCATCCGGGCGGCTATGTGCAGATCCGCGACCGGCTGAAGGATGTGATTATCTCGGGCGGTGAGAATGTCAGCTCGGTCGAGGTTGAGGGGGTTTTGTATCGCCATCCCGCCGTTTTGGCCGCAGCCGTGGTGGCGCGGCCAAGCCAGCGGTGGGGGGAATCGCCTTGCGCCTTTGTCGAGTTGCGCGAAGGGCATGCGGCGGAAGAGGCTGAATTGATCGCCTTTTGCCGCAGTCATCTGGCAGGGTTCAAGCTGCCAAAATCAGTGATCTTTCAGGCCCTGCCCAAAACGGCAACGGGGAAGATCCAGAAATTCATCCTGCGCGAGGCGGCGCGGGTTTTGGGGCCTTTGGGCTGAATGGGGAAAATGATGACCGATCTGGTGGCCTTGGGGCTGAAGAATATCCGGCTGGACCTACATGACGACGGCGTGCTGATCGCTACGCTGGACCGCGCGCATAAGCGCAATGCCTTGGATGCAGATACAGTGGAAGAACTGGTCAACCTGTTCAGCGCCATCCCTCGCGCCGGGGTGCGGGCGGTGGTGTTGGCGGCAGAGGGGGATCATTTCTGCGCCGGTCTGGATCTGGTGGAGCATCACGGGGCGGACCGCAGCCCGGCGGAGTTCATGCATCTGTGCCTGCGCTGGCATGAGGCGTTCAACAAGATGGAATATGGCGGCGTGCCGGTCATTGCGGCGTTGAAGGGGGCTGTGGTCGGGGGCGGGCTGGAGCTGGCGTCGGCGGTCCATATCCGGGTGGCGGATGCGGGAACCTACTTTGCCTTGCCCGAGGGGCAGCGGGGGCTGTTCACGGGGGGGGGCGCGACGTTCCGGGTGTCGGCGCTGTTCGGGCAGGCGCGGATGATCGACATGATGCTGACGGGGCGGGTGTATAAGGCGGCGGAGGCGGTGCAGATCGGGCTGGCGCAGTATGTGGTGGAGGGGTCGAGTTTTGACAAGGCGCTGGAGCTGGCGCGGGCGGCGGCGCGGAATTTGCCCTTGACCAACTTTGCGATCTGCTCGGCCATCAGTCATCTGAACAATATGTCGGCGATGGATGCGGC
>JBATPI010000228.1:0-3189 GCA_049291415.1 Paracoccaceae bacterium | reverse complement strand
CGGCAAGGTTCTGGGCTTTGGTCAGGCCTCTGACATGGCAGAGTATAAGCCCAGCCCGCGGATCTCTTCCGTGATCGACAATTGGGGCCCGTATTACATTGAGCGGGTTGGCGCATTGTTGGATGGCACCTATGAGCAGGCCGATATCTGGGCGGGCATCAAAGGTGGCGAAGTGCTGATCGGTGAGATCACCGCCGTGCCGGACGATGTGAAGGCCGAAGCCGAAAAGCTGCGCGATGATATCGGTGCTGGCACCGTGCATCCGTTCACCGGCCCGATCAACAAGCAGGACGGTTCTGCCTGGTTGGCCGAAGGCCAGACCGCGCCGGATGGCGATCTGTTGGGGATGAACTTCTTTGTCGAAGGCATCACCGCGACCATGCCGTCAAACTGAGCCGTCAAACTGAACCGGGCGCTTGCGCCCAAGGAAAGGTCCGCCCCGGCGGGCCTTTTGCTTTTGGGCCTGTTTGGCATCGCAACAGGTGACAAGTCCAAAAATTCATGTATACGAATGTATGAAGGCTTGCGTAGGGCCACCGGTCCGTTCGCGCAGGTGCAATGCCATCAGGAGGGATCGGTTATGGCGCATGTCGTGGTACTGGGGGCGGGTCTGGGTGGGTCTATCATGGCCTATGAGTTGAAAGACCAGTTGCGCCCCGAAGATACGATCACCGTGATCACCAAGGATCCGACCTATCACTTTGTGCCGTCCAACCCCTGGATTGCCGTTGGCTGGCGGCAGCCCGACGACATCACACTGGATCTGGCGCCCACCATGGCGAAAAAGGGCATTGGGTTCAAAGCCGTCGCCGCGGCCAAGGTGCATGCAACGGAAAACCGGGTTGAGCTGGTCGATGGCACGTCGGTCGATTATGACTATCTGGTTATTGCCACCGGCCCCGAACTGGCCTTTGACGAGATTGAGGGATTGGGCCCGCACGGCGGGTTCACCCAATCGGTCTGCCATATCGACCATGCGATGCAAGCGCGCGAAGTCTTTGAGAAACTGTTGAAAAACCCCGGACCCGTGATCATTGGCGCGGTGCAGGGCGCCAGCTGCTATGGCCCGGCCTATGAGTTTCTGTTTATCCTGGAAACCGCGCTGCGCCGCGCCAAGATCCGCGACAAGGTGCCGATGACCTTTGTCACCTCGGAACCCTATGTCGGCCATCTGGGTCTGGACGGGGTGGGCGATACCAAAGGCCTGCTGGAATCCGAAATGCGCGGCAAACACATCAAGTGGTTGACCTCGACCCGGGTGAAAAAGGTCGAAGACGGCAAGATGACGGTTGAGGAAATCAACGACGATGGCACTGCAAAGGCCGAGAAAGAGCTGCCTTTTGCGTTCTCGATGATGCTGCCCGCATTCCGCGGTATTCCGGCGGTGTCGGGAATTGAGGGGCTGTCGAACCCGCGCGGGTTCACCATCGTTGACCAGCATCAGCGCAATCCGACGCACAAGAACATCTTTGCCGTCGGCGTCTGCGTGGCGATTCCCCCGATGGGGCCAACCCCGGTGCCGTGTGGTGTGCCAAAGACCGGCTTCATGATCGAATCGATGGTCACGGCGGCGGCGCACAACATCGGCAACATCGTTCGCGGCAAGGAACCCGATCAGGTCGGCACCTGGAACGCGGTCTGTCTGGCCGATTTCGGCGACGGGGGCATCGCCTTTGTCGCCCAGCCGCAGATCCCGCCGCGCAACGTCAACTGGTCATCCAGTGGCAAATGGGTGCATCTGGCCAAGGTGGGGTTCGAGAAATACTTTATCCGCAAGATCCGCAAGGGCACATCCGAGCCGTTCTATGAGGCGCTGGCGATGAAGGCGATGGGCATTGCCAAGCTGAAGGAAACCACCAAGGGCTGACCCGGGCCCACCCAAATCAGCCCCCCTTTGGCCTTGCCTCAGGGGGGCTTTTCATGGCCTGTCAGGGTGTTTTTGACGGCTTGTCCGGCCTCTGTCCGCTGGCCCTTCATTTCCCTGTGAAACCCGGCTTATATGGCGTCAGTGGCAGATTGGCCAAATGTGCAACAGGCGAGATGGAAGACACGAATGACCCATGACATCATCATCATCGGCGGCGGAATCGCCGGTATCTCGGCAGGTGCCCGGCTGGCCCCGCATGCCCGCGTTCTGGTGCTGGAGGCTGAAGAGGCGCTGGGCCACCATGCCTCGGGCCGTTCAGCCGCCTTGTATGAGCCGCATTACGGCGCGCCTGCGGTGGTCGAGCTGTCGATGGCCTCGGGTGATTATTTCCGGTCAATCCCCGGGGTTCTCAGCCCGCGTGGGTTGTTGATGGTGGGTCGTGAGGATCAGCGCGAGGCGTTTGACGCCGATCTGAAGGCGATGGCCTATGACCCGATCACCGTGGATGAGGCGGTGGGATACATGCCGATCCTGCGGCGCGAAGTGGTCAAGATGGCCGGCTATGCTGCCCATGCCGAAGACATCGACACCGATCTGCTGCTGCAAGGGTTTGCCAAGGTCATCCGCACGAATGGCGGGACCATCACCACCAAGGCGCGGATCAGCGCGATTGACCGCACCGACAAGGGCTGGCGGGTGACCTGGCCGGGTGGCGTGGCCGAAGCGCCGCTCTTGGTCAATGCCGCCGGGGCCTGGGTGGATGAGACCGCCCGTCTGGCGGGCGTGCAGCAGCTGGGCTTTACCCCCATGCGCCGGTCAATGGCGCGAATTCCGGCACCGGGCGGGCGCGACGTGTCAAGTTGGCCGATGACCTTTGGTCCCGGTGAAGACTGGTATTGCAAGCCCGACGCTGGGGCGCTGATCGTCAGCCCTGCCGAAGAGCATCCGATGGACCCGCATGACGCCTGGGCCGACGACATGGTGTTGGCCGAAGGTCTGGCGCGGTATGAGGAATTCATGACCGAGCCGGTGACCCGGGTGATCTCGAACTGGGCCGGGTTGCGGACATTCTCGCCCGACCGGACGCTGGTGATCGGCCGTGATGTGCGCGATCCGTCGTTCTTCTGGCTGGGGGGGCAGGGCGGACAGGGCTTTCAGTCCTGCGCCGGGGCCAGCCAGTTGGCGGCCGATCTGATCCTGGGCCGCCCGCCGGAATTGGCCGCGCGGTTGGTGGCAGCATTGGCTCCGGCTCGCTTCGGATGAGCGGGCGTCTGCCCGACAACGGGGCAGAAACCGATGCCGACGGGCGCCGCCTGGCGCCC
>JBATPI010000227.1:0-34345 GCA_049291415.1 Paracoccaceae bacterium | reverse complement strand
GATTGAAGGCAATCGCCTACCGGCCAACGGATCGTCAGTGATCCGCGGCGCTTCAGCGCCGCGTTGTAAGCAGCCCAGTTCGTCGTCTTATAGGTAGGTGATGTCGGTTTGCTCATGCGGACCAGCTACCACACTGGATTCACGACATGAATCCCTCATGGATTTGTGCAACACAGCCCTTTTCAATCAACCGTATGGGGCGGCATGAACCGCCCCATATATTGATAAGACGCTTTGCTCAGCCACGGCTCTTGCGAACGATATCCATAAAATCCTTTGCCCGAGCGGGATCTACTGCGTTCCAGGTATGACCGTCGACCTTCAGGGACGACCCGACCACACATCCGTCCGCCGCCTTTAAAACGTCGGCGACAGTTGCGTGTTTCACCCCGGTGTTTGCCAGCACGGGCGTGTCGGGCAGAGCCTTCTTGACCGCCTCAAGATCCACCATTTTGGCCGACTCGCCGGTGATGGCACCCGATACCAGAACCGCGTCGGGGATTGATGAGAACACCGCCGACCTGGCGCGGTCAGGCAACGACCGATGATCCAGCGAAGAGGCAAACTCAGCCGAGACGTTGTTAAGGATCACAAGATCCCGGCGGTCAAGCTGACGCGCACGGCGCATGGCGCGCCCGGCGTTCGGCGTCCAGGGGCCCATGTCGCTGGCATAGGTGCCGGTAAAGATCTCACGCACGAAAGACGCGCCGGTGGCAGCGGCCAATGTGACAGTGCTGTCGGGGTCCCAAAGCACGTTCACACCGAACGGTTTTGCGATCTTGTCCGCCAGCCGACCGATGACATATGCCATGGCCGAGGTTGTGGCGATATCGACCTTCAACTCATAAGGCCGGTCATTTTCGTTGCCGAACATCACGGCGTCGACGCCGGCGTCTTGCAGTGCTGCAAGGTCCTTCAGGGCACCCTGATAGATGCCCTCAATCCCCGCATCCGCATCATAGAGCGGCGTTCCGGGCATCGGATTCAGGTGCACCATGGCAATCACGGGCTTGATGCCGGGGAAGAGTGTGGCGAATTTGGTCATGAGGTCCTCCATGGCCCGCAAAGATCGGGGCGTATTTTGTTGGATGGTTGGTGAAAGGCATCAGGTCTTGCGGCGTTCAATCAGCCAGAAGTAGACAACCGTGATCATCAGGATGATCATCAGCAGGATGAAGGCCGCCGAAGTCCCCTCATTTACCTGCAGGCCCTGAAAGGCCCGTTTATAAGCGAAAAATGACAAAAGCTCGGTCGAGACACCGGGGCCGCCTTTGGTCAGCACATAGATCAGGTCATAGGTGCGGAATTCGTTGATCAGCTGGATCACGATGGCAATGGCCGAAACCGGCCGCAACAAGGGCAGGGTGATATACCAAAATTGCTGCAACGGGCTGGCACCGTCAACCTCGGCGGCCTCATAAGGGTCTTTGGGCAATGAGGCCAGCCCGGCCGACAGCAGCAGGACAAGGAATGAGGTCTGCTGCCAGATGTCGATAGAAACCAGCGTGGACAGCGCAATTGAACTGTCGCCCAGCCAATCAACCATTGGCAGACCCATGGCGGCAAGCGTCTGGTTGATGATGCCGAGATTGGGTTGCAACAGCATTCGCCAGATCAGCGCCACCGCCACTGGCGACATCGCCATGGGCAAGGTCAGAATGGCAAAATAGACCCCGCGCATGGTCACAACCTGTCGCAGCATCAGCGCAATCGCCAGGCCGACGACAAATTCGCCAACCACGGTGGCCACCGAATAGCGCAGCGTCAGCCAGAGCGAATGCCAAAACAGCGGCTCTGCCATGATCGTTGCAAAATTGGTCAGCCCGGTAAACCCAAGCGCGGGTTTAAGAAGGGTCATAGATGACAGCGAAATGACCAGGGCATAGACCAGCGGAATTCCCATCACCACGCCAAGCATGGTCAGGCCTGGCGCGGCAAAGCTCCATCCGGCGCGAACCCTGTTTTTGGCAATTGTGCCCATGCGATGGTCCCTTTCACGGGGCGGAAGGCCGATGGAAGTTCCCGGGCCGCAACGGCAGCCCGGGACCGACAAGTCTATTTGGCTAGCAACTCTTCCAGCCCTTTGGCCGATGCGTCCAACGCCGCGTCGATCGTGGTGTCACCGCTGGCAGCCAGCGAGATCTGGGTGCCAAGGACGTCTTCGTATTGCGGCGAGTAGGTAAAGACCGGAAAGCTCTTGCCAGAGGCCACAATCTCACCCGCCTGGCTGTAGAAGGGGTATTTAGCCAAAACCGCGGCATCTTCGAAAACGTCAGAGCGGACCGGAGCGTGTCCTTCCAGCGCGCGCTTTATCGAAATGTCCTTGGACTGCACCCAGGCAATGAACTGCCAGGCCGCGTCTTTTTGATCATCAGGGACATTCTTTGGAATGCCCCAACCCCAGCCGCCGCTTTCCCCATGCCCACCCGGCATGACCGTGATAGCCACTTTGCCCGCAACCTGCGGGCAGGCTTCCGCATTGTCGAGTTGGGGCAGCATCCACCAATAGGTGACCATCGAAAAGGATTCGCCCGCGCACATCAGACGAAGTGTATCGTCCAGCGTCGCAGACAGAGCGCCGGTCTGCGCAGCATTCTTGATCATGTCAGTGTAGAGCGTCAGCGCATGTTTGCCCGGCTCTGAATTCAGGATCACTGCGCCATCGGGGCCGAAATAATCGCCCCCTGCCGCAAAGAGGTAGTTCGAGAATTCCATGGAATTGGGGTCGCCGCGCTGGCCTTGCATCGCCGCCCCGTTCACGCCGCCTTCGGCTTTCATGAACTTTGCAATTTCAACATACTCGTCCAGCGTGGTCGGCGGCGCCAGTTTCCGGCCGGTCGCCGCTTCGAATTTCGCCGCGAGATCGGCGTTTTCCAGCAGGTCGGTGCGGTAGATCATCCCCATCGAGTAATTGTACATCGGCAGGATCGGCATGGCGGTATCCGTGCGTCCCAGCAGGTCCAGCATCGACGGGATGACCGGTGCCATGTCAAAACCGGATTTTTCGACATAGGGGTTCAGGTCTTCCAGCCAGCCGCCGGCCGGAAACTCACCCGCCCAGAGGAAATCCACCGACAACAGGTTGTAATAGCTTTCACCGCCGACAAGTTGGGTGACCAGCTTGTCATGCATGTCACCGTAGCCGACCTTCTCGAACTCGACCTTGATGCCGGTTTCTGCCTCAAACTCGGGCAGCAGCGCCTCGATGATGCTGGTTTCGGGAACATCCTCCATCAAGGCGCGCAGAACGACGCCATCGGCCAGCGCCGACGTGCCGTAGAATGCGGCCAAAAGGCTGCCTGTAACAAGGAAGGTATTGGTTTTCATCTTGTTCACCTCTCTGTTTGTAGTCTGGTTTGGTCGGGTAAATTCATCTGACGGGGCCAAAGGACAGCCCTTGAACCAGATATTTCTGGATAAAGCGGACGGCGATCAGCAGGGGCAGAATGGCAAGGCATACCCCGGCAGAAACCTGCGCGATCTGGACCCCGTTTGAGGTTTGAAGCGACGCCAGCGCCACCGGTACAGTTGCGGTTTTCGATCCCCCCAGGATCAGGGCAAACAGGAATTCATTCCACGACAGGATAAAGCCCAGAACGGCAGCGGCCAGAATGCCGGGCGTCGCGACCGGCAGCACGATGCGCCAGAATGCCCCCCACCGGGTGGCGCCGTCTGTCATGGCGGCCCCTTCGAGATCCTCGGGGATAGACTCGAAAAAACCCATCAGGATCCAGGTCAGAAAGGGCAGGTTGATGGCCGCATAAACCAGCGTCAGCCCGGAGAGCGAATTGGTCAATCCCGCTGCGCGGTACAGCATGAAAACCGGCAGCGCCAATGCCACGGGCGGCAGCATCTGGCTGGCCAAGGTGGCGAAACGGGCAAACTTGCCACCGGTTCGAAAGCGCGCGAACGCATAGCCCGTCATCGCGGCCAGCGGCAACGAGAGGATGACGGACATGGCGGCAACGACGATAGAGTTGCGGTAATTTGTGCCGAAGTTCTTTTCGGCAAAAAGCATGCGATAATTGTCGAATGTGAAGTGGGGGAATATTGCGGTCGAATAAGAGTCGTGTTCGGGAACAAATGAGGTGCGCAACACCCACAGGATAGGGAAAAGCACGATCAGGCTGGCGGTCAAAAGGCCAAAGTGTGACAGGACGCGCCGGATCATGGCCGCACATCCCGCGGATAGGCTACGCCCGTCGCAGCGTCAAAAAGGTGCATCTCTGCCAAATCAGCGTGAAGCGTTGTCTGCTCACCAAAGCCGGGCAGGAAATGCCGGCCAGTGCGGGCGGCAAGTGTGACTCCGTCGGTCTCTATTTGGATCAGGTTTTCAGCCCCCAGCGCCTCACGGACCACGACCTTTCCGGTCACCGGCACGGTCGTGGCGGAGGGTGCGGTCAGCATGTCTTCGGCCCGCAGGCCCAAGATGGATGGTTGCGTGATGGCCTTGGCAAAAACCGATGCCTGGCGGGCGGGCAGGGCACCGGAAATCGGTCCAGCCGAAATCGACAGCGTATCGGCCATGTGCGTCAATTGTGCCGGGATCAGGTTCATCGCGGGCGCGGCAAGGAATTGCGCAACGAAGGTATTCACCGGGTTGGCATAGACCTCTAGCGGCGGGCCAACCTGTTCAATGCGCCCGTCCCGCATGATGCAAATCCGGTCGCCCATCGTCATCGCCTCGATATGGTCATGGGTGACAAAAATCATCGTCTTGCCCAGCCGGTGATGCAGCTTGACCAGTTCTTGCCGCATTTCGCTGCGCAGCTTTGTGTCCAGGTTGGACAGCGGCTCGTCCATCAAAAAGACATCCGGCTCTCGCACCATGGCGCGCCCCAAGGCAACGCGCTGGCGCTGACCGCCCGACAGGGCGCCCGGTTTGCGATCAAGATAGGGGTTTAGCCCCAGGATGTCGGACGCCTCTTTGATCCGCCGGTCCTGCTCGGTCCGCGGGGTGCCGCGCATCTTCATGCCGAACCGCATGTTTTCACGCACCGACATGTGCGGATAGAGGGCATAGCTCTGGAACACGACGGCAACGTTGCGGTCGCGCGGCGGCAGGTCTGACACATCCCGCGCCCCGATGTGGATCCGGCCCGTGGTGATTTCCTCTAGCCCGGCAATCATTCGCAGCGTGGTTGATTTTCCGCAACCCGATGGGCCCAAAAGCACCATGAACTCACCTTCAGCGACAGACAGGGACACATCCCTGACCCCAAAGATACCCGCGCCAAAATCGCGGCTGATGGTGTCGAGTGTGATCGCGGTCAAATGATCCTCATGTGCTGGTAGAACTCGGGCGCGGGGCCGATAACAGTCAGGTGGTATAAACCCCACCGGTGACATTAAGCGCCTGTCCGGTCATGAAGCGCGCCGCATCAGAACACAGAAACACGACAACACCGGCCACATCCTCGGGCGTCTCGATGCGCCCCAGCGGGGTCTGGCGGATGTAATCCTGTTCCACCTCTTCGGCGGTCATTCCGCGCAATTCCGCTTCCCATGCAATCTCGCGCTGTTGCATCGAGGTGCGGACAAAGCCGGGGCAAACCGCATTGACTCGGATGCCCTTCGGCGCCAGCTCACGGGCAAGCCCCTGGGTCCAGCCGATCACCGCGAATTTTGAGGCCGAATAATGCGCCAGAAGCGGCGCGCCAATTTTGGCGGCCAGAGAGGCGGTGTTGACGATCACCCCCTTGTTCGTGGCCAGAAAATGCCGCGCTGCGATCTGATTTGTCAAAAACACGCCGCGGGCGTTCACATCCATGTTGAAATCCCAGTCCTCATCGGTCAACTGCACCGCGGGACGCATCGTCGAAACCCCGGCATTGGCGATGCAGATGTCGATGCCACCCCAGCGGCTGACAGCCTGATCAAAGGCCACCTGCACCGACTCGCGGGCGCGCACGTCGATTTTTACGGCATGATGGTTGGGGCCCAATTCGGCAGCTGCAGCGCGGGCCGCGTCAAGGTTCAGATCTGCAATGACAACTGAAACATCCTGTGCGGCCAAGGCTTTGGCGATTGCATATCCGATGCCGGTCGCCGCCCCGGTCACAAAGGCCACCTTCCCGGCAAGCCCTGGGTGGGTCTGCGCCGCCAACTGATGTGCGCCCATCTGAAATCTCCCCATGCTGAAGCAAACAAACAAATTCAATCGTCAGGCGCAAGAAAAATGTTTGAAGATGTTCGATATGGCTATATTGGATGTTCTTGTTTGATCGAACTTTCCAAGGCCGGCACAACAATGCCCGCAAGAGACTGGGAACCTGGCCGCATCATGTGTTAGGTGCCATGAAACCTTGATCGAGATTGCACGTAGGATCGACCAGAAAAACAAATGACAGTGCCAGCACAGCAGATCCTCACGCCTCTTGCAGAAAAGCGCACAACCGAACGTGCCCGCGCGCCGGCCCAGGCTCGGATGATGCGTATTCTTGAGCGGCTGAACCAAGGCGGCTCAATTTCGGTCACCGATATCGTGCGCGAATTTGGTGTTTCGGATATGACGGTGCGCCGCGATCTGGCTGAACTGGAGCGAGGCGGATTGCTGGAGCGGGTGCATGGTGGCGCTGTCGGGCTGAGGCGGGGGCCGCTGACCGTCGTCGATGATACCGAACCGGTGTTTGAGGCCCGCGCGCGCCAGAACGCCAATCGCAAGGCCTGTATCGCCGAAGCGGCCGCGCAGCATCTGGCGGGATGCAAATCCGTCGCCTTCGACCTTGGCACCACGGTGCTTGCTGCGGCCCGCGCCATGGTGCAGGCCGGGCCCGATCCACAGCTGCGTGCGTTTACCAACAGTTTGCGCGTCGGTCAGCTGATGGCCCGTGCCAACGTGACAACCTACATGAGTGGCGGCGTGATCCGCGCCGAAGAAATGTCGCTGACGGGCCAGGACGCGGTAGACGGTTTTTCGCGCTACTATTTCGACGCAGTCCTGCTGGGCGCGTCGGGCATGACGCCCGAAGGCGTGTTTGACTATTCGCCTGAAGAGGCCGCGGTCAAAAGCGTGTTCCTGCAACGCTCGACCGAACGGGTGCTGCTGATGGACAGCACCAAGTTTCGCCGCGTCTCGACCGTGCTGATCGCCACTCTACCCCAGATTTCGACCCTGATCACTGACGCGCAGCCCCCGCCGGAATTGGCCAGCGTGCTGGACGAGGCGAAGGTTCGTGTCATCATCGGCTGACCCAGATCCAACCCCAGAAACGGATATATGAATGACTGTCTTTCTTGGGCTCGACATCGGCACCACCTCTACCATCGGAATTCTGATTGAGACATCCGGCAAGGCGCTTGCGCTGGCATCGCGTCCGGTGACGCTATTCTCGCAAAATCCCGGTTGGGCCGAAGAGGAACCTGACGAATGGTGGCGGAATTGCTGTGCCATCATACCGGATCTATTGGCACAGGCGGGCATTGCCGCGACAGATATTGCCGGAATCGGTGTTGCCGGGATGCTGCCGGCGACGGTCTTGATTGATCGGGCGGGCCATGTGCTGCGCCGGTCGATCCAGCAAAGCGATGGTCGCGCCGGTGCCGAGGTTGATCAGATGCGGCACGACATCGACGAGACGGCCTTTTTGTCCGCCGCAGGGTGCGGGGTGAACCAGCAACTGGTGGGGGCGAAGATCCGCTGGCTCGCGCGTCATGAACCAGAGGTTCTGGCCACGGCCAGCACGTTGTTCGGCTCGTACGACTACATCAACTTTCGACTGACAGGCATGGCGGCGGTGGAACAGAACTGGGCGCTAGAGGCCGGGATCGTGAATGTCGCGACCGGGCAGATCGACTTGGCTCAGGCACAGCTGACCGGAATTCCGCCGCATCTGCTGCCGCCGCTGATCAACTCTTCGGCGGTGCTGGGGCAGCTCTCCGCCGATGCTGCGCGTGAAACCGGGCTTGCCGCGGGAACGCCGGTTGTGGGTGGCGCGGCCGATATGATCGCGTCCTGCCTAGGGGCTGGGGTGATCACGCGCGGCGATGTGTTGCTGAAGTTTGGTGGATCGGTCGATATCCTGACCGCGACTGATGTGCTGCGCCCTGATCCGCGACTTTTTCTGGATTACCATCTGATTCCCGGCCTCTGGCTGCCGAACGGTTGCATGTCGACGGGCGGATCTGTCCTGAACTGGTTCGTTGAGACTTTTGCGGCCGGGATCCAGCCGCTGAACGGATCGCGCCACGCGACCCTTGACGCAATGGCCGCTGATCGGCCTGCGGGGGCGTTGGGGTTAACCTTCCTGCCCTATCTTTTGGGTGAGAAGACACCTTTGCATGATCCCTCGGCGCGCGGCGCACTGAACGGGCTGACCCTGTCGCACGATCTGGGTCATATCTGGCGCGCTGTGCTGGAATCCTATGCCTACGCCATCCGTCACCATATTGAGACGTTGAACGAGATTGGCCATCCGACGACGCAATTTTTCGTCTCGGACGGTGGCGCCAGGTCTTCGGTCTGGATGGGGATCGTCTCCGATGTGCTGGGCCAGCCGCTACAACGCCT
Organism: Paracoccaceae bacterium; assembly: GCA_049291415.1. Classification (GTDB taxonomy): domain Bacteria; phylum Pseudomonadota; class Alphaproteobacteria; order Rhodobacterales; family Rhodobacteraceae; genus Pseudogemmobacter. Next base: position 25,836 of record JBATPI010000227.1, on the reverse strand, counting down.
CAGCGGGCATCCGGGCTCTTGCCTTGGGGCGGCCTGGACCGCCGCGGTGGGTCTGGGGGCCGCAGATTGGGGCGGGATCACCGCTTTTACATCGCGTGATACACTGTTTGCCCCGAACCCAGCCAATCGAGACGTCTATGATCAGGGTTACGCCGCTTTTCGCGATTTATACCGCCGATTGCAGGGCTTGCCGACCTGCCCGAACGAAGGGTGAGGGTGGGTTCAACGGGTCAACGCATCGGATGCGGATCATGTTTGCCCTTACCCTGCGCAAGACCCTGAATCCGCCGCCACAGAGGCTGACGGATCTAGAACGGTTGGCCCAGTGAGGCGATGGTGTTCAGCCGCATCCGCCGCCGATTGGATGAAATTACCGCCAGCATGACGATGGTGACGATATAGGGCACGCTGGCCAACAGTTGCGATGACAGGGCCACCCCCGCCGCCTGCGCGATCAGCCCGGCCAGCGACAGCGCGCCGAACAACAGCGCGCCGAAAAACACGCGCTCGGCCTGCCAGGTGCCAAAGACGACCAACGACACCGCAATCCAGCCGCGTCCCTGGATCATGCCATCGGCCCAAAGCGGGGTGTAGATGGTTGAGGCATAGGCCCCGGCCATGCCTGCCAACGCGCCACCAAACGCCACGGCGGCGCAGCGGATTGTCAGCACCGGAAAGCCGATAGCCCGCGCCGCCTGCGGATTCTCACCCACCGCGCGGATGATCAGCCCCAGTTTGCTGTGGTTCAACGTGGCCCAGATCGCCACCGTCAACACCAGCGTCAGCCAGACCACGATATCTTGTTGAAAAAGCCCGCCGACTACCGGCAGATCGGACAGCAGCGGCACTGACAGTTTGCCCGGCGCCTGCAAGGTTTGGCTCTCCAGGGATTTGCCGACCAGAGACGAAAGGCCTAGGCCCAGAATGCCGATCGCCAGCCCCGCCGCCACCTGATTGGTCCGAAACCCCAGGGCCAGAACGGCAAACACCATCGACAGGGCCATGCTGCCCAAAGCCGCCGCCGCAAAGCCCAGAACGGGGCTGCCGCTGACATAGGTGACGACAAAGCCGATGGCCGCCCCCAGCGCCATCATCCCCTCTATGCCCAGGTTCAGGACTCCGGTGCGCTCTACCACCAATTCGCCCAGGGCGGCCAGCAACAGCGGCGTTGCGGCCGCCAATGTTCCCGCCAGGATATATTCAATGATACCCACGCCAGCCCCCCCAGGAAAACACCACCCGGTGGCGGATGAAGGTCAGGCTGCCCAGATAGAACACCAGCAAAAGCCCCTGAAATACCAAAACCGCCGCCACCGGCAGATTGGCTGAGACCATCGCATTGTCTCCGCCGATATACAGCGCCGCCATCAGAAACGATGACACCACAATTCCGATCGGGTTCAACCCGCCCAGATAGGCCACGATGATCGCGGCATAGCCGTATCCCATTGAGATTGACCGCTGCAATTGCCCCAACGGCCCGGTCACCTCGAACGCGCCGGCCAACCCGGCCGCCAGCCCGCCGATCAGCAGACTCAGCCAGACCGCGCGGGCCTCGTTGAAGCCGGCATAGCGGGCGGCCCGCGGTGCCAGCCCGCCAACCAGCAGCCGATAGCCTGACATCCCGTGCCGCATCATCACCCAGGCCAACAGGCTGAACAGTAGCGCTGCCAGCACCGAGATATTTACCCGCGTGCCGCTGATCAGCGTGGGCAGCAGGGCGGCATCGGGAAAGATCACCGATTGCGGAAAGTTGAAGCCCTTCGGATCCTTCCATGGCCCGACCAGCAAATAGTTCATCACCTGTGTCGCAATCAGCGTCAGCATCAGCGTCACCAGAATCTCATTGGCGTTGAACCGTGAGCGCAAACCGGCCGCCACCCCGGCCCAGGCCGCCCCGCCCAAAGCCCCCAGCAAGATCATGGCGGGCAGCATCAGCACAGAGGTGCCGTCGGGAAAATAGATCGGCAGCGCCGAGGCACACAGCGCGCCGATGATCAGCTGGCCCTCGGCACCAATGTTGAACACATTGGCGCGAAAGCCGATCGCCAGCCCTTGGGCAATCAGCATCAAGGGGCCCATTTTCAGCAGCACTTCGGAAAAGTTGTACCAGCCGACAAACGGCTCTATCAGCAGAGCATAAAGCGCGCGTCCCGCCGGTTTTCCCAGGATCCAGAACAAGACCAGACTGGTCAGGATTGTGCAGGCCAAGGCAATCAGCGGCGCCAGAAAGGCCATGCCGCGTGAGGCAGTTTCGCGACGCAGAAGCGTGATCTTCACAGGCTGCCCTCCGCCCCGATCATCCAGGCCCCAACCTCTTCGACAGTGGTGGTGGCCGTTGGCAGCGACGGCGACAGCCGCCCTTTGTGCAGCACCTGCAGCCGGTCACAGATTTCAAACAATTCGTCAATTTCCTCGGATATCACCAGAATCGCCGTGCCTTCATTGCGCATGGCCACCAGTTTTTGCCGGATTTCCTGCGCCGCGCCGATATCGACGCCCCATGTCGGTTGCGCCACCAGCAAGACCGATGGTTGCAACATCATCTCGCGGCCCATGATGAACTTTTGCAGGTTGCCCCCCGACAGCGCCCCCGCCTCGGCCTGCGGGCCAGAGGTCCGCACATCAAACCGGGCGATACATTCGGTGGTAAACGCGCGCTCGGCACGACGCTGAATAAAGCCGTGCCGCACCAGCCCGCGGCCATGCGCGGTCAACAGCGCGTTGTCGGCCAACGACATATCCGGCACCGCGCCCCGGCCCAGACGATCCTCGGGCACAAAGGCAAAACCGCGCTTTCGCCGCGCTGCCGCCCCCTGATTGCCGACCGCTCTGCCCATCAGCCGAACCCTGTCGCGTTGCCCCACAGGCACGCGATATTCGCCGGAAATCAGCGCCGCCAGTTCCTGCTGGCCATTGCCCGAAATCCCCGCAATGCCCACAATCTCACCGCCGCGCAGAGACAAATTCACCTCTGACAGCGATACGCCGAACGGGTCTTCGTTGTGATACGCCAGCCCCCGCAATTCCAGCCGCTCTTCGCCCAAGCCATGCGGCGTGGCATGCACCGGCGGCGGCATCGGACGGCCGATCATCAGTGTGGCAAGTTCGGTCGCAGAGGCTTGGCGTGGGTCCAGCCGTGCCGTCACCTTGCCCTGTCGCAGGATCGTCGCGGTGTCGCACAGCTCATGTATTTCTTCCAGCTTATGGCTGATGAACAGGATCGCCATGCCCTTCTCGCGCAGTGCCCGCAGTGTGTCAAACAGCCGCGCCACCGATTGCGGCGGCAGGACTGAGGTCGGCTCATCCAGGATCAACAGGTCGGGGTTCAGCATCAGACAGCGAATGATCTCAACCCGCTGACGCTCTCCCACTGACAGGGTATGCACGCTGGCGCGTGGGTCTACCGACAGGCCAAAGGCATCACCCAGCTCGCGGATGCGCTGCGACAATGCCGCCTGCGATCCCGGCACGATCAGCGCGATATTCTGCACCACGGTCAGCGTCTCAAACAGTGAGAAATGCTGGAATACCATGCCAATTCCGCGGGCCCGCGCCACGGCGGGGCTGGAGAGGCGGACCGGTTGGCCCTTCCACGAAATCTGCCCCTCATCCGGGGTCTCGACGCCGTAGATCAGCTTCATCAGCGTGGATTTTCCGGCACCGTTCTCGCCCAGAATGGCATGGATAGATCCGGCATCAACCTGCAGGTCGATACCGGAATTGGCGTGAACCCCGCCGTAGCGTTTCGAGACCGCGCTCAGCTGCAGCAGCGGGGCCATGGGGTTACTGCGGCAGCGGCGTGGTGACGCCCTGAACATGCCAATCCATCGACAGGATTGTGTCATCGCCCAGCGTCACACCAGCCGCCACTTTTTCCGCGCCCGACTGATCGGTGATTGGCCCGGTAAAGGGCGAGAAGTCGCCCGCCAGCATATTGGCCTCGGCCTCGGTGATCCGGGTCACGATGTCGGCGGGGATGTCGGCGTTCCAATCCTGCACCAGCACGCATTTGTCGGCCATGCTTAGCCAGGCCGTCTTGCCGACAAAAGTGCCCTGCATATGGGCATCGACCTGCTGCAGGAAATAGGGGGCCCAATCGGTGGCCACCACGCCCAGATATTTCGTCGGCGCATAGGCTTTCATCGACGAGTTGAGGTTGAAGGCGTAGACGCCTGCTGCTTCTGCCACCTGAATGACCGACGGCGTGTCCTGCGCGTTTGAGAAGATCACATCAACGCCTTGGGCAATCAGCGCCTTGGCCGCCTGCTGTTCCGAAGCGGGGTCAAACCACGAATTCACCCAGACCACAGACACCTCAATCGCCGGATCCACTGCCAGCGCCCCCAGCGTAAAGGCGTTGATCGAGGTGATCAGTTCGGGAATGGCAAAAGCCCCCACGCAACCCAGCTTTTTCGATTTTGTCAGCGCGGCTGCTGCCATCCCCATCAGATAGGTGCCTTGATAATAACGCGCACCAAAGGCCGAGAAGTTCGGCGCATCCTTATAGCCCGAGGCATGCAGGATCGACACTTCGGGATGCGCCTTGGCCAGCTTCAGCCCGCCTTCCATATAGCCAAACGACCCCAGGATCAGGAATCCGGTGCCCTCGGCCACGGTCTTGTTCATGATGCGGTCGGCATCGGGGCCTTCGAAAACGTTCTCCAGCAAGGTCACGGTGACCTTGTCGCCGTATTTCTCCTGCACCGCGCGGGTGCCCAGCTCCATCGTGTGCGACCAGCCCACATCGGCGGCGGGTGACGGCACGATCAGCGCGATGTTCAAGACATCGCCTTCGGCAAAGGCGGGAACCGGCAGCGCCAGTGCGGTGCTGGCGGCCAGAGTGGATTTCAGGAATTTGCGACGGTTCAGTGACATGGCAGCAGCTCCGTGTTGGGGTTTGTTATTGTTGGTTGGTCTCAAGACATGACGCGGTGTAGGGCCGCTTCGGCTTCGGCAAAAAGGGCGCCTTCGTCCAATCCTGCAAATTCGCCATTTTGCCAGACGATGCGGCCGTTGATCATCGTCATATCAGTGGTGGTGCCGATACCTACTTTGGCGATCAGGCTGGCCGGATCGTGGCGGGTTCCGACATAGTCCAGCTTGCGGGTGTCCAGCGCGAACAGATCCGCCGCCTTGCCGGGAACAAGCGTGCCGATGTCGCTGCGGCCCAGCACATCCGCGCCGCCCTGGGTGGCGTAATGCAGGAAATCGGCAGCCTCGGGCACCGGATGAGCGCGAGTTTTGGCCACCAGACATTGCAGCATGTAGGCCGAATGGACGCAGTGCATCAGGTTGGAATTGTCATTCGACGCCGTGCCATCCACCCCCAGGCTGACGCGCATGGATTTGGCGTGCATCGAGGGAATATCAGTGACTTCAGCGCCCACCAGATAGACCGGTTCGGGGCAGTGCGACACACCGGTCTGGCTGGCGGCCATCTGCGCCAGCTCGGCCTCGGTCAGTTCCCAGCAATGGGCATACCAGACGTCGGGGCCGCAAAAGCCGATTTTCTCCAGATAGTCCACCGTGCGCAAACCGCTACGCGCCCTGATCACTTCGCTTTCGCCCTCACCCACATGGCTGTGCAGCAAGACGCGCCGATCCCGCGCCAAAGCCACGCTTTCGACAAAGGTTTCCAGATGGCAATTTACCGGCTGGCAGGGTGCCACCGCCACCTGCCGCAGGCTGAACGGGGCGGGGTCGTGATAGGCGCTGATCAGCCGGTCACAATCGGCCAGAAAGCCGTCGGTGGTTTCCAGCATCTCATCTGGGATAGTGGAGCCTTCGGCTTTCGGCAGGGTATTGGTGCCGCGGCCTGCGTGAAACCGCACGCCGAACAGATCAGCGGCCTCAAACTGGCGATCTATGATGCGGCTGCCGGCATGGCGGGGAAAGTTGTATTGATGATCGAACGCGGTGGTGCAGCCGTGCTTGATCAACTCGGCCAAGGCGACGACAGAGCTGTGATAGAACGACTCTTCGGTCAGCTTTGAGAAGATCGGATAGATCTTGTCCAGCCACTCGATCACCGACAGCTTGGTCCAATCCAGATCGGCGCGGTTGCGCACGAAGGTCTGGAAAAAGTGGTGATGCGTGTTCACCAGCCCCGGATAGACAAACCAGCCGGTCGCGTCGATCACCACGGTTCCGGCTGGCAGCGGGCCGGCTGACAGGTTCGGGCCAATCGCCGCAATTGCCGGGCCGGTGATCAGGATATCCTGATCGCGCAGCACCGGCAGGTAGGCCGAGCGGATGATCGCGGCGCAATTCTTCAGCAGATAGCCCATCACGTCGCCCGATCTTCTGCGGTTGGGGTGGGGGTCAGCTCATGCAGCCGGTGGATGCCCGGCATCTCGATGAACCGGTTCAGCGCGCGCACCGCGCGGGTCCACAGCCGCACCGATGGGTAGTCGTCCAGCGTCACGCCGCCATCCAATGACAGGGCAACGGCGGGAAAACACGCGATATCGGCAATGCTGGGGGCGGTCCCCACCAGCCAGATGCCGCCGCCGTAGCGCTGTTCGGTCAGATGTGCCTCCATCTCGCGCAGGCATTGGTGGCCAGCATGGCGCAGGGCGTCGATATCGCCGGGATAAAGCAGCATGTCATGCAGTCGCGCCATGCCCAGACTGCCGCCCAACCGGGCTGAAAACGCCAGCCAGTTCTGCACCTGTGCGCCCGCCTCGGGGGTATCCGCGCCCAACCAGTCGCGCCCCGCCAACCGTGCCAGATAGACCAGCATCGCGGTGGATTCGTTTAACACCAGATCGCCCGCCAGCATTACCGGTAAGGTGCCCGCCGGGTTGATGCGGCGGAACGCCAGCCCGCGCTGTTCCTGCCCGGGGTGGAAATCCACCGCCACTTGCTCCAGCTTTACCCCCAGCAGCGCCGCCATCAGCCGTACCTTGTAGCAGCTGGCGCTCAGCACATAATCATAGAGCCGGATCATGCCGCCACCATTTGCGCGCCATAGGTCAGCCCGCGTTTTTTCAGCCAGCGCCGATAGGCGATCGAGGTCATGTCAGCCTGCGTCGGGATCTCCATCCCCGGATCCAGCGGCAACAGGCGCGGAATCTGGTTTTCCAGGATTGAGCGGTCTTGCAGGAAGATCATCTGCTGAAAGGCAATCAACTCGGCCTGTGGGGTGTCATCGTCAAACAGAGCCATCCAGGGCCAGACATCGCATAACTCTTCGGTCAGGGGCTGCACGAAAATGCCGATCACGTCCCATTCATCGGGGCGCGCCGGGCAGGTTTTATACAAGACCGCCGCCGTCGGGGCCGCGACGCGATACATATATTGGGTGACGAGGCCGCCCTCGGCCGATTTAGCGGCCTGCGGTTGGTAGAACGTCACCTTGGTGGCCCAAACCTCGTCGCTATCCTCGCGGATGCTGACTTCATAGCGGTTCACTTCGGTGTGCGGCTCCGCCCCCAGAACATCGGTATGCACAAAGGGAAAATGCGCAATGTCGAGAAAGTTCTCGACGGCGCGCAGGGGAGAACACTTCACCCTCACCACGCCCACATCCACCAGCCGACGCCCGGCCTGGGAAGCCTCGGGGATCGGAAACAGATCATGCGCCGGCGTACCAAGGCAGGCCCAGACGTGGCCGTAATGCTCAATCACATGCAGCGGTCCTTCGGGGCCTTGCACCGCAATCGCATCGCGCTGCAATGAAACGGTGATCGGCTGGCCCAACAGCATCGTCTCGCGCACTTGGCCCGCGCGGATCTGTGAGGCCATGGCCACAGGATACCATTCGTTCAATACGGCAGGAGCGATCATGCTGCAGCCCTTTCTTCGGCAATGCGGCGCAGGTCTTCCAACCAGCGCGAGACCTCAACCCGATTAGTCCCATCAGCGCATAGCGCATGCACGGCGACATCGCCCGCCCGTGTTTGCAGCAACAGGCATACCTCAACCGGCTTGTCGCCAATCGCAACGATTCCGCGCAAGCTATCGCCTCCCTGCAATCCGGTCGCCGCCGCAATTTGCGCCGCAGACGCATTGACCACCATGCTGCGCACCGGGATCAGACCCTTCAGATCAGGCGGTGCCGATGCCGTGCCCGCGGGCGCCAACCAGAGCACCCCGCCCTCCTCAACACAGTCATAGGCTTCGGCGCGGATCGCATTGGGGGGGGTCAGATCGGGATGCGCAGGTATATGTTGACAGGCGCCCGAGGTGCCATAGACCCAGCCATGATAGATGCAGGACAATGTCTCACCGCGCACAAAGCCGTGCGACAGCCGCATGCCGCGATGCGGGCAGCGGTCTTTCCACGCGCTCAGCTTACCCGAGGCGCTGCGCCAGACTGCCAGTTCCACCCCGTTGCACTGCGCTGCAATCACCACCTTGGGCGGCACGTCGTCGGCCAGACCTGCGGCACACCAGTCAGTCGTCATTCGTCGCTCCAAGTTCTGTCGCCGCTTTGGCCGGGTCTGGGAATCAGCTTTTTGCAAAGACCAGTCGTCTGATCGGGTGCATATGGCGGTCATTCGGCGGAGGGCCAGTTTCAATCATGCATTTCATCTGCATGAAACCTAAGCAAAACTCAGGCCCTGTCCATCGTTTTCAGCGGATCGTGTGATGTCATCAACCCAGACTTCCTGCGGGCCCAGACTGCACCCCAGCGCCAAGGCATCCAACAGATCGGCCGGTCCCGATATAACCATCGTCACACAGGCCGCCTCTTGCCCGACAACACGGCCCGTCAAACCCAACCTGGCCACATGGCGCGCGATCCAGCCCGGAAAGACGGCAGAGCCGACGTCGCCGCGAATCCAGAACCGCTCGGTCACTACTATGTTGGTTATTGGGTCTTTCATGCTGGTGCCTGCCTGCCTGCCGCAATGGATGCCCCGAACGGGTATGCCAAAGCCCGATTATCCCTAGTTACGCGGCCAGCGTTTTGGTTTCCAGTGCTGCTTGGGTGGGGACGCAGCATTGCCAGTCGGGGCTCAGCCGGCATGACCTTTGCTGTTGTCGCGAAATCCGTCGATCTTGGGCGACAAAACGTGTAGGCTGCAGGTATTGGTTCAGGAATATTCGCCATGATTGCAGACCAGAAGACTAAAGGTGGCCAGCCCTTGGCGGGTCAGATGGGGGACGGTGTCGTGATCGGCATGGTTCTGGGGTTTCACGATGCCGTTCCGCTGGTCGTTTTCCCGGGCAACGCGCAGGACACGGCCATTCCCGCACGCAGCCTGACGCGGCTTGATGCAGGCGATCTTGGCGCCGAAGTGGCGCTGATGTTTGAAGATGGCGACCGTGCCCGCCCGCTGATCGTGGGCAAGTTGGTCGATCCCGCGCGCGTCGATATGGGCCCTGTGGTCGTGGCCGACGGCCAATTGCTGCGGCTGACGGCGAAAGACCGGATTGAGTTGCGTGTCGGCAAGGCCAGTCTGGTGCTGGAAGCCGACGGCCATATCACCATCCGCGGCACCGATCTGGTCAGCCATGCGTCCCGGTCGAATCGGATCCGCGGCGGATCGGTCAACCTGAACTGAGATGCCCAGTTCGCCCGCTGCTCCTGTCCTGCCCCATATCCTGCGCCAGCACGCAGAGCAGGCGGCGTTTCTGTGGACGGTTTACGACCATGCGCGGCTGTTCCCCGAGGAAAACCCGGAAATGGACGAATTGCGCATTGGCCGCCTGCTGGAACGACTGGAGGCGCATCTGGACGGGTTGCGGCTGGCCGGGACCGAAGGGGCAAAGCTGGCGCAAGAGCGGTTCAACGAATACCCCGAGGCGGGTGAGTTGTTCGTGATCCGCATGCTGCAGCCGGGGGCCGGGACGATGCGGGTGGCGGAATTGGATCTGGGCAAGGTGCGCGAGTATCTGGACGAAACGCTGGCTCAAAGGCCATTGAGATAGCCCTAGGCTGTTCCCGGCACATGGATTCGTTGCCAGCTTTCCCCGTCAAATAGAACGATGTCCTGGGGTCCGATTGACCACAAACGGCCGGAATTCGCGTCAACGCGGTAAAAGCTGACGGGTCTGTCTGTCTTTACATCTTGCGGCGTAACTTCCTCGGTTTCGGGGTCCAGGCAAAAAAGCCCTTCCATCGCGGACAGGATTATCTTGCCCCCCAGCCATGTCATTCCCCAAAAGTTGACCTCTGTGCCTGCGTCGACAAAACGCCACTCGTCTCGCACGACATGAATCAACGTTCCGCCGTTTCCGGCAATCCAGAAAGAATCTGCCTCTTGTCCATGCACGATCTGTTCCAGATCGGCATTCGTTCCCGCGTCAACTTCTTCCCAGCGGTCCCTGCGCCTTTGTAAAATACAACCGGCAAGACCAACCGCGATCATCCGTGATGCCGGGTGACCCCCGACATCGCGAAGATGCCGAAAGAACAGCTGGCGGGTTGAGGCGAAGGCCCCCTCATCAAAAGGGGCAGCCGAGGATGCCTTGATTCTGGACACCTGTCCATTCAGCCCGACAACCACCAGACCATTGTCCACACCACGCAGCCGAGAGAACCGCCCACCGCGATCGCGGCCGATTGGGACCGGCTCTCCTTGTTCGGGAAAGACCTTCAGGATCTGGTTTGTTTTGGTCAGACCGTAGACCTGCGCCGTTGCGGGTGCCATCGGTGAGGCAAGTGAGATGATGTTGTGTTCGACATCCAGACAGCGAACCTTGCCATCGGCGCTGATATGCAGCAACCGGGTGGGGCGGTCGATGCTGTCCTCAAACCCCCAGATTGCAGCAATGATAACGGCCCCGCCATCGTCCAGCGCTATGCCATCCAGATAGGCCAGCGGCGGATCGTCTTCGGTCATGTCGCGATAGGTCGGTGTCAAGGAATCACTCCCATTTGAACGCCAGGTGCCGGTTGCAGGCCGACGTTGTTTGAGTTCCCGACCCCGGATCTGAGCCGCGTTTCAGGGGGAATGTCCATCGCCTGATAGTGGTTCAGGATCTGGGCCTTGATGTCCTTTGGGTCGCACCCGTGCATGCGGTCGCACAGGTCTGCGGCCAGCTCGGCACTTTGGTCCAGTGTGACCGTGTTGGGCGGAATGTTGTCCAGGCCCTTGACCTCCAACAGGTTGTCATACTGGTCGTGGAACCTGCCGTGTTCGCCCAATGTCAGCGAAAACGGCGAAGCCCCGGCCCAATTGGGAAACATGCTTTTCGTCCGTCCGACGTTCTGACGTGTCGATTCCAGCAGTTCAGAGGTAAGGCGGCGATCGCCCATCTTCGTCTTGTTGATGCTGTCCGGATTCAGGCCGATGCCGGTGATGTCTTCATCCGGTATGGTCGATGTCTTGACCATTCCCTGCAGGCAGATGCAAAGGCCCGACGCATGGCTGAGTTTATCGCAGCCCTTGTAATACGGTCTGTCCACCTTGGTGGTGCCGACGCCGCTTTTCTTGGGCACACTTATCTGTCCCGCTGGCCGGAATTGCGCATCGCCGACCAGGTGGTGCGGTGTCGTTCCTGACGGGCAATTATTTGGTTTATATGTCGTCAGTTGGCATTTGTCATGCGGCGGCGACGGCGCTGCGGTTACAACCTCAGGCCCCGGTGGGGTGTTGCCAGAGGGCGAGGCGTGGTTATGGGTGGCCAGGTCTGAAAACCGGATCACCGGCTCGCCCTCAAACTTGACATCCGGCGACCAGCTGTTGAAGTATTTCTTGCCCGTGTTCTTTGAGGTGATGATGCCCTTTTTCGCGGCCGCACCCGCCTCTGTGCCAGTGGTTTTCGACTCGTCTGACTTGTTCTTGATGTTCACCGTCTTGCCCGAGATGAACACGTTTCCGGTGCCGTTTTCGGTATCCGACCCCATGCCGAAACTGGGGTAGGGAATTGGTACGCCGGGTGGGGTGGCCGGAGATTCAGGCGGGGTAAAGCAGACATCGGGGAAGATCGCGATGGTCTGCGCCTGCACCGCCTTGCCTGAGATTTCCAGCCCGTTGGCAAAAACCTTTCCGCCCATCAGCCAGCCCTCCGAACCGCATGCAGCACGGCGGCACCACAGGCGCCGTCATCGCTTGAGGCCTCCATCAGGGCCGGACTGCCAGGGGCGTAACCGCGCGCCTCGGCGGTCATCAGTTGTGCCAACATCACCGGCACAACGGCTGCACCGATATTGCCCAGATTTTCGGCCGGGCTCCACAGGTCTTGAAAGGGCGTCCGGCCGCGTTCCAGACGCAGGCTGGCAAACGTGGCCTGCTTGAAGAAATACTGCTCTCCGATCAGGTCAGAGATGCGGTATTCGACATGGGCCAGATCGACTTCTGCCTGCTCCATCGCCAGCTGATAGGCCCGCGTCATGCCATCGCCGCGCAGGGGCAGGTCAAGGCCGCCCTTGCCCGCGGCGTTATAGATATGCGCGACCTCACGGGCCAGCCCAAGGCCGGTCAGGCGCAGGGGGCCCGGGGCGGCGCTGCACAGGACCGCCGCAGCGGCCTCTCCGGGAATAAAGCCGTTGGCGTTACCGGGAGCGAGCAGGCGTTTCTGGCCCAGATAATGCGCGACCGATTGCGCCGTCAGATAGCTGTCCAGGCCCAGGATCACCACCGGGTCTTCGCCAGCAGCGATCAGGCGGCGGGCGCGGTCCAGCGCCACGAACCCCGACGGGCGGCCATGCGCGATGATTTGCATGCGCGGCACCGGGATCTGCAGGATCTCGGCCAGTAGTCCGGCCAGAACGGCGGGGTCGGGAACCGGGCGGCCGGGGCGGTCCTCTTCGGCCAGACACAGCAGGATCGGAGCGCCCGCCAGCCCGCCTGGCATCTGGCGACCCAGATCGGCCAGAGCGCCCGCCGCCAGATGCGCCATCCGCTTGATGCCGATCCAGTTGCGCGGCAAGGGCACAGCACCGCCGATCAGCCATTCACCATCCGGCCCCATAAAGCGGGTCTCGGCAAAGCCGTCCAACCGCCCGCGCATCGCCGCACAGGACGAGGCCGCATTCAGGCCGACGCAGGTGACCATGCCCGCAGACTGGATATGCAGCGACGCGGTCATTCGGTCACCTCGAGGGGGCGGGTGGCGGAGTCCAGCGTCAGGTAGAATTTGCCGGTGGCGCGGGCGCGGGCCAGCCCGCGGGACGGCGGACCGACCCATGCCTCGGAAAACTCGGTGATGATGCGGCGGATCGGCGTGTCGCACCGCCAGGTCAATGTGAACTGGCGGGCCTCGCAGTCCAGGGCAAGGGTGTCGGGGCGCAGGGTGGTTTGCAGCGCGATGCTGCGGCCGCGAAAGACGGTGACGGGCAGATCGGTGTCGGGCAGGCGGAATTCCTCGCGGCCTTGCGGGGTCATGCCTACAATCACCACGGGCGTGCCGGTGGCGGGCGGGGCGATCTGCTGATCGGGCGGGGCGCATTGGTAGTACCGCTCGTCAAAGTCGGGCGGCAGGAAAGGGAATATGGCGTCCTTCCAGTTCTCATCATAGGTGCCGGCATGGCGCACGCGTGCGGGAACGATCCGCGGGATCGGGCCAAGCGCCATCGGTCTATGCGCCCCGAAGGGCGAGGTGACAGGATCGTCGACAGCCTCGGTCAGGGGCAGGTCCAGCCCGTCGATGCGGGACCCCGCGCGAACTGTGGCAAAGCCCAAGCCATAGGGGTTGTCGGCGTAGACAGGTGGGGATTGCTCATCCGCGCGGCTGCGGTCGGGGCCGCCAAAGGCAGTGTCATAGCCAAAGGCGAGGCGGGTGAAGGGAAAGGGTTTCGTCGCGGTGATCTTCGGGCCCAGCGTGCGCCATTGCCGTGGGCCAACCACGTCGAATTGCTTTGTCCAGTTGCCCACCCGCAAGCCGACGCGCACCCGCTCGGTCGGCTTTTCGCCGGGCGCATAGGCGGCCCCTTGGGCCACCACGTCGCAGGCTGATTTGCGAAAGGCAAAGTCGGTTTCCCACAGCGGTGCGCAGAACCCCGGCGCACCTGCATATTCATCGGCCATGATCAGCGGGCGCTGCACCTTGGCCCGTTTTGGCACCTCGCCTGGCAGTGGAAAGTCGAAAGTGGCCTTGATCACCAGCGACAGGAATTCCTGTCCCTCAGCGTCCATCCCCATGGTGAACTGGCTTGGATAGCCGGTGGAGGAACGGATGAGCATGGCCTATCCGCCCACCCTTATTCAAAGCTGTAGGCAAAGCCGTCGGGCGTGCCGGTGACGGTGACCTTTGTCAATGGCGTGCCCTCCAGCTTGCGGTTCAGGACCTGACGCGACAGTTCTGGCAAAAGGGTATTGGTCAGGATGGAATCGATCATTCGGCCGCCCGATTCCAATTCGGTGCAGCGGGCCTTGATCTGGTCCATCACTCCCGCGCCAATGACAAACTCGGCGTCATGTCCTTTCGCCAGCCGCTTGGCGATGCCGCGCAGTTTGTGGCCTGCGATGGCCTCTATCATCGTGTCAGACAGCGGGTAGTAGGGGATTGAGACGATGCGGCCCAAGAGCGCGGCGGGGAAGGTTTTCAGCAAGGGCGCGCGCAAGGACGCGGTCAGGGTTTCCAGATCGGTGGTGCCGCGGCCATCATCGGTCAACGCCATGATCTCTTCCGATCCGACGTTGGTGGTCAACAGGATCAGGCAGTTCTTGAAATCGATCCTGCGGCCTTCGCTGTCATCCATCATGCCTTTGTCAAAGACCTGAAAAAAGATTTCATGCACGTCGGGGTGGGCCTTTTCGACCTCATCCAGCAGCACCACGGAATAGGGGCGGCGGCGGACCGCTTCGGTCAGGATGCCGCCCTTGCCATAACCGACATAGCCGGGGGGCGCACCTTTCAGAGTGGAAACGGTGTGCGCCTCCTGGAATTCCGACATGTTGATGGCAATCAGGTTCTGTTCGCCGCCAAACAAGGTTTCCGCCAGCGCAAGGGCCGTTTCGGTCTTGCCGACGCCTGAAGGTCCACAAAGCATGAAGACGCCAACAGGTTTTTCCGGCGCGCCTAGGCCTGCAAGGCTGGTCTGGATGCGGCTGGCGATCATGCCCATGGCGTGATCTTGCCCCACCACGCGCTGGCCAAGGATGGACGCCAGCGTCAATGCCTGTTCGGCCTGGCTGGCCAGCATCCGGCCCGCCGGAATGCCAGTCCAATCCTGCACGACGGACCCCACCGCGATGCGGTCGACCGAGGGCAGGATCAGAGGGCGTTCACCTTGCAGTTTGGCAAGTTCGGCGGATTTTGATTTCAGCGTTTCCAGCGTCGCGGCGCGGTCTTCGGCGGTCATGTAGACTGGCGCGGTTTCTGCCGATTCCTCGCTGGGCGCTTCGGAACCCTCGGCCGCGGTCTGTTCGGCAATATCTTCGGCCAGAGCATCGGCAGTGTCATCCACCGCCAACCCCTCGGCGCGGAGTTTGGCGCGCAGGTCCAGCACCTCGGCCACCAGCAGCTTTTCGCTATCCCAGCGGACCCTTGCGGCATCCAACTCGGCGCGGGCCTCTGCAAGGCCGGCGTCCACTTCGGCCTTGCGGTCGGCCACGTCGATGCCGACCTGACCTTCGCGGTCGATGATCGCGGCTTCCACCTCCAATGATTGCAAGCGGCGCTCGATGTCTTCGACCTCGGCCGGTGTGGCGTGTTGGGAAACGGCAACCCGGGCGCAGACCGTATCAAGCAGGCTGATTGCCTTGTCGGGCAGTTGGCGGGCCGGGATATAGCGGTGCGACAGGCGGACGGCGGCCTGGATGGCTTCGTCCAAAATCTCAACCTGATGGTGCTTTTCCAGAACCCCGGCGATGCCGCGCACCATGCGGATGGCGGCATCTTCGCCCGGTTCGTCGATCTTGACCACCTGAAAGCGCCGCGTCAGGGCGGGGTCTTTTTCGATGTGTTCCTTGTATTCGGCCCAAGTGGTTGCGGCGACCGTGCGCAACTCTCCCCGCGCCAAGGCTGGTTTCAGAAGGTTCGCCGCATCGCCGGTGCCTGCGGCCCCACCTGCGCCGATCAGGGTGTGGGCTTCGTCGATGAACAGGATGATCGGCTTGGGGCTGCTTTGCACTTCGTCGATCACGGCTTTCAGGCGCTTTTCAAACTCGCCTTTGACCGAGGCCCCTGCCTGCATCAGCCCGATATCCAGCATGTGCAGATCGACCGCCTGCAGTTGCGGCGGCACGTCACCGCGCGCCAGCCGCAGGGCAAAGCCTTCGACGACGGCGGTTTTGCCCACCCCGGCCTCACCGGTCAGGATGGGGTTGTTCTGGCGGCGGCGCATCAGGATGTCGATGATCTGGCGAATTTCCATGTCGCGGCCGATCACGGGATCAATCTTGCCGGCCTTGGCCCGTTCGGTCAGGTTGGTGGCATATTGCGCCAGCGCCGACTTGCCCTGCGGCTTTGCGGCAGGCTCGCCCGCGGCGGCAGGGGCTGTCGTGGTCTCGACTGATGCCTCCAGCAACCCGTCCAATTGCGGCTCCAGACTGCCCGGATCAATCTTTTCAAACTCCAGGCTGATCTTCAGCATCAGCCCTTCCAGAACCGGGGTTTTCATTGCCGCCAGCAGCACATGGGCCGAGCGGACCTGATCCTCTTCGCGCTCCATCTTGCCGAAGGTCCACGCTTCGCGGATGGCGTGAAAGATGTGGTCCGAGAATTCTTCGACCGCGCCCGCACCATGGGGCAAACGGTCCAGACTGCGTTGAATGTCACCCTCTAGCCGGGCACCATCCACCCCGGCGGACTGGCACAATATGTCGAAATCGGTACGTTCACTGCGCGCCAGCGCCTCGATGAAATGCGCCAGCTCAACGTAAGGGTTGCCGCGCGATTTGGCACTTTGCGCTGCTGCGGAAAAGGCGCGCAGGCAGGCGTCGTTCAGTTTGCCGACAAGCTCTTTGCGCTTGACAGTCTCAGGAGAGCCACGCTGGGCCATGGGGCCTGCCCCTTCAAAATATATGTGTTCAACAGTCGATCAAAAAAAGGCGGGAAATCCGCCCAGACTCAGTCTAATCTGGAACAATAGATTTTGCGACTGTTTTGAAGGGGGCATCCGGATTTCCGCCCTCCAGAGGTTGAACCCGATGATTGATGCACTGCCCGGCGACATTTTCCACCGCGGCCAAATCCTGAACAACACCTATGAGATTGAGGGGGTTCTGGGGCGGGGCGGCACCGGTGAGGTGTATCGCGCGAAGAACCTGATTTCGGATCGGATTGTCGCGATCAAGGCGTTGAACGCGCAATTCTCGGGCCAGGACGGCTATATCGAGCTGATGAAGCGCGAAGAGCAGATGCGCGACATCCGTGACGATGCGGTGGTGCGCTATACGGAATGCGCGCGGTCGGATCAGGGGCATGTCTTTCTGGTGATGGATTACATCGCAGGTCCGTCGATTGCCGATGAGATGCTGCGTCGGCGGCTGGAGCCGCGCGAATTGATGATAGTTGCGCATCGGGTGGCCGAAGGGCTGGTGGCGGCCCATGGTCAGGGAATCGTGCACCGCGATCTGTCGCCCGACAACATCATCCTGCGTGACGGCAGCGCCGAAAAGGCGACGATCATCGACTTCGGCATTGCCAAGGACACGGCGGCAGGCGCGCGCACCATTGTGGGCAACGATTTCGCGGGCAAATACGAATATGCAGCACCCGAGCAGATGGAGGGGCGGGCAGAGGCCAGGTCTGACCTTTATGCATTGGGGGCGTTGTTGCTGGCGGCGTGGAAAGGGCAGGTGCCTTTTGCAGGTATGACGCCGGGTGAGATGATCCGGCGCAAGCAGGAACGGCTGGAGACCGGCGGCGTGCCCGAGCCACTAAAGGGCCTGATCGACTGGCTGACTGAACCCACGCTGGCCCAGCGGGCACCTTCGGCGGCGGCGGTGGTCGCCCAAGTGGGCAAGGTGCTGAAAGGCCCGGCCGTGGAACGCGGCCGCACAGCACCGCCAACCCGGGTGGCGACGCGGCGGGCAACGCAGACCGGGACAGGTGCCGCAAAACGGTCCGGCAGCGGGTTTCTGGCGCTGGTTCTGGTGGTGCTGCTGGCGGCGGCGGGTGGTGGGGCGTGGTATGCGGGGCTGCTGCAACCCATCATCCAACGGCTGACCGACACGCCCTTGCCGATGGCCGCGCCCTACAGCCTGTCGGCGTCAGCGGGCGCAACGCTGGTAAATCCAAAACTGACCGCCGATGCGCCCGACCTTGCGGCGGCCAATATGATCCGCACGGGCTTTGCTGCTCTTGCAGGACAGGCGGCGGCTGACGATTCGGTGAGGCTGGCGCTGGGTATGCCGACCGAGACCTGGGCCAGTGGTGCCGCGGCGATCTTTGATGCCGCCCGCGGGCTGGAAGACTGGCAGATCGACCTGTCAAACATGACCGCGCAGGTCAGCGGGTTTGCACCGACCCTTGCCGATGGCAAGGCTATCCGCGTGGGTCTGGAGATCTGGGCCGGAACATACGGCTTTACGATGAAACTGGATCTGGCAACCGGCCCAAGGGTTCTGGAACCCAAAGCCGTGCAGACCGTGTTGGACGGCCTGGCAAACTGCGGCCCGCTGACGCAAGTAGACCCACCCGCGGGCGGCTACGCGCTGGGTGCCACGATCACCATCGAAGGCGGCGCGCTGGGACCCGATCTGGACGCAGCCATCGCCGGCGCTTTGCCCGGGGTGATCGGCGACCGCCAGGTGGTGACGGGATTAACTGTCCTGAATGACGATATCTGTTCAGTGCGAAAAGAGTTGCCGCCGCTGCCAACAAATGCCTTGTCGATCTGGATGGGGCAGGGCGCGACCGGAGAGGCCAATCTGACCGGCGTCTTCAAGACCGGCGACAACCCGGTGGTCGAAGTGCTGATCCCGGCCAGCGTCACCCAAGGCCAATTGTGGGTGATGGTTGTGGACAACACCCATATGGTCTTCAATCTGGTGCCAAACGCAAATTTTGCCGAGACCGACATCTCAAAGCTGGGCTCGGTCGAAGGCAGCACACGGCGGGTTCGGGTGCTGTTCAGCGTGTCGGAAAACAAGGCCGATAACCGGTTGCCCAAGGCCGAAGTGAACAAGGGCGACTATGGAAAAAGCGAAATCATCGCCTTTCTGACGCAGGGCGATTTTTTCGACACCCGACGCCCCGGTGACGAAAGCATCGCGTCCTTTGCCGAGGATCTGGCCAAGGCCCAGAGTCAGCGGCCGGGAAACATCATCGGCTTTGCCTCCCGCATATTGGAAAGCCGACCTTGACCAATCGGCGGCCACGTGTAGGTTGATAGACTCGTATTATTCTGCCAGACTTTGCTTGATTTTTCTGTTTACATACTTGGCGTTTTGAAATGGAAATTGCGACCTTCCTCGCATCCATCGACCCGTCGTCTCCATCAGGGGCAGACCTGCGGAACGATGCCCGCTTTCATGCCATCGAGAACCGTCTGGAAGCGGCTTCGCGGCCTGCACGGCTGCGGTTGATCGAAAGCGGTGGCACCGGCGCGGTTGAGTTGAATTGGTCCGAATTGCTGGAAGACGCGGGCACACTTGCACAAAGCGGGCGCGATCTGCGGCTGTTGGTTATCGTCGCCCGACTGCTGACCAATGACCGCGGTCTGGCCGGTCTGGCCGAGGGCCTGGGCCTGCTGGCCGACAGCGTGACGCAATATTGGGACAGTCTGCACCCCATCCTGCGAGAGGCCGCCACAAAACGCGACGCGGCTTTGCGGCGGATCAACGCACTGTATCAGCTGGAAAATCCTGATGGGGGCGTGCTGGGCGATCTGGAATTCGCCGCATTGCTGACCCCTCGGGGCCTGGGCCCGATCACCGGCGGCGATCTGGCGGCGGCGGCGCTGTCGCGGTTTGCATTTACGGCCGAGGCCCCATCGGGTCTGGGGGATAAGGAACTGGCCGAGTTGGTTGCGGGCCACGACGCGCGGCTGAACCGGGTGACGGCAGCCTGCCGCGCCACGACGGCAGAGCGGCCTGACGACATGGCGGCGTTGAAAGCCGATCTGGCCGCCGCCCAGGCTGGCCTGACGGCGCTGGAAGCAGCCCTTGCGCCGCATTTGACGGAAAACGACGTGGCGGTCCGGTTCGATGCCTTGGGCAAGATGCTGGCCCGCATTGGCCAGACGCTTGAGGCGGGCGGCGAAACTGCACCCGCCGTTTCTTACCAGACGGAGGTTTCTGCGATGCCTGCCGATCCCGCTCCCTCTGCCGCGGCAGCGCCTGCCCAGGCCGCAAATAGCTCGGCACCGGCCGCCGCCACGCCTTTTCAGGTCAACACGCGCCGAGATGTCGAACGCTGTCTGGATCTGATCATTGCCTTTTACGAGCGCACCGAGCCATCATCGCCGATCCCGCATCTGGCGCGGCGGATGCGCAAGATGGTGCCTATGAATTTCATGCAGTTGATGGAAGAAATCGCCCCCAGCGGCCTCAAGGAGTTTCGCGGTGTCGCAGGGGTTTTTGAAGACAAGAACAAAACCGGGAGAGAATGAGCCATGAGTGAGAGCAAGGCAAAAGTCATTGAGCGAAACCGCGCCCCGCGCGTGCAAATCGCCTATGACGTCGAACATTACGGCAGCCCTACCACCATCGAGCTGCCTTTCGTGATGGGCGTGATGGCCGATCTTGCGGGGGCGTCCGAGACCCGTGAGGCACAGAAAACCCCCGCCGACCGCGCCTTTGTCGAGGTCGATGCGGGCCGGTTTTCCAAGTTCATGGAGGCGCTGTCGCCGCGCGTGAAGGCGCGGGTCAAGAACACGCTGCCCGCAGGTGAGGGGGCCGAGGCGGATGAAGAGATGTTCGTCGATCTGTCGTTCAAATCGATGGGCGACTTCACGCCCGACAAGGTGGCCGAGCAGGTTCCTGCATTGGCCGAACTGATGGCGATGCGGCGTCAGTTGGAAGAGCTGCTGGGCTATATGGACGGCAAGGTCAGCGCCGAAAAGCGCATCGCGCAGTTGTTGGCAAATGAACCCCTGCTGCAGCAGGTGGCCGAAGAAGCGATGAAATCCGAAGGAGGCAAGGCATAATGGCCGACACCGAAAAAGCCAAGGGCGCGGCAGGTGCTGCTGAGGCGGAGGCAATTGATCTGGGAGAGTTCTCGGACCTTCTGGAAAAGGATTTCCGCGTCCGCGAGGATGACAGCGCCAAACTGAAAAAGCTGGTGCAGAACCTGGCGATGGCGGCGAAAGAGAAATCCGGCACCGCCACCATTTCGGGCAATGCGGTCAAGTCGATCAAGTCGCTGATCGCGGGCATCGACCAGATCTTGACGGTGCAGATGAATGAGATCCTGCACGCCCCCGAGGTGCGCAAGATGGAAGGCACGTGGCGCGGCCTGCATTATCTGGTCAACAACACCGAAACCGACGCCAAGCTGAAGATCCGCGTGTTGAACATCTCAAAAGACCAGTTGGCCGACCAGCTGGAGGATTTTGAGGGTCAGATGTGGGACCAGTCGCCCGCCTTCAAAAAGGTCTATTCCGACGAGTATTCGATGTTCGGCGGCGAGCCCTTTGGGGCAATCGTTGGGGATTATGAGTTCAGCCACCATCCGCGCGACGTGGGCCTCTTGCGCAATCTGTCGGGCATCTGCGCTTCTGCGCATGCGCCCTTTATCGCGGCGGCAGCGCCGCAACTGTTCCGCATGGAAAGCTGGCAGGAACTACCCAATCCGCAAGATCTTAAGCAGATCGTCTCCTCGCCCGATTATGCCTCATGGCAATCGCTGCGGGAATCGGAGGATTCGCGCTATATCGGCCTGGCCATGCCGCGGGTGCTGGCGCGCCTGCCTTACGGCGCAAATACCGTGCCGGTAAAGGGCTTTGCCTTTGAAGAAGAAATCGACGGCAAGCATGATCACTACGTCTGGATGAACGCGGCCTTTGCGATGGGCGTGAACATCAACCGCAGCCATAAGCTGTATGGCTGGGGCACCCAGATCCGGGGCGTGGAATCCGGTGGCACCGTCACCAACCTGCCGGTCCATTCCTTCCCGACCGACGATGGCTCGATCGCGATGAAATGCCCCACTGAAATCGCCATCGACGACCGGCGTGAGGCCGAACTGGCCAAGCTGGGCATGATGCCGATCCTGCACCGCAAGAACACCGATCTTGCGGCTTTCATCGGTGCCCATTCCCTTCAGGACGATGAAACCCGCGCGGGGCGTCTGGTTGATCCGGACGCTCAGGCGAATGAGCGGTTGTCGGCGAACCTGCCCTATCTGTTCCCGGTCAGCCGGTTCGCGCATTATCTGAAAGCCATCGCGCGCGACAAGATAGGCACGTTCAAGGAACGCAACGACATGCAGGTCTGGCTGTCGGAATGGATCAACCGCTACGTTCTGGCCAATACCACCATGGCCGACGACAAGGCCAAGGCCAAGCGCCCGCTGGCCATGGCCGAAGTACAGGTGGACAGTGTCGAAGGTCGTCCGGGCTATTACAACGCCCGCTTTTACCTGCGGCCGCACTACCAACTGGAGGGTATCAATGCCAGCTTGCGGCTGGTGTCGGAATTGCCTTCCGTCAAGGGTGCCTGAACCGGCCCCCCCCCGAACGGTCCCCGATTTCCGGGGACCGCGCGACCCCGCTTTGCAGACCGTTCGTCATTCCGGCGGGCGGGAATTTTCCAAACCGTCCCACCTATTGAAAGGGCAAGACAATGGCTTTTACAGGATATCTGAAGATTGAAGGCATCGACGGCGAATCCAAGCGCGCTGACCATGAAAAAGAGATCGACTGCTTTGGCGTGCAATTTGACGCCCGGCAGGCATCTTCGTCGGCAGTTGGGTCGGGCCGCACCCGCGGCCGCGCTACGCTGAGCGATTTCACATTCCTGAAATGGATGGACGCGTCGTCGCCTTATCTGATGCTGGCATGCTCCAAAGGCAAATCCTTTTCCGAAATCGTCTTTACCGTCCGCAAGGATTCAGGCGATGCGCATCTGGATTATCTGATCATCACGCTGACCAACTGCATCATCTCAAGCTACCGGATGTCGCAAACCTCGCCCGAGGCGGACAGCAGCGAATTGATCTCGGAACAGATCTCGATTTCGTATGAGAAGGTGAACTTCAAATACGTCGTGCAGGCCGATGATCACTCCAAGGGCGACGAGCATGAGGTCGAATACGATCTGGTTGCGGCCAAGTAGGCCCCGGAGGAGAGGCAGGTTTGGCCCAAGGACCGGTCACCATGCAGGCGCGTCGCGAGGCGGTTCAACCCAGCCTCTGGGACAGGCTTGTCGATGACTTACCGGGCATTGTCAGTGAAACAGACCTTCGGCGCCGCGAAATCGGCGCCGAGATTGGCATGGAACGACTGGATCAGATGATTTTGGGTGGCCCACGCACAGTGGAACAGGCCAGCGACCTGGATGAACCCAAGCGGCGTGAGATCTCTCAGTTTCTGACCCTTCTGGCCCGCCGCGCTTTCCTGGAGGAAAGCGGTATCGTCGTTACAGCCGACGTACTGCGCGAAGCCGTGCGCCGCGATCTGGAAGAGTTGTTCGGGATGGAACGGTTGCAAGCGCAGTATCTATGGACCGACGCTGAGCGCGGCAATCAACCCGACCCCGAAGACGTGCTTGCCGACTATCCGCATGTCAGCAGATCCGTTCTGAACTATGGCGTGCCGTCGTTTTCCGGCCGTCGCGCGATGGATTTCGACCCAGAGGTGCTGGCCCGCGAATTGCGTGAAGTGGTTGCCGCCTTTGAGCCGCGTTTGAAACGCGACACCATCCGCATCACCGTCGATACCGGCAACCGTGAGGGGCTGAAGGTGCGCATCGAGGGGGTGTTGATGCTGTCGCCGGTGCCAGAACGGTTGCGGCTGTCGACCACCATTGATCTGGACAATGGCCGCGCCGCGACCCGGATCGAGGACGGCTGAGATGGACCGTGCCTTTCTCAGCTATTACGAGGCCGAACTCGCGCATATCCGCGAGCTGTCGGGCGAATTTGCGGCCCTGCACCCGACCGTGGCGCGGAACCTGTCGCTGGATGCGGTGCCGTGCCCCGATCCCTATGTCGAGCGGTTGTTGGAGGGCGTGGCCTATCTGGCGGCGCGAACACGGCTAAAGCTGGATGGCGAAAGCCAGCGGCATGTGCGGGGCATTCTGGATGCGCTGTATCCCGACCTGGCGGGCCCGGCGCCTGCCATGTCGACCGTGGTTCTGCACCCCGGCCCGCAGGTGCAGACCATGGTCGATGGCCATCTTGTCCGGCGCGGCACACGGCTGGTTGCTGCCCTGCGCGAGGGGGTGTCCACCCGCGCGATCTATACGACCGCGCAGGATGTGACGCTGTGGCCGATCACGCTGACCACGGTGGAATACTTGCAAGACCGGGGCGCTTTGTCGGCGGCAGGCGTGCCAGAAGCACAGCTGCAAGGTGCCGAAGCCGGGCTGCGGCTGACCTTCAAGCGGCAGGGGGCGGGGTCCTTGGCCGATCTGTCACTGGACCGGCTGGATCTGGAGTTTTCGGGTGGTCCGCGCGCCGCTGCCATCTTTGATGCGGTCTTTGCAGCCCCCCTGCCGGTGATCGCCCGCCGCGCCGACGGGGCGGCGCGCTTTGAAACCAGTGCTGCGCCCGATCTGATCGGCATCCGTGACGACGAAGCACTGTTGCCGCGCCTGCGGTCATCGTTTGAAGGCTACCGCTTGATGCGGGAATATTTCCTGATGCCCGAACGATTTTACGGCCTGCGCCTTAGCGGTCTTGCCCCGGTCATCCGCAGTTGCGGGCCAAAGGCGCTGGAGGTGATCCTGCCGATGGGTCGTGCCGCTCCCGCGATATCGCAGGTGTCGGCCAAGGATTTCCGGCTGTTCGCCACCCCGATCGTCAACCTGTTCGAAAAGGAATGCAACGTGGTTGAGATGGACCCCCGCGCAACCGCGCATGTGGTTCACCCTGACCGCACCCGACCGCTGGATTTTGAAATCCACCGCCTGTTGCGGGTGGCCGATGCCGAAGCTGATGGCCCGCAGGCCGATCTTGCCTCGCTTTATACCCCCGCCGCATTGGCCGGATCAGGGCTGGTCTACACCACCGAACGCCGCCCCCGCCGCCCCGGTTCGGATGAGTTGCGCCGCGGACAGACCCGCACCAGCTATACCGGCGATGACCTTTTCATATCGGTTGCGCGGCCTGCGGGGGTGGATCAGACCCGCCCCCTGCGCCGCCTTGACATCCGCGCGCTGGTGTCAAACCGTGATCTGCCGATCTTTGACGACAATCCAAAACTGACGCTGGACACGGGCGATCCGGTGGCGCGGGTAGAACTGCTTTCGGCGATGCGCCGACCGCGCGGATCGCTGGTGGCGGGCCTGCCGCAGGTGGGCCGGGACGGTGAGGCGCAACTGGACGATCTGACCTGGCGGCTGGTGGGGCAATTGTCGCTGAACCATTTGTCGCTGGCTGAAGATCTGAAAGGCGCCGAGCCCCTGCGCGCGATGCTGGAGCTGTATGCCGATCGCGGCGATCCGGCGCTGGCGCGGCATGTGCGGTCGCTGCAGCGCGTCAGTTCCCGCCCGGTGATCGAGCGGTTGGATCTGCCGGGCCCCTTATGCCTTGGCCGGGGGATCGAGATCACCCTGCATATCGACGAGGGGCCGTTGTCGGGGGGCAGCGTGCTCTTGCTCTCGGCCTTGCTGGCACGGCTGTTCGCGCGCCATGCCAGCATCAATTCCTTTGTCCGCACCAAGACGCGGCTGCAACAGAAACAGGAGGAGGTGGCATGGCCGATGGCCCTGGGCAACCGCGACCTGATCTAGGATTCCGCAGCCCCGACCCCGAAGAGATCGGCTTTTTTGAGCTGTTGCGCCGGCTGGAACGCGACGGTCAGCGCTTTGGCCGGTCTGGCGGGGCGGCGGCTGAGCCCGCCCGTCTGGGCCAGCGCGCGCGCCTTGCCATGGCCACGCGCGACAT
>JBATPI010000226.1:0-38361 GCA_049291415.1 Paracoccaceae bacterium | reverse complement strand
GAGGGAGTCTATCCCCCTAAAAAATGTGCCCCCCCCCGAAGAAAATGAAAAACGCGCCAAGGCCCGACTAAAGCTACTCTTTAACTTACTCACCGTTCATGGGGTGATCGCGTTTGCCATCGGCGCTTACGTTTCGAAGGCAATGTTATGAAGCTTGTACCACTCGCAGCCAATAACTAGCATGATCTATTATGGTTACCTTTGAGAAAGTTTGCCCACTATCTCTCTTTATGGGCCATAGACATCGTTCGACTCTCTAACGAGTTGTTGAAGGTTTTTGCCGCTCCTGCGTTGGCGGGCATTCGCGCATCACTCAGCATCGGTTAAAAAGGGCTCAAAGCAGACCAATACGATCTGCGGAATGATCGCTCAGGGATTGACCTCTGGCGTGCCCAGTTGCGGCAGGGTGCCGGGGGCCGGGGCGGTGGTGCCGAAATCGGGTGTGCCGAGGGTGGGGGCACCCAGGGCCGGGGTTCCAAAACTGGGCGTGGTGCCTGCGCCGCCAAGGGTGTTCAGCGTGGGCATCTTTATCTCGATCGTCGAGGAGTCTATTTTCGGGGTTTTGTAATGCGTGACCGAATAGGGCCAGAACACCACCACCGCGATCATGATCACCTGCACGAAGATGAAAGGGATGGCGCCGCTGTAGATCTCAGAGGTCTTGATGCCCTCAATGTTGCGCCCGGTGATGCGATCCAGATAGGGCACGCGGGCCGCGACCGACCGCAGGTAGAACAGCGCAAAGCCGAAGGGGGGCGTCAGGAACGAGGTCTGCATGTTCATGCCGACGATGACGCCCAGCCAGACCAGATCAATGCCCAGGGTTTGCGCGGGCACCGCAATCAGCGGGATCAGGATGAAGGCGATCTCGAAGAAGTCTATGAAAAAGCCCAAGATGAAGATGATCAGGTTGACGACCAGCAAAAAGCCGTATTGGCCGCCCGGCACGCCGATCAACAGATGTTCAACCCAGATATGGCCGTTGACGCCGTAAAACGTCAGCGCAAAGACGCGCGAGCCGATCAGGATGAACATCACGAAAGAGGCCAGCCGCGTGGTGGCAATCAGCGCCGATTGAGTGATGCCAAAGGTCAGCCGCCCTTTGAACAGCGCCAGCAGCAGCGCGCCCAACGCGCCCATTGCGCCGCCCTCGGTCGGTGTGGCCAGACCGATGAAGATGGTGCCGAGAACCAGAAAGATCAGCGCCAGGGGCGGGATCAGCACGATGATGACCTGCCGCGCCAGCCGCGACAGCAGGTTCAGCCGCAGCGCGCCATCCAGGACCGCATAGAGATAGATCACCAGCGTGCCGACACAGGCGCCCAGCACATCGGCATTGGTCCCCCAACTGCTGTAGAACCAGTAATGCGTGCCAAAACCGAAGGCCACCGCTGCCATCAGCGCCAGGATCAGCGAGGTGACACCGCCGCCCAAAGTGCGGGCCGAGGCGGGCAGGGCTGGCACCAGATTGGGGCGGAACACCGCCAGCATGGCGATATAGCCCAGGTACATGCCGGTCAGCAGCAGCCCCGGCACCAGCGCGCCTTTATACATGTCGCCGACCGACACACCCAATTGGTCAGCCAGAATGATCAGCACCAGACTGGGCGGAATGATCTGCGCCAGCGTGCCAGAGGCGGCAATCGCTCCGGTCGCCACCCGTCGGTCATAGCCATAGCGCAGCATGATCGGTAGCGAGATCAGGCCCATGGCGATGACCGAGGCGGCGACAACGCCCGTGGTGGCCGCCAAAAGGGCGCCAACCAGAATGACGGCAAAGGCCAGGCCTCCGCGCACCGGGCCGAACAGCTGGCCAATGGTATCCAGCAGGTCTTCGGCCATGCCGGACCTCTCCAACAGGATGCCCATAAAGGTGAAGAACGGAATTGCCAGCAGGGTATCGTTGGATATCACGGCCCAGAGACGCTGCGGCATGTTGAAAAGCAAAGGCCAGTCGAGGGCAATCTCGCCGCCCGAATAGGGCGTCACCCAGACGCCGATGGCAAAGAAAACCAGCCCATTGGCGGCCAGTGAAAAGGCAACCGGATAGCCAAGCACCAAAAAGAACACCAGGCTGGCGAACATGATCGGGGCCATGTTCGTGCCAATGAATTCAATCATTTGCCGTCCCCCTTTTGCGTGTCGGCAAGGTCAGAGAACAGTGTATCCGTCATCTCATCCACCTGCTCTTGCGGGCTGTGGAAGGGGTGCGGATCCACCATCAGACCGCGCAGGAGGGCGATCTTCTTGATGATCTCGGCAACCGCCTGCAGCGTCAGCAGGACAAAGCCCACGGCCAGAATGGCGCGGGCAGGCCAGATCATCAGCCCGCCGGAATTGGTTGAGATCTGGCCGATCCGGTAGCTGTCCATCGCATAGGGGATCAACATCCACGACATCAGCGCGACAAAGGGCAGGGTAAAGACCACATGGCCGAACAGGTCGATCCAATGCTGCGTGCGGCGTGACCGGCTGCCGTAAAAGATGTCGATGCGCACATGTTCATTCTGTTGCAGCGTATAGGCGGCGGCCAGCATGAAGACCGCGCCATAAAGATACCACTGCAGCTCCAACCAGGCGTTCGAGGCGTGTTGCGGTGCCAGTTTTCGCACGATCGCATTGCCCGCCGAGACAAAGACCGCCAGCAGGATCAACCACATCACCGCCTTGCCGATCGCCGCGGTCACGCCGTCAATCAGGCGCGCAAGCCCCAAAAGCAGTCTCATGGTGTTCCCCTGTTCGCGCTGTGACTGTTTTCCAGCCCTTACTTTGGTAATATGTTTTTACCAATTATGCGGTGACATAGCTATGCGTCAAGTCTGATGTGCCGGGACGGGCCAAAACACGACACGTCGCGCCCGGCTGAATGGCCAGGCTGCGCTGCCGGAACGGCCGCGGGGGGTAGGGTTACTCGCGATGGATCCGCGCCTCGGGCAGGGCGATGCGGGCGACCTGCTCGGCAATCGGGTCCACCGACAGGGGGTGCAATTCGGCGCAGTGATCGGCAGGGTCGCCAATCGGCTGCCAGGCCCCGGCCTTATAGATCTCAACTGCGGAAAAGCCGGCCTTGTAGCCCATCTTGCGGCTGCCGGGCACCCAATAGCCCAAATAGACAAAGGGCAGACCGGCCTCACGCGCGATCTCGACATGGTCCAGAATGACCTGAGTGCCCAGGCTGAAGGCGGTCAGCGTGGGGTCATAAAAGCTGTAGACCAGCGACAGCCCGTCGTCGAACACGTCGGTCAGGCAAACCGCGGCCAAGGGGCGGCCATGCTCTCCGGCCCCCGGGGGGCGGGTGTATTCGATGACACGGCTTTTGATCGGCGTCTCTTCGATCATCGCGGCGAATTCGAAAATATCCATGTCGGCCATGCCGCCATCGGCGTGCCGGCTGTCCAGATAGCGGCGAAACAGATTGAACTGATCTTCGGTGGCCCAGGGGCTGGTGGCATTGCGGCGCAGATCGGCGTTCTTGCGCAGGATCCGCTTTTGGCTGCGGTTGGGCTGGAAATCGGCGACCCGGATGCGGGCGGACAGGCAGGCCGAACATTCCGCGCAAGACGGGCGGTACAGCACGTTCTGGCTGCGCCGAAAGCCCTGCTTGGACAGCATGTCATTCAACCGCTGCGCATGTTCGCCCTGCAAGGATGTGAACAGCTTACGCTCCATCCGGCCCGCAAGATAGGGGCAGGGCTGCGGGGCCGTAACGTAGAATTGGGGCGCGATGGGAAGGGTGTGGCGCATTCAGGGTCAGATTGTTGGGCAGGGTTGCGCGCAATCTAGCAAGCTGCGCGCCATCCGCCAAGCGCCTTTGCCCGATTTATCGCGCGGCATGGCAAGGCCCCGTCCGAGGGTGTCGGGCGGGGCCGGGGTATCAGTATTCGCCGGGGCGCGGGCCCAGGGGGCGGGGGGTATCCGCTGCGGCGGTGCCCTCTGGGGCCGCATCCTCGGCGGATCTGCGGGCGCGGTCGTCCATGAACGTGTCGAACTCCGACTTGTCCTTGGCCTCACGCAGGCGCTGCAAAAAGCCCTCAAAGGCCTCTTGTTCATCTTCCAGACGGCGCAGCGTTTCGGCCTTGTAGGCGTCAAAGCTGGCATTGCCTGACTGGCGATGGCCGCCTTTGGTGCCGCAGCCCCAAAAGGCGTTGCGGTCCTGCGCGCCGTCACGCGGCGCATGGCGACCAAAGCCGCGGTTGCGGCACGAAGATCCGAACATTTTCTTTCCCCAAATCATATAGGCCAAAAGGATCAGGCCGAACGGCCCGGTGAAGACAAAGCCCAGCACCATCAGCGCGATCCAGGCTCCTGGCCCGATCAGGTCAAGGCCGGCCTCGATGCGACGAAGCAGGCTGAGAAGACCACCGCTGCGCGGGGTGGCGGTAGAGGTGTACATCGGCAGGTTCTCCTGGTTTCGATTGCATGTGAACGTCTTTCACATTCGCAAGATGGGAGATATTCGGGCTTTGCGCAAGGGGGATGTGAACATTATTTACATTCGGCCGGCGGCGCGGTGGCCAATGCTGGGGCCCGTTGACCGCGCCGCCGCATCGCCGCATGGTGCGCTGCATGAGCCTTGCCTCTTGCATCACCCGCCAGCCCGTTGCGCATGACCCTGAAGCTGCCGCTGATACCGCGCGCAGTTTTGCCGATCTGCCGCAGGCGCTGACGGCGCTGCTGGCGGCCGTGGCGGGCTGTTCGCCCTATCTGCGCGGGTTGATGCAGACCGAAGCGGACTGGCTGCGCGCCATTGCCGAAACGGTGCCGGAAGCGGCGCTTGACGCCGTGTTGCAAGAGCCGCAGACGGCGACGGTCGATCAATTGGGACCGGCGTTGCGGCAGGCCAAGCGGCGGGTCGCGCTGTTGACCGGCCTGTGCGATCTGGGCGGGGTCTGGCCGCTAGAGGTGGTGACGGGCGCTTTGACGCGGTTGGCAGACCTGGCGGTGCATCTGTGCCTGACCCGGCTGGTGGCCGAAGAAATCCGCCGGGGCAAGCTGCCGGGCGCCCAGCCCGAAGATGCCGCCATCGCGGGCGGCATGGTGGCGCTGGCCATGGGCAAGATGGGCGCGCATGAGCTGAATTACTCATCCGACATCGACCTGATCTGTCTTTTCGATGAGACCCGCTATCCCGGTCAGGGCCATGAGGCGCGCGCCGTCTTTATCCGCGTCACCCGCAAGATGGCGGCGATCCTGTCGGACGTCACCGAAGGCGGCTATGTGTTCCGGCTGGACCTGCGGTTGCGCCCCGACGCGTCCGTCACCCCGGTGTGCCTGTCGATGGCCGGTGCCGAGGCCTATTATGAGGCCGAGGGCCGCACCTGGGAACGCGCCGCCTATATAAAGGCGCGGCCCTGTGCTGGCGATATTGCCGCCGGAGAGCGGTTTTTGCGCACCCTGACGCCCTTTGTCTGGCGCAAGCATCTGGATTTCGCCGCCATTCAGGACGCCCATGACATGCGCCTGCGCATCCGCGATCACCGGGGCCTGCATGGCCCGATGGTGGTTGAGGGCCACAATATGAAGCTGGGCGTCGGCGGCATCCGTGAGATCGAGTTTTTCACCCAGACCCGGCAGTTGATCGCCGGGGGGCGTGACCCCAGCTTGCGGGCGCGCGACACGGTGGGCGCTTTGGCCGCGCTGGCCGAAAAGGGCTGGGTGCCGTCCGACGTGGCGGCCGAGTTGACCACGCTCTACCGCGCGCATCGCGAGGTTGAGCATCGCTTGCAGATGGTGAATGACGCGCAGACCCATGATCTGCCCGCCACCCCCGACGGTGTGGCGCGGATTGCCGGCTTTTGCGGCCAGACCGACGCGGATTTCCGCGCAGGGCTCTTGGACCGTCTGGCCCGCACCGACCATCTGACCGAAGGCTTTTTCACCCCCGGTGAGGCAGAAGACGGCCCTGATCTGTCCGACAATGCCAAGGCGATCGTTGCGGGCTGGGCGCATTACCCCTGTCTGCGGTCTGACCGGGCGCGCGGCATCTTTCGCCGCTTGCGGCCGCGTCTGCTGAAAGATCTGTCGCGCGCCGCCAATCCCGATGAGGCGCTGGTGGCGCTGGACGGGTTTCTGTCGGGCCTGCCGACGGGGGTGCAGATATTCTCGCTCTTTGAGGCCAACCCCAGCCTGATCGCGCTGATCGTCGACATTGCCGGCACCTCTCCGGCGCTGGCGCGCCACCTCAGCCGCCATGCCGCGGTGCTGGACGCGGTGATCGGCGGCAGTTTCTGGACCGCCTGGCCCGGAGTGGGGCCCCTGACCGCCGAGTTGTCCCGGCGGCTGCAGGACGCGCCCGATTATGAGGTGCGGCTGGATACGGCGCGGGCCTGGATGAAGGAATGGCATTTCCGCATCGGCGTGCATCATCTGCGCGGGCTGATTGACGGTTTTGAGGCTGGCAAAAGCTATGCCGATCTGGCCGAGGCGGTGATTGTTGCGCTGTGGCCGGTGGTGGTGGATGAATTTGCCGCCAGACACGGCGCGCCTCCGGGGCGGGGGGCGGTCTTGATGGGGATGGGCAGTCTGGGGGCGGGGCGGTTGAATGCAGGGTCTGATCTGGATCTGATCCTGATCTATGACGCGGATGGGATTGAAGAGTCAGACGGCCGCCGCCCGCTGCCGACGCGCACCTATTACGCACGGCTGACGCAGGCGATGGTCACAGCACTGGCCGCCCAGACTGCCCAAGGCAGGCTGTATGAGGTGGATGTGCGGCTGCGCCCCTCGGGCCGGGCGGGGGCTGTGGCGACATCCTTGCAGGCCTGGACCGATTATCAAGAGACCGAGGCCTGGACGTGGGAGCATCTGGCGCTGACCCGGGCGCGGGTGATTGTCGGCGAACCCGGCCTGGCCGCTGCGGTGGAAGGCGCGCGTCGCAGCATTCTGGCGGGTAAGGCGGCGGGGGCAAAGGTGCGCCCGGACGTGGCCGACATGCGCGTGCGGCTGGCCGAGGCCAAGCCAGCAAAGGGCAGCTGGGAGGCCAAGAATGGCCCCGGACGACTGATGGATATTGAACTCTGCGCCCAGATGGCGGCGCTGCTCGCGGCCAGCCCGGCGCGTCAGGTGGAACGCCAACTGATGGCCAAGCGCGTGATTGAGGCCCCCGATCAGGCGGTGCTGGCAGAGGCCTATCGCCTGCTGTGGCGCCTGCATTGTGCGGCGCGGCTGTTGACCGACCGTGAGCTGGATCCGGCGGCTCTGGGTGAGGGGGGCTGTGCCTTTTTGCTGCGCGAAACAGGCGAGGCATCGGTTGACGCGCTGTCAGATCGGCTGGACCATGCGGTTTTACTTGCCGAAGCGGCAATTCAGCGCCAGTTTGTGGGGAAAGACTAATGGGGAGACGCGCCGTGTTGTTGGAAGAGGCAGACCCCAAGGGGCTGGTCCGCGAAAGCTATCGGATTGACGGGATCACGCCGGGTGAATGCCGGTCGATCTTTCTGGACTGGGCACTGAGCGTGCCGGTCGGACGATCCACCCCAGACGCGCTGCGCGCGCTGATCGCGCATTATGCGCTGGCCGAGCCAGACCACCCGATGAGTGCGGTGCTGCAGGCCGGTCTGGCCGAGCCAGAACCCGCGGCCCGGCGCGGTGGTCGCCGCACCCGGGTAGAGGGGGGGCAGCGCTAGCTTGGGCGCAGCGCGCAGGCCTGCGCGGCCAGCGCGGTGATCGCGGACCAATCTCCGCCCAGCATAGCGGCTTTGGGTGCCACCCAACTGCCGCCGACGCATAGCACTGTGGGCAGCGCCAGATAATCTGCGGCATTGGTCAGGCTGATGCCACCGGTGGGGCAAAAACTGACCTGCGGGATCGGTGAGCCCAAGGATTTCAGGAAGGCCGCGCCGCCCGATTGTTCAGCCGGAAAGAACTTTTGCACCGTATAGCCGCGCTCTAACAGCGCCATCACCTCGGACGCGGTGACAGCACCGGGCAAGAGCGGCAGGCCTTCATCCTCACAGGCGGCAATCAGGCGGGGGGTTGCGCCGGGGCTGACGCCAAACTGCGCACCCGCCGCCTTGGCGGCCTTGACGTCGGCCGGCGTCAAAAGGGTGCCTGCGCCGACCACGCCACCGGGTATCTGCGCCATCGCGCGGATCGCATCCAGCGCGCAGGGCGTGCGCAGCGTCACCTCTAACGCAGGCAGGCCCCCTGCCACCAAGGCGCGCGCCAAAGGGGCGGCATGCGCCAGATCGTCAATCACCAGAACCGGCACGACGGGGGCCATACGGCAGATCTCGGCAGCTTTCAGGGATTGGTCGGCGGGGGTCATGGTGCGGTCCTTGTGGCAATGCGCTTTTGGGCGGCGGAGGCCCGGGGGGGCGGGCCGGCGGTGTCCGGTGCAGGTCAGATCACCACGGCAGCGCCCGTATCGGCAGAACCGACACTGCGGCGAAAGCTTTCGAACAACTCGCGGCCGATCCCATGGCTGTTGGCGGACAGATCCGCGGTCGCCGGCGCGCGCAAGTCGAAATCGGCGGCAAGAACCGAGAGCGTACCGGCGTCAGCATCCAGCCGGATGATGTCGCCATCACGCAGGCGGGCCAGCGGGCCACCGCAGGCAGCCTCGGGCGAGACGTGGATGGCGGCAGGAACCTTGCCGCTGGCACCCGACATGCGGCCATCGGTGACCAGAGCCACCCGCAACCCGCGGTCTTGCAGCACCGACAGCGTCGGCGTCAGCGCGTGCAATTCGGGCATGCCATTGGCCTGCGGGCCCTGAAAGCGCACGACCACGACGGTGTCAGCGGTGAACTCCCCCGCCTTGAAAGCGGCTTTCACCGCATCCTGCGAATGGAAGATGCGGGCAGGCGCCTCTATCACATGGCGGTCGGGGGCGACGGCCGAGACTTTTATAACGCCGCGACCCAGATTTCCGGTCAGTTGTTTCAGCCCGCCAACCGGCGCGAACGGATCGCCAGCAGGGCGCAGGATGCGGTCGTTCAATGTGGTGGTGGCCCCCGGTTGCCAGGCCAGTTTGCCGTCTTTCAGCGTGGGTTCCTGGCGGTAGGCGGACAGCCCGTCGCCGGTGATGGTGCGGGCGTCGGGGTGCAGAAGGCCTGCATCCAGCAATTCACCGATCAGGAATTGCAACCCGCCCGCGGCGTGGAAATGGTTCACATCGGCCAGACCATTGGGATAGACCTTGGCCATCAAGGGCACGGCGTCGGAAATCTCGGCAAAATCCTGCAGGTCCAGCTGGATGCCAGAGGCGCGGGCCATGGCGGGCAGGTGCAGCACCAGATTGGTGGACCCGCCGGTCGCCATCAGCCCGACCATGCCGTTGACATAGGCGCGCTCATCCAAAATCTCGCCTGCGGGGCGGAAGTCGTTGCCAAGTGCGGTGATGGCCACCGCGCGGTCAACGGCAGCCAGCGTCAGCGCCTCGCGCAAGGGCGTGCCGGGGTTGATGAAACTGGCGCCGGGCAGATGCAGGCCCATGAACTCCATCAGCATCTGGTTGGTGTTGGCGGTGCCGTAAAAGGTGCAGGTGCCGGGGCCGTGGTAGCTGGCCATCTCGGCCACCATCAGGTCTTCGCGGCTGGCCTTGCCTTCGGCATAGGCGTTGCGGACCTTTGATTTCTCATCATTCGGCAGGCCCGATGTCATCGGCCCCGCGGGCACAAAGACCGCCGGGATATGGCCAAATGTGGCGGCGGCGATGATCAGGCCGGGCACGATCTTGTCGCAGACCCCCAGGTACAGGGCCGCGTCAAAGCAGTTGTGCGACAGCGCGATTCCCGCCGCCAGTGCGATCACATCGCGTGAAAACAGCGACAGCTCCATCCCCGGCTGGCCCTGGGTGACGCCATCGCACATTGCGGGCACGCCGCCCGCAACCTGGGCGGTGGCACCGGCCCGGCGGGCGGCGTCGCGGATCAGGCCGGGGTAGCTCTCGAATGGCTGATGGGCCGACAGCATGTCATTATAGGCGGTGACGATGCCCAGATTGGGCGCGCGGGTGGCTGCCTGTGCATCCTTGTCGGTCCCCGTGGCCGCATAGGCATGCGCCTGATTGCTGCAACTGAGATGCGCGCGCACCGGGCCTGCGGCGACGGCGGCTGCGATCCGGCCCAGATAGGCGGCGCGGCTGGCCTGCGATCTTTCGCGGATCCGGTCGGTCACCCGGGCAAGCGTGGCGTTCAGGGTCTGGGGCATGGTGCGTCTCATCAGTCGGAACAGGGGATGGCAGGGCAGGCGGGCGCAGTTTAGCAAGTATCGTTAGCGCTAACAACCCCAGCAGGATTCGGTCGGTGCCGCGGGTGCGCGCGTCACCTGTAACGTCTGTAAGACGCTGGTTGAAACCCACGGCGCCGTGCAGCAGCGATTGTTTCCGAAATCGCAATAATTCCCCGGCGTGGTCCCATTCCTTACCAAAATTCGCCGCATTTGCAGAGCATATTAACGATGTTCAGGAGCGAAAGGCATAGCTCCAATGCGAAAGGACGTCGTGATGAAAGCTATGAAATCCTTGGTCTCTCTGGGTCTGATCCTGGGACTGTCGGCCTGTGGGCAATCCGATACCGCCTCACGTGCGGTCACTGGAGCGCCGGGGGTGACGATGGCCACCAAGGATGGGGTGGTTCTGGTTGGCCACCGTGTGGCGATCCCGCTGAATGTGACCAATGTGGTCATCAAGATCCCGACCAGCCTGCGTGTCAGCGAGGCGGAGGGCTATTACCCCCTGGCAGACGTGGTCTGGCGTGGAGAGCCGCGCGGCAACCGGTTCCAGCAGATCAACAATATTTATAAAGACGCCGTGGCCATGGGCACCGGCAACCTGACATCGGGCCTGCCGGTGGTGGCCGAGGTTGAGATCACCCGCTTTCACTGCCTGACCGAAAAGACCCGCAATTCCATTGGTGGCACCCATTCTCTGCAATTCATTCTGACGATCCGCCATGCCGAGACGGGAGAAATCCTGGATGGCCCGCGCCTGGTGGTCGCTGATATGAAGGCGTCGGGTGGCAGCCGGGCGATTGCCGAGGATTACGCCGGGCGCACCCAGCGCGTGGTTATCGTGGAACGGCTGGCGCAGGTTTTGCATAAGGAACTGACCTCATTGAAGGTGGATCCGGCGAAATTCGGTCTGGCGGTGTCGATGTCGCAAAGCGCACCTGGCACGCTGGTTGTGTCTTCGATGAACTAGGGTTGCACGGGCGGGCAGATGCACGGGCGGGCTTGCCCGCAGGATCGGGAAACGGCTAAGGGAGGGCATGGAGCCCTCCCTTTCGCATTCCGATGCCCCGCCCGCTGCGCCTGATGGCGCTGATGCAACGCGCCGCCCTATTGTGCGGCTGCGCCCCAAGGCCGAGGCGCGGGCAATCCGCCACGGTTTCCCTTGGGTTTATGCCGATGAACTGGTGACAGACCGGCGCACATCGGCGCTGACCCCCGGCACGCTGGCCGTGCTGGAGGATGCCGAGCGGCGGCCATTGGGGCTGGTGACGGTGAACCCCGCATCAAAGATCATCGCGCGGATGCTGGACCGTGACCCAGCGGCGGTGATTGATCAGGCCTGGTTTGCTACACGGCTGGCCCGCGCGCTGGCCCTGCGGGAGCGTCTGTATGACGCACCCTTTTACCGGCTGGTGCATGCCGAGGCCGACGGGCTGCCCGGTATCGTGATCGACCGCTTTGGTTCGGCTGCAGTGGTTCAACCGAATGCCGCCTGGGCCGAGGCGCATCTGGACGCGCTGGTGGCGGCTTTGGTCGATCTGACCGGGGTGTCTGTGGTGATCAAGAACGGGCAGGGCCGGTCGCGGGCGCTGGAGGGGTTGGTTGAAGAAACTGCAGTGGTACTGGGGCAGGCGCCGACTGCGCCGCTGCCGGTGCCGATGAATGGGGCCACCTATCTGGCCGATCTGACCGGTGGGCAGAAGACCGGCCTCTATTTTGACCAGCGTGACAATCACGCCTATGCAGCGCGGTTTGCCCGTGGGGCGCGGGTGTTGGATGTGTTCAGCCATGTTGGCGGCTTTGCGCTGGCAGCCGTGGCCAGCGGGGCGGTGCAGGCGCTGGCGGTGGATGCCAGTGCGGCGGCGCTGGATCTGGCAACGGCGGGGGCTGCAGCCAGCGGGTTTGGCGACCGGTTTGAAACCCGCGCCGGTGATGCCTTTGCGGTGTTGGAGGCCCTGGGCGCCCAGGGCGCGCAATTCGATCTGGTGATCTGCGACCCGCCCGCCTTTGCGCCCGCCAAGCCCGCGTTGGAGGCAGGTCTGCGCGCCTATGAGCGGGTGGCAAAGCTGGCCGCCCCCTTGGTTGCCCCCGGCGGCATGCTGGTCTTGTGTTCATGTTCGCACGCAGCCGATCTTTCCAGTTTCCGCAACGCCTGCGCGCGCGGGATCGGGCGGGGCGGGCGACGGGCGCAGATCCTGCATACCGGCTTTGCCGGGCCCGACCATCCGGTGCTGCCGCAGCTGGCGGAATCCAGCTATCTCAAGGCATTGTTCTTTCGGCTGGATGGGTAGGATGGGCAATATTGCCCATCCTACGCGGGCAGTGCTGGATGCGTGCGTCCTTTATCCCACCGTCTTGCGTGAGATCCTGACCGGGGCGGCGCAGTCCGGGCTGTATCAGCCGGTTTTTTCCGACCGCATTTTGCGTGAATGGACCCGCGCCACCGCCAAGCTGGGGCCCGTGGCCCAAGCGCAGGCCGAGGGCGAAGCGGCACTTTTGCGCGCCGCGTTTCCGCGCGCGCTGAGCGCCGAGCGCAAGGACATTGAAGCGCGGCTGTTGCTGCCCGACCCCGATGATGTGCATGTGCTGGCCACCGCCATCGCCTCCAGCGCCGATGCCATCGTCACCTTCAATGCCGCCGATTTCCCAGGCCATGTGCTGGCCGAAGAGGGGCTTGCCCGGCGCGACCCGGACGGGTTTTTGTGGGAGTTGCAGTCGCGCCACCCTGACGCCATGGCAGCGGTGGTTGAGGCGGTGCGGGCGCGCGCCGAGGCGGTATCGGGGCGGGCGGTCGATCTGAAATGGCTATTGAAGCGGGTTCGGCTATACCGTCTGGCCAAGGCGCTGCTGGCGGGGTGATCAGCCAGGCTGAGGTCGCAGCCAGCGCGCCTCATTCGCCTCAATGGCCCGGATCCGTTCTTCGGTGTGGGGGTGGCTGCGCATCCAGGCCGGAATGCCGGCAGCGCCCCCGCGTGTCAGCGCGTCCAGCTTGCGAAACAGCGACTTTTGCGGGCCCGTGCCGATGCCTGAACGGATCAGCAGGGCGCTGGCATAGGCATCAGCCTCAAACTCATCACGGCGCGACAGCCGGGCCATCAGTGCGGTTGAGACGGCATTGGCGATCCAGATCCCGATGATCGGCAGAAACCGCGCCAGAAACGCTGTCAGCAGGAAAAACACGGCGTTGTGGCCAGTAAAGTCGATCATTCGCCGCCGCATATGACCCATTGAGACATGACCCAACTCATGTGCGATGACGCTGGCCATTTCAGTATCGCTGACCACGCCCTGACGGTATTTCTGCAAGAATCCGCGGGTCAGGAAGATGCGGCCATCCGGGGCGGCCAGGCCATTTACCGGATCAACGTCAAAGACATGCACCTGAATTTCCGGCACATCCAGTGCCACGGCCATGCGGGCGGTCAGCGCCTGCAGCGCCGGATCGCGCAACGGATGCGACTGTGCGTCCAGCATCTTTTGCGTGCGCCAGACCGAAAACCGCATCGAGACGACGGCGTAGAAAACGGCAAGGATCAGGGGCAACAGTAGAGTCATGGCGACAATATGGGGCAGGACGCGGCGAAAGACAGCCCCCTATAGCCAAGACCGCAAACCGTTGGTCATGTTGCGTATCGCTTTTGATCAGGTTTACCTGATCAAAAGCGATACGCCCTAACGCAACAGTTTGATGCCGCGTGCGATTCCGTCCAGCGTCATTGGCACCATGCGTCCGCCGAAAGCCTGTGAGATCATCGCTGTCGATTGGCTGTAACGCCAGTCAGCCTCGGGCACCGGGTTGATCCACAGATGGCCGGCCCAATGCTGGGTCGCGCGGGCCAGCCAGACGTGGCCCGCCTCTTTGTTCCAATGTTCATTCGCGCCGCCGGGGTGGCTGATCTCATAGGGCGACATCGCGGCGTCGCCGACGAAGATTGCCTTCCAGTCCGGGCCGTGGCTGCGCAAAATGTCCCAGGTCGGGGTCTGATCGGTCCAGCGCCGCGCATTGTCGCGCCAGACGCCGTCATACAGACAATTGTGAAAGTAATAGGTCTGCAGATGGCGGAATTCGGATTTCGCGGCTGAAAACAGATCCTGCATGACCTGCACATGCGGGTCCATGCTGCCGCCGACGTCGAGAAACAGCATCACCTTGACCGCATTGCGCCGCTCGGGCCGGGTCTGCACGTCCAGCCAGCCCTGCTGCGCGGTGGCGCGGATGGTGCCGTCAAGATCCAGTTCCTGATGCGCGCCGTCGCGGGCCCATTTGCGAAGGGAGCGCAGGGCGATCTTGATGCTGCGGGTGCCCAGTTCGGCGCGGTCGTCCAGATTTGCAAACTCACGCCGGTCCCAGACCTTGACCGCGCGCTGGTGGCGGCTTTTGTCCTGCCCGATGCGCACCCCTTCAGGGTTGTAACCATAGGCGCCAAAGGGCGAGGTGCCTGCAGTGCCGATCCATTTCGACCCGCCCTGATGGCGGTCTTTCTGCTCGGCCAGCCGGTCGCGCAGCGTCTGCATCAACTGCTCAAAGCCACCCATCGCCTGAATGGCGGATTTTTCCTCATCGCTGAGATGATTTTCGGCCAGTTTTGCCAGCCACTCGGCCGGCAGGTCCAGTGCGGTCAGGATCTGGTCATCACTGACCGCTTCCAGCCCGTTGAAGGTGGCGGCAAAGGCGCGGTCGAACCGGTCAAGATGGCGTTCATCCTTGACCAGTGCCGTACGGGCAAAATGGTAAAAGCCGGTGGTGTCAAAGGTGGTCAGACCCGCCGCCATTCCCGACAGAAAGGTCAGGAATTCGCCCAGGCCAACCGGCACCCCCTGACGGCGCAGATGATCCAGAAAGGGCAGGAACATGTCCGCCCCTTATGTTGCCAGACGTTCGATCATGATGGTCGCGAACAATCCTATAATAGTGAAAAGAATGCCGTAAACCGCGGCATATTGCGCGATATCGGCGGGCTTTCCGCCGCGCCGATAGGCTGTGACAGCGCCCAGGATAACGCCCAGCACAAGGCCGCCGATTACGATCATCTTGTCCGTTCCCATTCCCGGCCCGCACCATCAGGGACGGGCCGGAAGGGAAACTTACCCCCGCGATCCGCGCGCCCCAAGAGCGGAGATTTCGCGCGTGCGGGCCCGCACCTGCGCGTCAGAACCAAAGCCATAGCGCGCCCATTGCTGGCTGTCCACCCGCAGGGCACTGGCCTCGGCGCTGCGGCCCAGGGCGTCCAGCGCCTCGGCCTTTATCAACTGCGTTGTGGCCAGCATGGCGTAGTTCTGCGCGCGCCGCACCACAGGAATGGCGCGGTCAGCCAGGGTCAGCGCGGTTTGCGGCTGACCATTGGCCAGCGCGATGGCCGACAGCTGCATCTCGATATGGGCGACCTGAACATCGGCGCCGGGCAGGCGGCGATAGATCTCGGCGGCGCGGGTGAATTCCGAAACCGCCAACGTGCGGTCAGACCCGACATACAGCCGCGCAATGGCAAAGTGGCTGAAGGCCAGCCGCCCGTCGGTCCACCCTTGGGCGCGCGCAATCATCAGTGCGCGGTCGGCGGCGGCGCGGCGGGTGCCTTGTCCGGCCCCGGCCCCCAAAGCGGTCTCGATCGCCGATTTCCACGCCTTGGTCGAGATTGAGGTGTCGCCCGTGCCGCCCTTGCCAATTCCCGCCGGGTTCAGCCGGTTGATGATGCCGGGGATCTTGGCCGCCACGGTTTCGCGCGACATGCCTGATCGCAGTTCAGGCGAATAATAGGCCCGCAGCACCAGCATATCAAAAGGCGTCAGCACCGAATGAAAGTTGTCATCGTTGAAGACGCTGTCGGGCAGCCGGTACAGGTCGTTCAAGGGGCCCATCGCCTGGGCAGTCTCTTCGTTCAGGCAATCGCGGATTTCCTGCGGGCTGGCTTCGGCGGGTACAAAGATGCCGACCTGCTGGCGCTGCACCACATTGGTCCAATCGGCGGCAGCGGTACCGCGCTTGGCCTTGTAATCGGCGGTCGAGGTGACGTTGGGCACCACGAAACAGGCGGCCGAGGGGGCCAGACGGCGCAGCTCGGCTCGGGGCCCGAAATACACGGTGATCGAGGCTTTTTCGCCGGGCCCGGCAAAGCGCATGTCGATGCCGGCCTCGGTGCGGAACCGCCGGATCAGGCGCGTCATCTCATCACGGGCGGTGCCGGGCACGGTGCCGGTCATGGCAACGGTGACAGTGCTTTCAAAGCGGCTGAAGTTGGGCAGCGCGCGCCCGCTTTCCATCAGGAACGTCAGGTCCATGAAATCTGCGGCGATGGCCGCATTGCCGCGCCCGGCCGAAGACGGGGCGGTGGCAAAGGCCGGATTGGCCACAAAGGCCAGCGCCGGTTCAGACGCCTCTGTGCCCGCAGGGGCAGGGGGGCGGCCCTTGGTTACCTGGGTGTCGGCGGTCGGCACACAGGCCGACAGCATCGCGGCAAGCGCGACGAATGTGAATTTCCGCATTTTCTGGCAGCTCGATTCATGCGTTCTTCGGGATCTTTCGCCCCGATGGGTGCCCCGTTGGCCCGGACGAACGGCAATGCCCCCGCATCGCTGCCCGCCCGAAACCAATGGTGATCCTGTTGCCACGTTGCCCCAGACACCAGACCGCGAGGGCGAGCAGACGAGGTGCCCCGCAGATCAATATCAGGCCTGTCCATCGGGCGGATCAGCCGCGCGGACACGTGGTAGGGCCTGCCAATACCGCGCCCGGCAGGGGCATCGGCGGAAGACAGGCTGTTGACCCCGGTTGCGAAAGACGCCCGCCGACCCCAGCCGCGGACCAGCGACAGCGGACAGGGCGATGACGCTCGGTCCGGCAGGCTGGTCAGGCTATGGCAAAGGATCATTCAGGCAGCTTTCGGAACCGGGATCACATGGAGTTGATCCAACACCTGCCGAGTGTCGTTATCTTGGCCCATCTGTGTCAATTGCGCGGAATCTTGGCGATGCGGCGCAAACCAGCCCTAGCGGTCGACCGGGAAGGGGGGACCAGATTTTCCCCACTCAATTCACGGAATATTACTGATTGTGTCTTAAATTTGGCATTTCGTGAGTTAATTGTGGCAAGACTGTGGCCGAACTTAGTCAATCCTGCCCGAATCGGGCCATGTTCGAAACGATCAAGCCC
Organism: Paracoccaceae bacterium; assembly: GCA_049291415.1. Taxonomy (GTDB): domain Bacteria; phylum Pseudomonadota; class Alphaproteobacteria; order Rhodobacterales; family Rhodobacteraceae; genus Pseudogemmobacter. Next base: position 21,041 of record JBATPI010000226.1, on the reverse strand, counting down.
GGCCTTGGCGGGGCCCGATTTGTGGTAGCGTTCAGCCGCGCTGACCGCGTGCCAGAAAAGCCAGCCGCTCAAACAACTGCACATCCTGTTCGTTCTTCAACAGCGCGCCATGCAGCCGGGGCAGCGCATCGCGGGCATCTTTGCGCAGATCCTCGGGCGCCAGATCTTCGGCCAGAATCAGCTTCAGCCAATCCAGCACCTCTGAGGTGGAGGGTTTCTTCTTCAGCCCCGGCGTCTCACGCAGCTCAAAGAACTGGGTCAGCGCGGTGGCCAGAAGCTGTTCCTTGATGCCCGGGTAGTGCAGCCGGACAATCGCGGCCAGCGTTTCAGGGTCGGGGAATCGGATGTAATGGAAAAAGCAGCGGCGCAAGAATGCGTCGGGCAGGTCTTTTTCATTGTTCGAGGTGATGATCACCACCGGGCGCTGTGCGGCGCGGATGGTCTGGCCGGTTTCATAGACATGAAACTCCATCCTATCCAGTTCCTGCAACAGGTCGTTGGGAAATTCTATGTCGGCCTTGTCGATCTCATCAATCAAGAGAACCACGCGGGCGGGGGCCTCAAACGCCTGCCACAACTTGCCCTTGCGGATGTAATTGGCCACGTCATGCACCCGCGCGTCGCCCAATTGACTGTCGCGCAACCGGCTGACCGCGTCATATTCATAAAGACCCTGCTGCGCCTTTGTGGTGGATTTGACGTGCCACTCCATCAGCGGCATGCCCAGACTGGCGGCCACCTGACGGGCCAGTTCGGTCTTGCCCGTTCCCGGCTCTCCCTTGACCAGCAAGGGGCGTTGCAGGGTGACGGCGGCGTTCACCGCAACCTGCAGGGCGGTATCGGCGACATAGGTCGCGGTAGAGGCGAATTTCATAGGCTGATCAGTCTTCTGTTGCCGGGCGGCGGCAGCGTAGCGCTGCCTTCAAATTGTCGCAACCGCTAGTGACAATGGCAAACAGTTGCGTTACATGCCCGGCCAACAGGAGCGCGCCATGACCATTGCCGACCTGTCGGCGGACGCCGACACCAAGGAGAGTTCATCGATGAAGTCGGAAGTGTTCTTGCCCGATGACTATCGCCCGGCAGAGAGCGAGCCGTTCATGAACGACCGCCAGCTGGAATATTTCCGCCGCAAGCTTATTGTCTGGAAGCAAGAACTGCAGGGACAGTCGGCCGAGACCATCGACAACCTGCAGGATTCGGGCCGCAACGTGCCCGACATCGCCGACCGGGCCAGCGAAGAGACCGACCGCGCGCTGGAATTGCGCACCCGCGACCGCCAGCGCAAGCTGGTGTCAAAGATCGACGCCGCCCTGCGCCGGATCGAGAATGGCGAATATGGCTATTGTGAAGTCAGCGGTGAGCAGATCAGCCTGAAGCGGCTGGATGCGCGGCCGATCGCCATCATGACCCTTGAGGCGCAAGAGCGGCATGAGCGGCGCGAAAAGGTGCATCGCGAAGACTGATTTTATCGTCTGGCCCAGGCACTTGCGCCCGGGGCACTGACGGGGGAACATACGCCGGGCCGAAGGGTCCGGCGTTTTCATTCAGCCAAACCGGGTTAACAAAAGATGAATCTGGTCGATCAGCCTGTAACCATTCTGGGCGCCGGGGTTGCGGGCCTGGCCGTGGCGCGGGCGCTGGCTCTGCGCGGGGCGCGGGTGACGGTGCTGGAGCAGGCCGATGCCATCCGTGACGTCGGCGCAGGGCTGCAGATCAGCCCGAATGGCGCTGCGGTGCTGAAGGCGCTGGGGCTGGAGGACGCGCTGCAGGCGGCCTCAATGCGCGCCACGGCGGTTGAGTTGCGCGATGGGCTGGACGGCCGGTTGGTCACGCGGCTGGAGGTGGGGCGGCTGCGCCCCGATCAGGGCTATCACTTCTTGCACCGCGCCGATCTGATCGGGCTGTTGGAGACCGGTGCGCGCGACGCCGGGGTGGAATTGCGGCTGTTGCAAAAGATCGACCGCGTTGATCTGGATGGCGCGCGTCCAAAGGCCGTGACCAGCACTGGTGCCGAGATCGACAGCGGGCTGCTGATCGGCGCCGATGGTCTGCACTCGCTGACGCGGGCCGCGCTGAACGGGGTGGTGGCCCCCTTCTTTACCCATCAGGTCGCCTGGCGCGCGCTGATTCCGTGTGAGCCGGGGGCTGAGCCGGTGGCCGAGGTGCATATGGGCCCTGGCCGCCATCTGGTCAGCTATCCGTTGCGCGGCGGCACCCTGCGCAACATCGTGGCGGTGGAAACGCGCCGCCGCTGGGTCGAAGAGGGCTGGTCGCTGCGCGATGACCCGATTGAGTTGCGGCTGGCGTTTCAGGGCTACGGCCCCCGGGTGCGCGGCTGGCTGGAGCAGGTGCAGGATGTCTGGCTGTGGGGGCTGTTTCGCCATCCGGTGGCGCAGCAGTGGCAGCGCGCCTTGCCCGAAGGTGGCGTGGCGATCCTGGGCGATGCAGCGCATCCGACGCTGCCGTTTCTGGCGCAGGGTGCCAGCATGGGGCTGGAAGATGCCTGGGTGCTGGCCGACAGTCTGGGACGGGCCGAGGCTTTGCCCGCAGCCCTGACCGCCTATCAGGCGCGCCGCGTGCCCCGCGCCACCCGGATCGTCGCGGCGGCCAACCGCAACGCACGCGCCTATCATCTGTCCGGTCCGCTGCGGACGGTGGCGCATCTGGGGCTGCGACTGGGGGGCAAACTGGCACCGCAGGCGGCACTGGGGCGGTTTGACTGGCTATATGGTCACGACGTGACGCAAGGCGGCTGAAGCTGGACCAAAATCCTTCGAAGGATTTTGACAAATTTCTTCGAAGAAATTTGGGTCTGCTCAGGCGGCGAGGTCTATCCAGACCGGCACATGGTCGGACGGTTTGTCGCCCGCGCGCACGTCTTTGTCGATCCCGGCGTCCTGCATCAGATCGGCGGCCTGCGGGCTGAGCAGCAGGTGGTCAATGCGGATGCCGTTGTTACGCTCCCATGAATTTGCCTGGTAATCCCAAAAGGTATAGAGGCCGGGGGCAGGGTTGCGGGTATGGATCGCCTCGGTCAGGCCCAGATTCTGGATCCGTCGAAAGGCGGCGCGGCTGGCGGGCAGGAACAGCGCATCCTCGGTCCAGGCCTCAGGCTTGGCGGCGTCTTCGCGCTGTGGGATGACATTGTAATCGCCCAGGAAAACCGTCGGCATCTCTGCGGTCAGCAGGGCGCGGACGCGGGTTTCCATCCGCGCCATCCAGGCCAGTTTATAGTCATATTTTGGCCCCGGCGCGGGGTTGCCATTGGGCAGGTATAGCCCGCAGACCCGCACGGCGCGGTCGCCGATCGCGGTGGCCTCGATCCAGCGGGCCTGCTCATCGGTGTCATCGCCGGGCAATCCGCGGGTGACATCTTCTAGCGGCAGCTTTGACAGGATCGCCACACCGTTAAAGCCCTTTTGGCCGTGTGTTTCCACCCGGTAGCCCATGTCTTCAAAGATCTCGCGCGGGAAAGCTTCGTCTTGGCTTTTGATTTCCTGCAGGCAGACCACATCGGGCTTTGCGGCCCCTAGCCAGCGGGGCAGGGCGTCAATCCGGGCTTTGATGCCGTTGATGTTGAAGCTGGCGATGATCATGGGCGGCCTTCTTGCGGTTTGCCGCCCGAGTCTAGGCTGCGATCCTAGCGTCCGCAAGCGACGTTGGCCGCAGAAACCGGTTGTGCGGCGGCCATCCACAATGCGTCCAGCCGGTCCAGGGCGGCAGGATCAAACCGCCCCAAGTCTTGCCAGTAGCGGCCCGAAGGGACCACGTAGCCCAGACTTGCTTCCTCGGCCAGAGCGGCTTGAGCCAAGGTAAGGTCATAGGGCAGCGGGCGTGCGATGCGGGTGAATTGCCGGTCACGCCGCGGAAATATCAGCCGCGAGGGGCCGGTTGACAGGTTGATGATCGCGCAGCCCTGCCGCGCCGCCAGCACCATCAGCCGGGCCGATTTCGCCTCAAGCGAGCGCAGAGTGATATCGGGGCGCAAGGGGTCGGGGCTGCCGGTGCCGTAGAAATGTGTAGGGCCCCCGGCGGGATAGTGCATGTCGCAGCCGAAGACCGCGATGACGCTGGGGTGCAGGGCATGCAGCGCCCAATAGGCCGCCGTGAACGCCATGGTGCCACCCGCATAGACAAAGCTTCCATAGGCATTTTGCGCGGGCACAAAATCCGTTTCCGTCACGATGCGCTGGCCAAGGGCTGGCTGCGGCACCCGATCTGCCGGAAAATCCCAAGGGTGGATGTGAAAATCCCAATCGGGGCGGATATGATGGGCGTTATTGATTGCCAGCACCCGATCAAATGGCGCACGCGACCATGTGTCGGCCAAGGCGGCCATTGGCGCAGAACCCAGCATAAGAACGGTGGTCATTCATGCACCCCTTTGCCGCGACAGCTAGGGCGGCATAGGCCGTGGTCACGTAAAATTTTGACGACGGCGCAAAACTCAGATCGAAAAAGACGTGCCGCAGCCGCAGGACGCCGTGGCATTGGGGTTTTGCACCACAAAACGGGCCCCGATCAGTTCTTCGGAAAAGTCGATGACGGCATTGGCCAGAAATGGCAGGGACACCGGATCGACCAGCACCTTTGCGCCGTCTTTCTCTAGCACCAGATCGTCGCTGGCCGCCTCATCCAGCCGGATGTCGTATTGAAAGCCCGAGCAGCCGCCGCCCAACACGCCCACGCGCAGGGGCCGGGCGTCGCCGGTCAATCCGGCAATCTCGGTCAGGCGGGCAAAGGCGCGGTCTGAGACGCGCGGTGGCAGGTTCAGGTCCATGGTAAAACCCCGGGTGGTCCTATTGATACCCTCTATATATGATAATCGCAGCCCTGAACAAGCCGAGGTCTGATGCTATCGCCATTTGCCAGCCAGCCAGATGCCTCGCGCGGGCGTCTCTATCCCGAAGGGTTCAGCTCTTTCCGCAGCCCGTTTCAGCGGGATCGCGACCGGATCATCCATTCCAGCGCCTTTCGGCGGCTGAAGCACAAGACGCAGGTGTTTGTCGAGCATGAGGGCGATTATTACCGCACCCGGCTGACCCATTCGATTGAGGTGGCGCAGGTGGCGCGCACGATAGCGTCGGTTCTGGGCCTGAACACCGATCTGGCCGAGGCGATAGCACTGGCGCATGATCTGGGCCACACGCCCTTTGGCCATACCGGAGAGGATGCGCTGGCCCGGCTGATGGCGCCTTACGGCGGCTTTGACCACAACGCGCAGGCCTTGCGGATCGTGACCCGGCTAGAGCGGCATTATGCCGATTTCGACGGGTTGAACCTGACCTGGGAATCGCTGGAGGGCATTGCCAAGCATAATGGCCCCGTCACCGGCCCCAATGCCGATGAGAAACACGACGGCCCCTTGCCCTATGCGCTGGCCGAGGTGAATGCGGCCTGGGATCTGGAGCTGCACACCCATGCCTCGGCCGAGGCGCAGGTGGCTGCCATTGCCGATGACGTGGCCTATTCTCACCATGATCTGCATGACGGGCTACGAAGCGGGCTGTTCACCGAAGATGATCTGATGGATCTACCTGTCACCGGCCCGTGCTTTGAAGAGGTGGATCGGCTGTATCCGGGGCTGGAAAAGATGCGGCGTCGGCATGAGGCGCTGCGCCGGGTCTTTGGCCGGATGGTTGAGGATGTGATCGCGGTGGCGCAAAACCGGCTGACGGCGGCAGATCCGCAATCCGTGGACGACATCCGCCATCTGGGCATGACGATCATCCGCTTTTCCAAACCGCTCTATCAGGATCTGAAGGCGGTGCGGTCGTTCCTGTTTCACCGAATGTATCGCGCGCCTTCGGTGATGGAGGTGCGGGCCCAGGTGACAGAGGTGATCGACGGGCTGTTTCCGCTGTATCTGCAACACCCCAACCTTTTGCCCGAGGAATGGCGGGCCGATGTGGCCGCCGCCGGTGATGAGACCGCTCTGGCGCGGATTGTGGCCGATTATGTCGCCGGAATGACCGACCGCTTTGCGATTCAGGAACATGCGCGGCTGTTCGATGTGGCCCCCTTGACCGGAGGCACCTGAGGCTCCGTCGCCTCTCAGTCGCGGCGGGTGGCGGCCAGCGCCCATAGCCCGGCCAGCGCGGCCGAGGTGATGGCGTTCCACCCCGCCATCGAGATGCCGAACATCGACCACGGGATCTGGTCACAGCGTGCGGGGGCGGCAACGGCGGCGGTGGGGTTCAGCAGATCGGCGGTGGACAGGCCCGCTATCGTGCCGGTGGTGCAGGATGAGACATAGGTCCACCAGCCCTGTTCGACCCCGGCATGAAAAAGACCGATGGCGGCGGTGGTCAACGCCGCCAGCGCGCCCAGCCAGCACAACCAGCGCCAGCGCGTCATCAGGGCCAGCGCCATCACCGCCACAGCCGCCGCATGCGGCCAGCGTTGCAACAGGCACAGCGGGCAGGGCGCCATGCCGCCGATCCACTGAAAGCCGAACGCCCCCGCCAGCATCGCCGCAGAGCCTAGGCCTGCCAAAAGGGTCAGTCGGGCGCGGGTCAGCAGCATCGGGGGTATCCTTGGACAATCCGGGGCGACCATAACCGTGCCAAGGGGGCGGCGAAAGTCACCGATGCGCGATCACGGCCCCTTTCTCTGTGCAAAAGGACGGGTTAACCTTTGCCGAACGGGCATCAGGCCCCGGTCAGAACAACAGGGGTTCACGATGGAATGGAAAGGCCGCCGCCAGAGTAGCAACATCGAGGACCGGCGCGGCCGCTCGGCCGGTCGCACGGCCAGTGTCGGCGGGGCAGGAGCGATCATCGTGGTGCTGATCGCGATGTTTCTGGGGGTGGACCCTGCGCAACTGCTGGGCCCCGGCGGGGTTGGAGATCAATCAGATGGCGGCAGCACCGAGTTGACCGCGGCGGACAGGTCGGCAGGGGAATTCGTCTCGGTCACGCTGGCCGACACCGAAGAGGTCTGGACCAGCATCTTTGCCGATCAGCTGAACCGCAAATACACACCGACCACGCTGGTTCTGTTCAAGGATCATACCCCCTCGGCCTGCGGGGGCGCGTCAGAGGCGACGGGGCCGTTCTACTGCCCGGCCGACAAGAAGGTCTATCTGGACACCGCATTCTTTGCCACGCTGGAAAACCGGCTGGGGGCCAAAGGCGATTTCGCCATGGCCTATGTGGTGGCGCATGAGGTGGGCCACCATGTGCAGGATGAATTGGGCATTCTGGGCAAGGCCAACAAAGTGCGCGCCCAGGTCAGCGAAGCCGAATCGAATGATATCTCTGTCCGGATCGAGCTGCAGGCCGATTGCCTGTCGGGGATCTGGGCGCGCGGGGCGGCGCAGAATCTGGGCACCATCGAGACCGGCGATCTGGAAGAAGCGGTGGGGGCTGCGCGCCAGATCGGCGATGACACGTTGCAACGCAACGCGGGTCAGCGCCCGATGCCGCACACCTTTACCCATGGCACCTCGGCGCAACGGTCACGCTGGTTCGTGCTGGGGCTGAAATCGGGGCAGATCGCCGATTGTGACACGTTTTCCACCAACGATCTGTAATCACTGTGAGATGCCCGATTGACGGCTGCCGCGGGCGCGGCTAAACCCTGCGCCAGTGGCCCGAGTGGCGGAATGGTAGACGCAGCGGATTCAAAATCCGCCGCCGCAAGGCGTGTCGGTTCGAGTCCGACCTTGGGCACCACTATATCAGATCTGGATTGGACAGCGGATAACCGCGCCGGTGACGGCGTCGGAGGTTGCGCTGATTTGCCGCGCAGGACGCAGTGCTTTCCGTTTGGATTGCCGCCGAATCTGTCGCCTAATCTGTCGCAGGCTCTGCCTTTGAATCCGGTTCTGGCTGTGCCCCGATTCGCCAACCGTTAGGGAAAACAGTTCGTTAATTCACCCCTGTCAGGATAATTTCTCTCGATTGGTTAGTGTTTCGGCATCAGTGTGCCAATGCCCACTGCCTCATTTCCGCCGGATTTGCCAAAGGGTTAACAGCCAGCGACCGGGTGTGCATTTCCATAGTTCTGGCAACAATCAGCCGCCGGTACCTACAAAATCCGGCCGCTTGTCGCGGGTTTTACACGATTCTCGTCCAAAGCTCTGGCCGAATGGATCTGAACTGGAAACAATCGCCAGGTGACGGTGGTGCCAATCACGGCCGCGGGGCGCGCTGATCATCTCGGTTTTGACAAAAAGCTGCCGTTTTTCCCTTTGCTCTGTGGTGAACGAAAGGTATCAAAGACAGGTCTACTGAAAGACGTATGGGCCGTGGGGGCGGTCGTATGTTGGTGACGCATCGCAAGATGCGGATACGGTGACGAGAGAGCTGCCGACCCCGGTAATCCGGGAAAAATCGCTTTTTGGCGAACGGTCCTTTATGGCCGGGCAATTCCTCATCACATCACCTGCACGATCGGTTCGCGTGGCGCATCACCGCAAGGTGGTTCTGTCGCGGCGACTTTTTGGCCCGGGACGTACCCGGGGCTGGACGTTGATGCGGGGTGTGGCGGCGACGCTGCCAATATGACGAGGAACACAAGATGCCGGTTTTCGCGCTTTACAATTTCAACGACGATACAACGGTTGTCGATGATGCGCCGATCAACGGAATTCAGAATGGCCTCTATGTAAACGGCGCGTCCGCGAGTGGTGGAAATCTGGTTCTTGATGGCGTCAATGATTTCGCCAAAATCTACCCGGCCCCACAATTCCAGATGCCCCGCGGCACGCTGGAGATCAATTTCACGCCCACCGGCACCATAACCGCGCCGCAGACCGTGCTGTCGCGCGACAGTGTGGGCGAAAACCAGGGCAGCTACCGCGTCGAGGTCAATCCCGACGGGTCGATCCTGGTCACCCATGAAAGCGAAGGCAGTTCGACCACCTTTTCGACCGGTCCGGGTTTTTACGCGCCCGGCGATGACATCAACCTTAGCTATTCCTGGGATCAGGGCGGCGCGGGTGGAGATTTGGTGATTTCCAACCAGACCACCGGTGGTGATTTCCGTGCCGATGTGCCGGCCGATCTGACCATGGACATGGCCGACCAAAGCCAGCCCTGGGTCATTGGCGCCAGCCAGGACACGTCTGACCCCGACGTGCTGAACAATATTGATGAGCATTTTCAGGGTTCGGTCGATTTCTTCTCGCTGTCTGATACGGTCGACAACGTGCAGGACCCTGACGCCAACCCCGATGTGGCAGAAACGCCCGAGGATACTCCGATCGTCATCGACGTTCTGGGCAATGACACCGATCCGAACGGCGATCCGCTGTCGATTGTTGGAACCCCCACCGCTGATAACGGCACCGTCACCGTCAATGCCGACGGCACGCTGACCTACACGCCGGATGCGGATTACAACGGCCCCGACACCATCACCTATACAATCACCGATCCCGACGGGAATGAATCGTCGACCACCGTTGCCGTCACCGTCACCCCGGTGAATGATGCGCCGGATGCTGTGGATGATGTTGAGACCACGCCCTTCAACACGGCGGTAACCATTCCTGTTTTGCTGAACGACACCGATCCCGATGGCGACACCTTGTCGATCCTGGGGACGCCGACCAGCGCGGACGGTACGGTTGTGGTGAACCCCGATGGCTCGCTGACCTTCACGCCGACCGATGGCTTTACCGGCGAGGCGGTGATTGATTACCAGATCACCGACAGCAATGGCGGCACCGATACCGCGCAGGTCTTTGTGACCGTGGTGGATCGGCCCAGCGACGGCATCGTGCGCGGCACCGAGAACCCGGACCTGATCGACAGCAGCTATGTCGACCCGTTCGACGGCGACCGGATTGACGCCAATGATGCGATCATTCCGGGTGACGCCCCGAATGATGATCGCGTTCTGGCGGGGGCCGGTGATGACACTGTTCTGTCCGGCCTGGGCGATGACACGGTGTTTGGCGGTTCGGGCGACGATTTGATTTATGGCGGCGTCGGCAATGATGAATTGTTGGGCGAAGAGGGCAATGACACCCTGATCGGCGGCGATGGCAATGACACGGCTGTGGGCGGCGCTGGCAATGATCTGATCGACACCCGCGGTTCGGCCACTCCGCTGCCGGATATTGACTATCCGGGCGTCTATCCGGCTGATACCGACCCCAACAACGACCGCGATCTGGTCGAGGGCGGGGCGGGCAATGACACCATCCTGACTGGCGACGATGCCGACACCATCTTTGGCGACTCGGGCAATGATCTGATCGACGCCGGAATTGACTCTGACCTGATCGACGGTGGTGACGGCGACGATACAATAGTCGGCGGCGAAGGCGCTGATACGATCGTCGGCGGCGGCGGTGACGATCTGATCTACGGCGGGTTGAACGACGTGATCGGCGACGCGCTGGACATCCCGGATGTCGACGGTGATCTGCGCCCCTTGAACAACACCGATCTGATCTTTGGCGGCGACGGCAATGACACGATCTTTGGCCGCGACGATGACGACACCTTGTTTGGTGGCGCGGGCAACGATGTGCTGGATGGTGGTGTCGATGACGACTCGCTCTTTGGCGATGAGGGCAATGACACGCTGATCGGCGGGCAGGGCGCAGACAACATGATCGGCGGCGATGACCGCGACGTGTTCATCGTTGACACGGCGGGTCACGGCATCGGCGATGTCATCGATGGCAGCGAAGGCGGCGACGATTATGACGTGCTGGATCTGTCCGGGTCCGGCCCGCTGAGCATCGTCTACGATCCGACAAACCCGGAAAACGGGGTGGTCACATTCCGCGATACGGATGGCAACCCGACCGGAACGCTGTCTTTCGTCAACATCGAGAACGTCATCCCCTGCTTTACCCCCGGCACGCTGATTGCGACGCCGCGGGGCGAGATCCCGGTGGAGGAATTGCGCGCCGGTGACAAGGTGGTGACCCGCGACAACGGCATCCAAGAGATCCGCTGGACGGGCAAAAAGCTGCTGACCGGGCCGGAGCTGCGGTTGAACACGCATCTGCAACCGGTGCTGATCAAGCGCGGGGCCCTGGGCAACGGTCTGCCCGAGCAGGACATGCTGGTGTCGCCGAACCACCGGATGCTGGTCGCCAATGACCGCACGCAACTGTACTTTGATGAACACGAAGTGCTGGTTGCCGCCAAGCATCTGGTTGGAACCGCCGGCGTGCATTCGATTGAGGCGATCGGAGTGAACTACATTCACTTCATGTTCGACAGCCACGAAGTGGTTCTGTCGAACGGGGCCTGGACCGAAAGCTTCCAGCCCGGCGACTATACGCTGAAGGGCATGGGCAATGCCCAGCGCAATGAGATCTTTGAGCTGTTTCCCGAGCTGAAATCGGAAGATGGGCTAGAGAATTACGGTGCCGCGCGTCGGACCCTGAAGCGGCACGAAGCCCGTCTTTTGGTGAAGTAACAGTTTATGCAGCGCTGACCGGATCTAGCCCGCAATGGCAACCGGTCGCACAGGAAGAAGGGCTCTGCAAAGAGCCCTTTTTTTTATCCGGATACCACCAGATCAAACCGGCCGCCGCCCAACGCTGAAAGAAAGCCTAGAATTTAACACAATTCTGTCGCTCCGCGCCTTTATTGCCCCGAGTTTCTGCCAGATTTTAGGCATATCCCGACGACCAGAGCTTTTGCTGTCACTGCGTGGAGTCCGTCTCGCGGTGCGCGCCATCTGTGCCTGTAATGTAGCGCCGCCCGTCGGCCAGTAGTTTGAAAGTGAAGACTTAGATGCCGATCGCAAACGAGCTGACCGTCGACACTGGCGCAAGCGCCATGGATATGGCCCAGACGATCTTTGGCGCGGGTGTTCAGGTCGTCAAAGCCACCTACTCCGGGGATCCGGCATCTGCGGGCATCTACTCGGACGCGCAAAGCACCATCGCGGGTGTCACCAACAGCAATTCCGGTGTCATTCTGTCAACGGGCTATGCCGCCAATTTCACCAACAGTTCCGGCACCACCAACACCAACACCCAAGCCGGCATGGGCAACGATGTGCTGCAGGGCATCGACAATGACACCGATCTGAATTCCTCATCAGGTCAAACCACGTTTGACGGCGCGATTTTGCAGGCTGATTTCATTCCCACCGGCGATATGTTGACGATGCAATTCGTCTTCACCTCGGAGGAATACCCCGAATATGTGCTGGGGGGGGTGAACGACAGTTTTGGCGTCTGGGTGAACGGCCAGTTCGTCCAGGCCACGATTGCCGTGGGGGGGCGGATCAGCATTGATACGGTCAACCCCAATGCCAACACGAACCTGTATCAGACCAATGGTGCGGACCAGTTCAACACCGAAATGGATGGCATAACCTATACGCTGTCGTTCAAGGCGCCGGTAAACGCAGGGCAGATCAACACGATCAAGATCGGGATCGCCGATGGTGGCGATGCGGTTTACGATTCGAACGTTCTGATCTCGGCCGACAGTATCCAGACCGTGGCGCTGGCGCTGGACGATCATGTGCAGCTGGCGGCGAACAGCACCCGCGTGGTGGATGTGCTGGCCAATGACCGCGATCTTTATGACTCGGGGCTGACCGTGACCCATATCATGGGCCAGCCTGCAACCGTAGGCACCCCGATCACATTGGGCACGGGTGAGCAGGTCACGCTGAACGCCGATGGCACGCTGACGGTGACGTCGGATGGCGACATTGGGTCTAATGTCATTACCTATCAGTTGGTTGACGGGCTGGGCAACACCGACGTCGGCTATCTGACCATCCACACCGTGGGTACCGCCGGGCCGGATGGCATTGTGCAGGGCACCGCGGGCGGCGATCTGATTGACACTTCCTATCTGGGCGATCCCGATGGTGACCGCGTCGATAATCTCGACGCAACCGGCGTTTACGGCACGACGGGGCAGGATGACTATATCCTGGCCGGAGCGGGCAATGACACGGTTCTGGCCGGGGATGGCAATGACTATATCTCGGGCGGGACGGGGGATGACAGCATTGACGGCGGGGCGGGCAACGACACCATCTCGGCCGGTGAGGGCAATGACACCGTTCTTGGCCAGGCGGGCAATGACACCGTCTATCTGGGCGCGGGCAATGACGTCTTCGGCTCAACCGGCCCAGAATCCCAAGGCGATGACACTGTCTATGGCGGGTCTGGCAATGACACGCTGATCGGTGATCTGGGCAATGACGTGTTGTATGGTGAGGCCGACCGCGATGTGTTTACCGGCACCGCTGGCGATACCATTTATGGCGGTGAAGAGGGCGATGACTTTGACACCCTGGTGGTCGATGGCATCCAGAGCATCACCTATGCCAGCGGCGACACTGAAAGCGGCACGATCAGCCTGATCGGCGGCGGCACGGTCACCTTTTCGGGGATCGAAACTATCCAGCAGCAGGGCAGCTCGCCGGACGGTCTGATCTGGGGCACCAATGGGGCCGAGCTGATCGGCGCGGGCTATATCGACGCCAACGGCGATATTGTCGACAATAATGACGCGATCCTGTCCAACCCCGGTTCGGATGATGATGAGATCTACGGGATGGGCGGCAATGACACCATCCAGTCGCTGCAGGGCCATGACTATGTCTATGGTGGCGATGATGACGATCTGATCCAGACCGGCGTTGGCAATGATTATGCCCAGGGCGACACCGGCAATGACACCGTCGAAGGCGGCGATGGCGACGATTTTCTGCGCGGCGATGCCGGCAATGATTATGTCTATGGCGGCGCGGGCAATGACTCGGTCTATGGCGGGTCGGGCGTTGACCATGTCTATGGCGGCGATGGCGATGATTACATCTATGGCGGTTACGGCGACGACACCGTCTATGGTGGTGCTGGCAACGACACCATTACCGGCTCGGGCGAGAGTGACGAAATCCATGGCGATGATGGCGACGACTACATGCAAGGCTCAAACGGGGCCGACACCATGTATGGCGGGCTGGGCGCCGACACCATGCTGGGTGAGGAGGACGCCGACACCTTCTACGGCGGCGCGGGCGACTATGTTGACGGCTATGAGACGATCACCACCGGCACTGACAATGACACGCTGCATGTCGATGATGTTGACCATGTCACCTATGACACGCTGAACCCCGAAAACGGAGTGGTGCATTTCAACGGCGGCGGCACGCTGCAGTTTTTCAACATCGAGAATCTGGTGGTCAACGGCACCCCGATGACGCCGCCGGATTACATTGTCGAGGGCACCGCCGGGGCCGATCTGATCGACGCGGCCTATCTGGGTGACCCAGAAGGCGACCGGGTGGATGCCAATGACAACCTGGGCGCCAACAACGATGACCTGATCCAGGCCGGCGCGGGCAATGACACGGTCATGTCGCTGGACGGTAATGACACCGTCTATGGCGACAGCGGTGATGACGATCTGCAGTCGGGCGTGGGCAATGACGTGCTGTATGGCGGCACCGGCAATGATGCTGTCGATGGCGGCGCGGGCGATGACCGCGTCGTGCTGGAGAGCGGTTTTGGCAATGATACCGTCATCGGCGGTGAACTGTCCGAGACGCTGGGCGACACGCTGGACGCCTCGGCCATCACCGGCGATGTGACGCTGGATCTGGCGGCTGTCGGCCCGGGCAACGCTGAGGATGGCACACTCAGCCTGGGCGGCGACACGGTCAGCTTTTCGGAAATCGAAAACATCGTTCTGGGATCGGGCAATGATGCCGTGATCGGATCTGCCGGGGCGGACCACGTGGCAACCGGTGCCGGGGCCGATACGGTGACCGGCGGGGCGGGCAATGACGTCTTTGACCTGGGGGCTGATACCGACCGCGATGTGGTGGTTCTGGCCGATGGTCATGGCAATGACAGCCTGACCGGCTTTGATCTGACCGATAGTGGCGATGGCACCACGGTTGACCAGCTGGATGTCTCGGGTCTGACCTCTGATGCGGGCACGACGCCCGTGAACACCAGCAATGTCGTGGTGACAGACACCAATGGCGATGGCACGGGCGACGCGATCCTGACCTTTCCGGGCGGCGAAAGCATCACGCTGGTCGGCGTTCTGGCCGCACAGGTGGACAGCCCGGCCGAGTTGCAGGCAATCGGCATTCCCGCTCCGGCCCCGGTGGATGGCACCGCGGGCGCGGATCTGATGAACCCCGGCTATACCGATGCGCAGGGCGATCAGATTGACGGCACGGATGGCCTCAACGACACCATCTTTGGCTATGACGGCAATGACACGATCAATTCCGGCGCGGGCGACGATCTGGTCTATGGCGGCGCTGGCAATGACGTCCTGCGCGCGACGTCAGGCAATGACACCCTGTATGGCGATCAGGGCGACGACGATCTGCAGTCGGGGTCAGGCGATGACCTGATGTATGGCGGCGATGGCGGAGAGCTGTTTCACACCTATGCCAACAGCGACGACGATACGGTGGTGGGCGGTGAGACAAACGACAGCGGCTCGGGCGACGTGTTGGACATCGACAGCGCGACCGCGGCCGCAACAGTTACCTTTACCGGCGATGAGGCGGGCACCGTGTCGGTCGGCACCAGCACCGTCACCTTTTCAGAGATCGAGACGATCTGGACCGATGCGGGCAATGACACCATTGATGGTACTGCCGCGACCACCCAGATCAGAGTCTCGGCCAATGATGGCGATGATTCGATCATCGGCGGCTCTGGGTCGGACAACCTGCTGGGCGGGTTGGGCAATGACACCGTCTATGGCGGGGCAGGCAATGATTCGGTCTATGGCGGGTGGGGCGAAGACCAGCTTTATGGTGGCGCGGGCAACGATCAGATCCAGGGCAGTGCGGGCAATGATCTGCTGCATGGCGACGCCGGCAATGACTGGATCCAGGGCGGTGACGACAACGACACGGTCTATGGCGGCACCGGCAATGACCTGCTGCAGGGCGATGGCGGCAATGACAGCCTGATCGGTGATGACGGCGACGACTCGCTGTGGGGGGGCTTGGGCGATGACACCCTGATCGGCGGTCAGGGCAATGACAATCTGCAGGCCGGGGCAGGGGCTGACTCTGTCTATGGCGGCGACGGCGATGATCATCTGGATGGCGGCGATGGTGCTGACAGCCTGAATGCCGGTGCGGGCGATGACGTTATCTTTGGCGGCTTGGGCGATGACACGATCATCGGTTTTGAAGGCAGTGACACGGCCTATGGGGGCGATGGCAATGATCTGATCAACACCCGCACCTCGCCGGGATTGGGCGCGCCGGATGTGGGGCTGGTGCATCCGACCAACTCTGCGCTCAGCTATCCCGCCGATCTGGACCCCAACAATGATCGCGATTTCATCGGTGGCGGGGCGGGCAATGACACCATCCTGTCGGGCGATGATGACGATACCATCTATGGCGGGGACGGCGACGATTCCATCGAGGCAGGCTTTGACGACGACCTGGTCTATGGTGAGACAAACAATGACACCATCGAGGGCAACGAGGGCGCCGATACGCTGTATGGCGGTGATGGCGATGATCTGATCTTTGGCGGGCTGAATCCGACCAACCCGGACTATGCGCTCTCCACCCAATATGACCTGACCGATGATATCGACCCCGATGCCCAGAACAACGCTGACAGCCTGTTCGGCGGCGCGGGCAACGATGTGCTGTTTGGCGGCGACGATGGCGATACCATTGACGGTGGCATCGGCAATGACGTGCTGGATGGCGGCATTGACGACGACAGACTGATGGGCGGTGACGGCGATGACTCGCTGTATGGCGGCGCGGGGAATGACATCCTGCAGGGCGATGACGGCAACGACGCCCTGTATGGCGGCACCGGCAATGACACCTTTGAAGGCGGCGCGGGTGCCGATGTTATGGAAGGTGGCGACGATCGTGACGTCTTTTTCGGCGGTATAGGCGATACGGTCGATGGCGGCGATGGTGGCGACGATCAGGACACGCTGGATCTGTCGGGCTATGCCGGGCCGGTCAACGTCATCTATGATCCGATGAACACCCAGAATGGCACGGTCCAGTTTCTGGATGGCCTGGGGGCGGTTGTCGGCACGATGGAATTCTCTGAGATTGAGAATTTGATCGTGCCCTGCTTTACCCCCGGCGCACTGATTGCCACCAATCTGGGCGAGCGACGGGTGGAAGAGCTGCGGATCGGCGATCAGGTGCTGACCCGTGACAACGGCTATCAAGAGATCCGCTGGATCGGGCGGCGCGACCTGACCCCGGAAGAGCTGGTTGCGACACCCAAGATGCGTCCGGTGCGGATCGGCCGGGGTGCGCTGGGCCTGAACCTGCCCGAGCTGGATCTGGTGGTCTCGCCGCAGCACCGGATGCTGATCGCGTCATCGCGGGCCGAACTGCTGTTTGGTGAGCATGAGGTGCTGGTGCCAGCGGGTCACATGCTGGACCGCCCCGGGATTGTTTCCGAAACGGCCAGCCGCGAGGTCAGCTATATCCATTTGCTGTTTGACCAGCATGAGGTGATCCGCGCCAACGGTGCCTGGTCCGAAAGCTATCAACCGGGGGAATTGACCCTGGCGGGGATGGATGACGGGCCGCGCAACGAGATTTTGGCGCTGTTTCCCCAGTTGAGGCTGGGATATCTGGTCCCGGCCGCGCGAGTTACCCTGAAAAAGCAGGAAGCAAAACTGCTTTTCGCGCACTGATCACCGCAATCTGGCCATACTACCCCGCCTCGCGGCCCTTTAACCGGGTCGCGGGGTGTTTTCAGTTCCGAAACAAACCGCATTTGCGCCCCGATGAGGTCATGTCAGCCCGATATTCCTGAGTTGTCATAAATTGGACCCTTCAGGCACCATGCCCATCAACGGCAACAACAGCAACAATACCCTTACCGGCACCGCGGGTGATGATGAGATCAATGGGTATGGCGGCAAAGACACCATCAACGCCGGCGCGGGCAATGACACGCTTTATGGCGGCAACGGAAACGATAGCCTGAACGGCCAGGACGGCAACGACATCATCTATGGTGATGACGGCAACGATATCGGCTATGGCGGGGCGGGTGACGATAGCCTTTATGGCGGCGTGGGCAACGACAACCTTTCGGGGGACGATGGCAACGATCTGCTGGAGGGTGGCGCGGGCAATGACACGCTGACGGGCGGCAACGGCTCGGATACGGTGACCTATGCCTACGCAGGCAACGGCGTGACGGTGAACCTGACCTCGGGAACCGCAAGTGTTTCGGCCAGCGATATCGACAGCCTTTTCAGTATCGAAAACGTCATCGGCAGCGCCTATGCCGACAGCATCACCGGCAATACCCAGGATAACACGATTATTTCGGGTGCTGGAAACGACACCATCTATGCAGGCGCTGGCAACGATTACATTAACGCGGGCGCGAGTGACACTGCCACTGCAAACCTGGATTTCAACTGGACGCTGGCCGGAACCAACGGCCAGAACATCGCGGGCGGAGTAATGCAGGACACCGGCGGGGTCAACGTCGCGGTCAGTTTCACCAATGATGGCAATGCCACCGGTTTTCAGGTCGATACCAGTTCTGTCTATGTGGCCCCAAGTGAGACCTTCAGCCCAACCTCAAACCTTTATCTGACCGGCACCGGGGCGGGCGACACATCGACGACGCGGGTGGATTTCTCGGGCCCCTCCACCTATGACGGCCAGGTAACCAACGTCCAGTTTCGCCTGAACGACATCGACATGTCGTCGGGCAACTGGCAGGATGTCATCACCATCACCGCCTATGATGCCGACGGAAACGCCGTTCCCGTCACCATCACCATTTCGGGCAATGACACGGCCAGTGGCAATGTGATCACTGCGGCCAATACTGCGGACAGCGCCAATTCCGCGCAGGGTTCGGCGCTGATCACCATTCCCGGTCCGGTTGCCTATTTCGAGATCGACTACAACAACACCTATGCCAGCGGTCAGGTGATTTTTGTCTCGGACATCCAGTTCGTCGCCCGTCCCCAAGACAATGACTATGTCGACGCCGGAGCAGGCAACGACACCATCGTGACAGGCGTGGGCGACGACTCGGTTCTTGGTGGAACCGGCAACGACCTGGTCTATGGCGGCATCGGTAATGACACGCTACTGGGTGAGGACGGTAACGACAGTATTCTTGGTGGAGACGGGGACGACTCGCTGATCGGTGGCGCGGGCGATGACACTATAAACGGCGGTGCCGGGGCGGATTACTTCAACGGTGGCGCTGGCATGGACTATGCCGACTACACCGATTCCAATGCCGGAGTTACCGTCGATCTTGCCGCGCAAACCGGGTTGGGAGGCCATGCTCAGGGCGACACTGTGGTGGGTATGGACGGCATTTACGGCTCGGCACATGACGATGTGCTACTGGGCTATGACGGTTTTTCGGCTAACCCCACTGACCCCTACACCAACTTTCTATATGGCAACGCCGGCAACGATTATCTGGACGGCCGCGATGGCGATGACAGCCTGTACGGCGGCGCCGACAATGACACCATCTTAGGCGGCGGTGGCAATGACCTGCTGGACGGTGGCTCTGGGCATGATCTGCTGTACGGCGGTGACGGCGATGACCGGCTGTATGGGGGCGATGGCCGCGATACACTGGACGGGGGGACGGGTGCCGACCTGATCTATGGCGGCGCGGACGAAGACTACATCTACGGCGACATCGGCGATACCGTTGATGGTGGCGACACCGGCGCTGACTTTGACACGCTGGACCTGACGGCCTGGGGCAAGGCCAACACCAATATCTACAAAGATCTGCTGAACCCCCAAAACGGCTATGTCGAGTTTCTGGATTCCTTCGGAACCGTGATCGGCACGATGACATTCTCGGAAATCGAGACGATCATCCCCTGCTTTACGCCCGGCACGCTGATCGCGACCGACCGCGGCGAAGTTCCGGTTGAGGCGCTGCAGCCGGGCGATCTGGTGCTGACCCGCGACAATGGCCTGCAGCCGCTGGTCTGGGTGGGCCGCAAAGACCTTAGCCTGGCCGATCTGGTGGTGACCCCTGCCTTGTGCCCGGTGCAGATTGCCAAGGGCGCGATGGGCCGGGGGCTGCCCGAACGCGACATGCGCGTCTCACCGCAGCACCGCATGCTGGTCGAGGGGCCGCGCGCCGAGATGCTGTTTGCCGAAGCCGAGGTGCTGGTGGCTGCGACCCATCTTCTGGGTCAGCCGGGCGTGCGTCAGGATCTGGCGCCCGGCATCAGCTATATCCACATCATGTTCGCCGCGCATGAGATTGTCTGCTCGGATGGGGTGTGGAGCGAGAGTTTCCAACCCGCCGCGCGGATGTTGGGGGGGATGGACGACGCCCGCCGGACCGAGATCCTGACGCTGTTTCCCGATCTGGACCAGAGCGGCGTAGCTTTTCCGGCCGCAAGGCTGACGCTGAAGGCGCATGAGGCGCGGGTGCTGTTGGCCGCCTGAGGCGCGCTAAGGCACGTCGGGGGGGCGGGCGCGAAACGCCGCCCAATCGGACGGGGTGTCCAGATCCAGCAGCGCATGGGTGCCGGGCAGGGCGATCTGGGACACCCGGTCACGCTGGGCCCGCACAACCGTGCGCCCGCCTTCGTCACCGCTGAGTGCTGCAAGGGCCGCCAACAGGTCGGCCGGAAACAGCACCGGGTGGCCGGGGCGGCCATCGGGTGATGCACCGCGCCAGATCCGGCCGGGATCGCGGGCAAAATGCTGCAGCATCAGCGCCAGATCGGCAGTGGTCAGATCGGGCATGTCGGCGGGCAGAACCATCACCCCGGGACAATTCGGGGGCAGGGCAGCCAGTCCGGCGCGCAAGGATGCCGACATGCCTAGGGCGGCATCAGCGGCGGTGATAATCTGGCAGGCCAGGCCCTTCATGCACGCCCGCCGCGCAGCGGCATCGGGCGGCAGCACCACGGTGACCGGCGCCCCGGTCGCCAGCGCGCGGTCCACCGTGCGGCGCAGCAGGGGCTGGCCCTCGACCAGTTCGGTCAGCTTGTCGCGCGGTGCCATCCGGGTTGAGGCACCCGCGGCAAGGATCAGGATCGTGACTGGGGCCATGCGCCCTTCCTTGCACGGAAAAAGGGGGGCTGTCTGCCCCCCTC
>JBATPI010000225.1:0-8196 GCA_049291415.1 Paracoccaceae bacterium | reverse complement strand
CCCAGGGACTGCGCCGGGCCACCGCGCGCAAGGACTATAACCGCAGCGCGCTGCATCAGCCTTTTGCCGGCTTTTTCGCGGTTGAGGAGTTTGATCTGACATTCCGGCGGTTTGACGGATCCGTCAGCCCCCCGGTCCGGCGTGAGGTGTTCATCGCAGCCGATGCCGTCACGGTGCTGCCTTATGATCCGGTCCGCGACCGGGTGCTTTTGGTCGAACAGGTCCGTACGGGTCCGATGGCGCGCGGTGACGTCAATCCCTGGCAACTGGAGGCGGTCGCCGGGCGAATTGACCCGGGCGAGACGCCGGAAGGGGCCGCACGGCGCGAGGCCTGCGAAGAGGCGGGGCTGACCTTGGGGGATCTGCAACCGGTGGCCGCCTATTACCCCTCAACCGCGGCCTGTTCAGAATATGTCTTTTCCTATGTCGCCCTGTGCGCGTTGCCCGATGGCACAGCGGGCGTCTTCGGGCTTGAGGCTGAGGCCGAGGATATTCGTGGCCATCTGGTCGACTTTGACGATCTGATCGACCGGCTGGATGCGGGTGAGCTGGGCAATGCGCCGCTGATCCTTTCGGTTCAGTGGCTTTTGCGTCACCGCGCGCGGCTGCGCGCCGCCGCTGGCGACCCAAAAATTTGATCATCTCTTGATTGTCCTGACGTGGGCGGCATAGTGGCCAAAGGTCAGCATGCAAGGACAGTGATGAACGCGGGTGGCAAATCACAAAAGGGACAGGGGTCCAGCGCAGACCGCAAGGTGCCCTCGCATGAAGTCACCTATGCGCGGCTGCGCGACATGATCCTTTATGGCCACCTGGCCCCGGGCCAGCCGGTGACGATCCAGGGACTGATCCAGGATCTGGGGGCTGGCATGACCCCGGTGCGTGAGGCGATCCGCCGCCTGACTGCCGAGGGCGCGCTGTTGCCGCAGGGCAACCGCCGGGTGGCGGTGCCGCAAATGACACCCATGATGCTGGACGAGGTGGCCTTTGCCCGGCTGGCGATAGAACCAAAGCTGGCCGAACTGGCCGCGGCGCATCTGGATGGCGCCCTGATTGACCGGTTGACGGTGGCGGATGCAGCCGTCAATCAGGCCATCGGCGCCGGCCGGATCCCCGACTATCTGGCCGCCAACCATGCCTTTCACTTTGCGCTTTATGAGGCATCGCAAGCGCCGTTCCTGGTGGATATCGCACGCTCACTCTGGCTGCGGGCCGCGCCGTCCTTGCGCGCCGTGATCGGCCGCTATGGCCGCGCCGCGCTGCCCGATCGCCATTCCGAAGCGCTGGTGGCCATGCGTGCGGGCGACGCCGCCGCATTGGCCGCAGCCGTACAAAGCGACATCCAGCAAGGAATTGACCAGATCCGCCAAGCGCTGTCGGAAGGCACGCTCTGACCCCAGCGGTTTGGAATTGAGCGGCTGCGCCGCACGCCTGTTGTCTCGCCTCTGGCGCGCTGCGCCAACCGGCTGGGGGTCCGCTCCGCTTGGGGTTATTTGTGCCAAGATGAAGGGAAAGGCAGCTTCATCTTGGCAAAAATATCCCGGGGTGAGGGGCAGCGCCCCTCGAGCGCAGTGCCACCAACATGCACTGAACGCATAATTTGATCAAATTTCTTGAAGCCGGCGCGATTTGCCCTTAAACTCAGTCCAAGCCGGGGCCCAATGCCCCACCGATTCTGCGAGGGTTCCCCATGAACATGATCACCAACCACCTACCCACCGCCGAGCTACAAAAGCTGGACGCGGCCCATCACATGCACCCCTTTACCGATGCCACCGGCCTTGCTGCCAAGGGTGTGCGGGTGATCACGCGGGGGCAGGGCGTCTGGCTGACCGACAGTGAAGGGGAAAAGATCCTCGATGGTATGGCGGGCCTGTGGTGTGTGAACATCGGTTATGGCCGCAAAGAGCTGGCCGCCGCTGCGGCCAAGCAGATGGAGGAGTTGTCCTATTACAACACGTTCTTCCAGACCACGCATGTGCCTGCCATTGCTTTGGCCGCCAAGCTGGCCGAACTGGCCCCGGGCGATCTGAACCATGTGTTCTTTGCCGGGTCGGGCTCTGAAGCCAATGACACCAACATCCGGCTGGTGCGGCGCTATTGGCAGGTCAAAGGCATGCCCGAAAAGCGGGTGATCATCGGGCGCTGGAATGGCTATCACGGCTCTACCCTGGGAGGCGGCAGCCTTGGCGGAATGAAGCCGATCCACGCCCATGGTGGCAAGATCGACGGGATCGAGCATATCGGCCAACCCTATTGGTGGGCCGAGGGCGGCGATATGACCGAGGATGACTTCGGCCTGCTGCGCGCCCGTGAGTTGGAAACCAAGATCAATGAACTGGGTGTCGACAAGGTCGCGGCCTTTATCGGTGAGCCGATTCAGGGCGCCGGTGGCGTAATCGTGCCGCCGAAAACCTACTGGCCGGAAATCCAGCGCATTTGCGACAAATACGGTATCTTGCTGATCGCGGATGAGGTCATCACCGGCTTTGGCCGCACCGGCAACTGGTTTGCCAGTCAGACCTTTGGCATCAAGCCCCATATCATGACCATCGCCAAGGGTCTGTCGTCGGGCTATGCCCCGATTGGCGGCAGCATCGTTTGTGACGATGTGGCGGCGGTCATTGCCGAGGGCGGCGAGTTCTTCCACGGCTACACCTATTCGGGCCATCCGGTCGCCGCCGCCGTGGCGCTGGAGAACCTGCGGATCATCCAGGAAGAGGGCGTGGTCGAGCATGTGCGAGATGTCGCCCACCCCTACCTTGCCGAGCGTTGGCATGCGCTGGCCGATCACCCCTTGGTCGGTGAAACCAAGCTGGTCGGCCTGATGGGATCGCTGATCCTGACGCCGGACAAGGCAACCCGCGCGCAGTTTGCCAGCGAAGAAGGCGACGTCGGCTATCGCTGCCGCGAGCGCAGCTTTGCCAACAACCTGATCATGCGGGCCGTGGGCGAGCGGATGGTCATCTCGCCGCCTTTGGTCATCACCACGTCTGAGATCGACCAACTGATCGAACGGGCAACGAAGGCGCTGGATGAGTGTTATGCCGGGCTGAAGGCCGACGGGATGATGGTAGCGAAGAAGGTTTGATCCCTCTGGCCGCTATTGAAAACAGATGGTTATGAAGCAAAGCTCATCTGACTTGGAAGGTTTGGGTCGCCCGTATGGGCGGCCCTTTTCCGTATGCAGTGACGACGGATTTTATCTGCCCTTGTGTGGGGCCGCTGAAGCCGCTGCGCTGGTTACAGGTGGGGCGCAACCGCTTGCACCGGGATCGTGACCCGTTGCGTCCCGGTGATAATGCGGCGCAATTCGCCCGCGGCAAGATTGTGCAACAGCAGCGTCGGGTTTCTTTTTCGACACTGGCGTCGGGGGTGCAGAGCCTGCCCGATGAGGTGCCGAATGGCAGCGTGGCGCTGACATGGGTGTGACCCGGTGGGCAGTGGCAGCGGCTTGAGGTCCGGCCTTTTTCTGCCTAAGACTTAAGGCGAACGATCAAAGGAGCGTACCCATGCAGATTCACGGCGATCTGGCGCAGGCTATCGGCAACACGCCCCTGTTGAAACTGCGCCGCGCGTCCGAGATGACGGGCTGCACCATCCTGGGCAAATGCGAATTCCTGAACCCCGGCCAATCGGTCAAGGACCGGGCGGCGCTATACATCATCCGTGATGCCGTGGCACGGGGGACCCTGCAGCCGGGCGGCACGATTGTCGAGGGCACGGCGGGCAATACCGGCATTGGTCTGGCACTTGTGGGGGCCAGCATGGGCTTTCGCACGGTGATCGTGATTCCCGAAACGCAGAGCCAGGAGAAAAAGGATATGATCCGCCTGGCGGGCGCGGAATTGGTGCAGGTGCCAGCGGCGGCCTACCGCAACCCCAACAACTATGTGCGCTACTCGGGCCGTCTGGCCGAGGCGCTGGCCAAGACCGAACCCAAGGGTGCGATCTGGGCCAACCAGTTCGACAATGTCGCCAACCGTCTGGCGCATATTGAAACCACCGGCCCCGAGATCTGGAACCAGACCGATGGCAAGGTTGATGGCTTTGTCTGCGCGGTGGGCTCGGGTGGCACCTTGGCAGGTGTGGCGATGGCGCTGCAGCCCAAGGGCGTCAAGATCGGGTTGGCCGACCCCGAAGGTGCGGGCCTGCATGCGTTCTATACCACGGGTCAGCTGGATAGCCCCGGCAGTTCTATCACCGAAGGCATCGGGCAGGGACGCATCACCGCGAATCTGGAAGGCCTGACCCCTGATTTCAGCTGGCGCATCCCGGATGCCGAGGCGCTGCCCGTGATCTTTGATCTGGCGCAGGAAGAGGGGCTGTGCATGGGCGGATCCACCGGGATCAACATCGCCGGCGCGATCCGTATGGCGCGTGAGATGGGGCCGGGGCACACCATCGTCACCATCCTGTGCGATTATGGCAGCCGCTATCAGTCAAAGATCTACAACCCCGCCTTCCTGCGCGAAAAGGGTCTGCCGGTGCCCGAATGGCTGGATCGCCCGGCCCGCGCCATCCCGTCGGTCTTTGAAGACGCATGAAGGCGTTTCGCGCTTTTCTGGCGGTTTTGACGCTGGGGCTGGTGCTGGGCCTGACGGCGGCCCCTCTGGCTCTGGCGCAGGATCCGGCCCCGGCACCCGAACAGGTGCTGAACTATGCCGATTGGGACAAGCTGGCGGCCAAGGCCGAGGGCGAGGTGGAAAAGCCCTCAACCGCGGTGCCGCGTCTGGAAGAGATGCGGGCGCAGATGGCCAACTGGCGCGCCCTGTTCCTGTCAGCGCAGAATGCCAATTCCGCGCGCATCGCCACGGTCAAAGAACAGATTTCCGCGCTGGGCCCAATTCCGGCTGAGGGTGAGACCGAGGCTGAGGAAATCAGTGCCCGCCGTCAGGAACTGGCCGATCGACTGGTTAAGCTGCAGGCTCCCGGTATTGCCGCGGATGAGGCCTATCGCCGTGCCGATGGGGTGATCCGTGAGATCGACCGCATCCTGCGCGATCGCCAGGCGCAGGCACTGCTGCGGCTGTGGCCCGCCCCGGTGAACCCGCAGAACTGGCCCGAGGCGGCGGTGGGTCTGTCGGACACGGTGATGCGGCTGTGGGATGAGACGGCCGATAACTGGAAAACCCCGTCCGCCCGGGCGGTGCTGTTCAACAACATGCCGCTGATCCTGCTGTTGCTGGGCGTGGCGGCCAGTCTGACGATTTTTGCCCGGCGTTGGGTTGAGGTTTTTGCCGAGCGGCTGCAAGAGGGCGGTTCGGCGCTGAAGCGGCAGGTTCTATCGATGCTGGCCTCTTTGGGGCAGGTGGTGGTGCCAACTCTGGGCGTGCTGGCGCTGTCTTACGCGTTGCGCGCTACGGGCATGCTGGGCGAGGTGGGCACCCGGCTGAATGATGTGTTGCCGAACCTGGGACTGATGCTGTTCAGCGCGGCCTGGCTGGGCGGGCGAGCTTTCCCGCGGTTGCAGAGCGACCGTGCAGAGCTGCCGATGCTGCCCGAACGGCGGGCCGAAGGGCGATTCCTGGCGGTGATGCTGGGACTGGTCACCGCGGCCGACATCATCCGCGCCGAAGCGATGGAGCCGCAGCAATATTCTGATGCCACCACCGCGGTGATGTCTTTTCCGATTCTGGTAGCGGGCGGTCTGATCCTGTGGCGGATGGGCCGCCTGCTGTCGCATAACCGCGACACCGACACACAAAGCTATGCGCTGACGCTGCTGAAGCTGGCGGCCAAGATGCTGTGGGTGATCGGCATTCTGGGGCCGATACTGGCCGCCTTTGGCTATATCGCGGCGGCCGAGGCGATGATCTTTCCCGCCATCCTGTCTCTGGCGCTGATCACGATCCTGTTCATCGTGCAGGGGCTGATGGCCGATGTCTGGACGCTGGTTCTGGCGCGGCGCAGCGCGGACGGTGAGGTGCCGATCACCGAAGGTCTGGTGCCGGTGCTGTTGGGCTTTGGCCTGACGCTGATGTCGCTTCCGGTGTTCGCGCTGATCTGGGGCGCGCGGTTCTCTGATCTGACAGAGTTGTGGACCCGGTTCCGCGAAGGTTTTCAGATGGGCGAGACACGCATCTCGCCCACCAGTTTTCTGCTGTTCGCCATGGTCTTTGGCCTGGGCTATATGGTCACACGGCTGTTTCAGGGTGCGCTGAAGAACTCTATCCTGCCGCGCACCCGAATGGACCTTGGCGGACAAACCGCGGTCACCTCTGGTGTCGGCTATGTCGGCATCTTTCTGGCGGCGCTGATTGCGATCAATGCCGCCGGAATTGACCTCAGCAGTCTGGCCATTGTTGCTGGTGCCTTGTCGGTCGGCATCGGTTTCGGCCTGCAGAACATCGTGTCGAACTTTGTCGCCGGTATCATCCTGTTGGTTGAGCGTCCGGTCAGCGAAGGCGACTGGATCGAGGTTGGCGGCGTGCAGGGCATCGTCAAGACGATCTCGGTCCGATCAACCCGGGTGCAGACCTTTGACCGCACCATGGTGGTGGTGCCCAACGCCGATCTGGTCAGCCAGCAGGTCAAGAACTGGACCCGGTTTTCCCTGTCGGGGCGGCTGATCGTGCCGGTAGGCGTGGCTTATGGCACCGATACCCACAAGGTCGAGGCGATCCTGCAAGAGATCGCCGAGGCGCAGCCGCTGGCCATTCTGAACCCGCCACCGGTGATCGCCTTTCAGGGCTTTGGGGCGGATTCGATGGACTTTGAGGTTCGTCTGATCTTGCGCGATGTGAACTTTTCCTTGCAGGTGCGCAGTGACATCAACCACCAGATCGTTGAACGCTTTACCGCCGAAGGGATAGAAATTCCCTTTGCGCAACGCGAGGTGGCGGTGCGGAACGTCGAGGACATCGCCCGCATGATGATGCAACTGCGGGGCGAGGCAGTGCCCAAAAAACGCGTGCGCAGACCGAAGGCCAAGTCGGCTATCCCCCCTGCTCCAAAGGACCAAAGCGGATGATGACGCAGCTTCTGTTCCGCGATGACCCCTATCTGCAATCGGCCGAGGCGCAGGTTCTGGCCCATACGCCCGAAGGCGGCATCGTGCTGGACCGCAGCCTGTTTTACCCTGCAGGTGGCGGTCAGCCCGGTGACAATGGCTGGCTGATCTGGGCTGGCGTGCGGCTGCCGATCGCCACGGCGGTCAAGGTCGAAGGCGGCGGCGTGGCGCTGGTGTTGGCCGAGCCTGCGGCGATGCCCGCCATCGGGGCAACGGTGACGCAAAGCCTGGATTGGGCCCGTCGCCACCGCCACATGCGGGTGCATACTGCGCTGCATCTGCTGTCGGTCGTTGTCCCCCTGCCAGTTACCGGTGGTCAGATCGGGGCCGAGCGGGGGCGGCTGGATTTCGACATGCCCGATCCGCCCGAGGATGTGGCCGCGCTGGAAGAGGCGCTGAATGCGCTGATTGACCGCGATTTGCGGGTGACCGACGAATGGATCACCGATGCCCAGCTGCAGGCCAATCCGGGGCTGGTGAAAACCATGTCGGTAAGGCCGCCGATGGGGCAGGGCAGAGTGCGACTGGTGCGTATCGGTGACGGGGCCCAGCAGATCGACCTGCAGCCCTGCGGCGGCACCCATGTCGCCCGCACCGCCGAGATCGGCCGGGTCGAGATCGGCAAGATCGAGAACAAGGGTCGCCAGAACCGCCGCATCTCAATCACGCTGGCTGATTGATCCCGCTGATTTCGGCCCGCAATCCCCCTTGATCCCCGCCGCGCCGCAGGCTAAGAGCCGCGGGACGGACAGTTGGCCGAGTGGTCGAAGGCGCACGCCTGGAAAGTGTGTAGGCGGGGAACCGTCTCGAGGGTTCGAATCCCTCACTGTCCGCCATTCAAATCTCTTAATCCATTGATTTTAGTAGAAAACTTTGAATCGCTTGGATGAACGTCCCCCACTATATCCCCCACTCGGCATCTTCTTTGGTAGACTTTGTATGTCCAGAGCATCTCCATCGTAGGCCAAAAACAAAGATTCTCTGTGGCGCACGGAACAGGGAGATTGCACGTTTTGCCCGGGAAGCGGTTCAGGTCGCTTGACAGCCTGTGTGGCGTCTGACGTTGCCCCCAACTTTTATCCAGCGTGAGCGAGACTCCGGGTTTGAGTTTTGCCCATTTGGGCGGGTTGGGCAACGGGGACTGGTGCGGAGCTTTGCGGATTGCGCAGCGTCAGGCCCCGTTG
>JBATPI010000224.1:0-4465 GCA_049291415.1 Paracoccaceae bacterium | reverse complement strand
GGCCGAAGCCCTGCGCGCCGCCGGCAAGCCGATCCCGCGCGCGCTGTTCCCTGCAGGCGGCGCTGCCGGCCATCTGACCCGCCAGCAGTTTTTCCTGATGCTGAAAACACTTGCAGCTCTGGCCGGGCTTGACCCCGCCACCGTCACGCCGCACACCCTGCGCCATGCCTTTGCTACCCACTTGCTGGCGCATGGCGCCGATCTGCGGGTAATCCAGACGCTGCTGGGCCACGCCGATGTGGCCACGACCGAGATTTACACCCATGTTCTGGATGAGCATCTGAAAGATCTGGTGCTGACCCACCACCCACTGGCCCGCAAACCGGGCTGACCCCTGCCCCTGCCCCCGCCCCTGCCACCCACCCCACCAACCAACAGGACCCAATGGACACCGCTTTCTGGATCACCACTGTCGCCATCGCCGCACTATTGCTACTGTCGGCGTTCTTCTCTGGCTCGGAAACCGCGCTGACGGCGGCGTCGCGCGCCAAGCTGAAGACGCAGGCCGACAAGGGCTCAGTCGGGGCCGCTGCCGCCATGCAGGTGACCGAAGATCGCGAGCGGATGATCGGCGCGCTGCTTCTGGGCAACAACATCGTCAACATCCTGTCGGCATCGCTGGCGACCGCGCTGCTGACGCGGCTGTTCGGGGACAGTGGCGTGGCGCTGGCCACCGCAGGCATGACAGCCCTGGTTCTGGTCTTTGGTGAGGTGCTGCCAAAGACCCTTGCCATCACCTTTCCCGAGCCCTTTGCCGCCCGCGTGGCCCCGGTGATCCGGCTGATGACGGTGGTCTTTTCTCCGATCATTGCGCTGGTGCGGCTGTTGGTGCGCGGCCTGCTGCGGTTGGTCGGTATCCGCGCCGATGCCACCGCCAATGTGCTGGCATTGCGTGAAGAAATCGTCGGGGCCATCGCCTTGGGCCATTCCGAAGGGGCGGTGGAAAAGGAAGACCGCGACCGCCTGCTGGGTGCCCTGGATCTGAACGCCCGCACCGTAGAGGAAATCATGCGCCACCGCCGCCAGATCGAGATGGTCGATGCGGCGCAGACCCCGGACCAGATCCTGACCCAGGTGCTGGCCAGCCCGCACACCCGCCTGCCGGTGTTTCGCGACTCTGACGACAACATCCTTGGCGTCATCCACGCCAAAGACCTGTTGCGAGAGGTCGACCGGCTGGTCCGCGGCACCGCCAGCTCGCATGATGGGTTGCAATCACTGGACATCGCCAAGGTGGCGATGAAGCCCTATTTCATCCCCGAAACCACCAGCCTTGACGAACAGATGCGCGAATTTCTGAAACGCCGCACGCATTTCGCACTGGTCGTCGATGAATATGGCACCTTGCAGGGGCTGATCACTCTGGAGGATATCTTGGAGGAAATCGTCGGTGAGATTACCGACGAATTCGACGTGGTGTCCAAGGAAGGCAGCCTGAAACGCACCGAGGACGGCGCCTATCTGGTCGATGGCGCAATGACGATCCGCGATCTGAACCGCGCGATGGACTGGCAACTGCCCGACGATGAGGCGAACACCGTCGCCGGGCTGGTGATCCATGAGGCGCAGATGATTCCGAACGAAGGCCAGCTGTTCAGCTTTCACGGCTTTCGGTTCGAGGTGGTGTCACGGCGGGAAAACCGCCTGACCAAGCTGAAGGTGCGCCCGCTTTAACGGCTTTTGCCAAACAGCGTTCCCAGCACGCCGCGCACGATGGATTGCCCGCTTTTGCTGCCCAATTGGCGGGCGAACGATTTGGCAAAGGTTTCCACCACCGAATCCGACCGGCTGGAGCTGGTCTTTTTCGGCGCGGCTGTCTTGCGCCCGGTCGGCCCGCCATCATAGCGGCGGCCCTGGTTGAATTCGTTCAGATCCAGCTGCATCCCGCCTTTTGGCGCTGCGGCCTCTTCGGCGTTCTGTGCGGCCTGCTCAGCGCGACGGCGCAGCATTTCCCAAGCCGAGTCGCGGTCAACCAGCGCCTCATACTTGCCGGCCACGGGTGATCCGGCAATCGTCGCCAGCCGCGCGGCATCGTCACAGGGGCCCAAAAGGCTACTGGGCGGGCGGATCAGCGTGCGTTCGGCCACGCCGGGAATGCCCTTCAGTTCCAGAAATGAGGTCACCGCCTCACCGGTGCCGACGTCGCGGATCGCGTCTTCGATGGCAAAGGCCGGGTTCGGGCGATAGGTCTGCGCCGCCAGACGCAGATCCTTTTGGTCCTTGGCGGTAAAGGCGCGCAGTGCGTGCTGCACCCGGTTGCCCAGCTGGCCCAGAATATCATCCGGCACATCGGCCGGGTTCTGTGAGATGAAATAGATCCCCACGCCTTTTGACCGGATCAGGCGCGCCACCTGTTCCACCTTGGCCACCAGCGCCTTGGGGGCATCCTTGAAGAGCAGATGCGCCTCGTCGAAAAAGAACACCAGCTTTGGCTTGTCCGGGTCGCCCACCTCGGGCAGCGTCTCGAACAGCTCCGACAGCAGCCACAACAAAAAGGTGGAATACAGCCGCGGGCTGTTCATCAGCTTATCCGCCGCCAGAATGTTGATGCGCCCCGCGCCATTGGCGTCACAGAGCATCAGGTCAGACAGCGCCAGCGCCGGTTCGCCAAACAGTTGCGCCCCGCCCTGGTTTTCCAGGACCAGAAGGCGACGCTGAATGGCGCCGACCGATTCCTTGGTCACCAACCCGTAGCGGGCCGAAATAGCCGTGGCGTTTTCGGCGATGAATGTCAGCAGCGCCTGCAGATCCTTCAGATCCAAGAGCGGCAGCTTTTCTTCGTCCGACAGCCGGAAGGCGACGTTCAGGACGCCCTCTTGCGGCTCTGACAGCTCCATCAGACGGCTGAGCAGCAGCGGGCCCATCTCGGCCACCGTGGCGCGGATCGGATGGCCCTTTTCGCCGAACAGATCCCAGAACGTCACCGGAAAGGCGCGGTATTGCAGATCCAGCCCGATGGTCGCGGCGCGCTTCATGAACGGCTCATGCAGCTTATGCTGCGCACTTCCGGCCTGACAGATGCCCGACAGATCGCCCTTGACGTCCGACAGGAAAACCGGAACCCCGGCGGCGGAAAACCCTTCGGCCAGGATTTGCAGCGTTACTGTCTTGCCGGTGCCGGTGGCCCCCGCGATCAACCCGTGCCGGTTGCCGAATTTCAACAGCAGATCTTGCGGCAGGCCATAGCCCTCACCGCCACCGCCTACGAAAATGGTCTCTGCATCCGCCACTGTCCGCCCCTTTGCACCTGCACCCGCCGGTTGGCCCAAGGGCCGCCCACGCGGCGCAAACATACATGGTTCGCCCCGCCGTGACAGCCCGGATATGTGGTTCCGATCGGGCACCCCGTGACCGATGGGCCGTCAAAAAACCGTTGACGGCTGCGAAAAACAGCAATACCGTTCGTGACAATGAAGTCGGCCAGTCCGACGGGGAGCAAAAAATACAGGCAAAGGGTCAGCTTCCGCTGGCCCTTTGCTTTTTCAGCGGCCGCGCGGTCAAAGACCTAGCGCTGCCCCCCATCGCCCCCCCAGTTGTCCCCCCTTTCCCGCGCCTTTTATCTGCTTTGGCAAAGGCTTGCCCATCGCGGTTTTCTGACCTGACTCGGCCGCCCGCACATGATAAGCAGCGCGCGAGACAACATCCGGACGGATCAAAGGATCAACCAAAGATGAAGACCATGCAGATCACTTCTTTGGCGCTTGCGCTGTCGCTGGGCCTGGCCCTGCAGGCCGGGGCCCAGGAAACCGCGCCCGCCACTGACGCACCCGCCACAATTGACGGCGGTGCCGCCAGCACCGACGGGCTGGTCATCGGGGCCGAGGTGGGGCAACCCGCTGGCGCCGGTGACAGCTACACCGCCGCCACCTTTGAGGCGTGGGAGCAGCGCTGCGTCAAGACCGATACCGGCGCAGATCCCTGCCAGTTGTATCAGCTGATGAAAGATGAACAGGGCAACGCGGTGGCGGAATTCTCGCTGTTTTCGCTGCCCGAGGGGGCTCAGGGGCCGGCTGTGGCCGGTGCCACCTTCATCGCGCCACTGGAGACGCTGTTGACCGCTGGTCTGACGATCACGGTTGATACCAACAAACCGCGGGCCTATCCCTTTACCTTCTGTGCCAATGTTGGCTGTGTCGCCCGCATCGGCTTTACCGCCGAAGAGGTTGCAATGCTGAAAAAAGGCGCCGCTGCCGAGCTGATGATCGTTCCATTTGTCGCACCCGATCAAAAGGTTGTGCTGAAAACCTCACTCAAAGGGTTCACGGCAGGGTTTGATGCGGTAACGGCCGCGAACAATCTGGCGGATGCCGCAGTCAAGGCCGCCCCCGCGGCTGCTCCGGCAGATCCCGCGGCTGCTCCGGCAGACCCGGCCAACTGATCCACAGATCCCGGCCCGTGCTGACCGCATGGGCCGGAGTCGCTACAAAGCGCGCAAGGCCAGAACCGCGTTCAGCCCGCCAAAGGC